>JBDSNC010000231.1:0-36022 GCA_039915545.1 Luteolibacter sp.
GGATGGCGTGATGCAGATCTACACCCCGTCCCGCAGCGGACTGGTGTTTGCAAAAAAAGCCTGATCGCTGGTAATGAAAGTCACCAAAGTTTGCTGCCAAGGCTGCGGCGCGGATCTGCAGATCGACGAGTCGATCCGCTACGTCACGTGCAACTATTGCAACGCGCGGCTGGAAATCGTTCACGACACCACCGTCACGCATTCCAGGCAGCTCGACAAGATCGAGCGCACCACCGATCACCTGGCGCAGAAACTCAAGGTCCTGGAACTCCAGAACGATCTGGAGAATCTGGACCGCGAGTGGGAGAAATTCAGGAACGCAGCGCTGGACCGCGACGAGAAGGGTCAGTTGTGCGAACCCTCCGCCGCAGCATCAATCCTGGCTGGAATTGTCGGTATCGGGGCTGGAATCGCCTGGATCCTCGGATGCATCACCAACGGGGTGTGGGGCATGGCCCTGCTGAGCTTTCCGATCTTCGGTATTTCCATCTGGATCATGAAAAACGGAGGTGAAAAGGCGGAAATCTATCGGGTCCAACGCTTCCGATATTCCACCGCGAGGAAAACCCTCGTTCACCGCTTGGAGCGGGCGCGCGGCTGATTGTCTCAGTTCGCGAGTTCGCCCACCACGTGTACATCCACTCCCAACCGCCTGTCGGGCAACTGACATCCGACTTCCTCGATTTTCTTTCCGCGCCGATAGATGATGCGTGTTTGCGGGCCCAGTTGCGAGCTCAGGACCATGTAATACTGCGGCATGGTTTCCAACCGCTTCCCATCGATGGCGAGAATCACGTCGCCCGCCTTGAGGCCGACCGCACGGGTGACGCTGCTGTTCGAATCAATGCGGATTCCTTTCACCGGCTTTGAACCATCGAAGTCGGCGGCAGCCACCTCTTTCAGACCGTCCGGAAAAACACGCGTCAGAGCCTTCTTGTCGCCGCCGGCATACCAGGCGGCGATCGGAATGTAGGTGGGATCATCATATCTCTCCGCAATGTCCGCCGCGATTTTTTTCGCGCGCTTGAAATCCTTTTCCTCGATGGCGAGTGCGAGTGCGGAATCGAGACCACGTGCGGAAAAAACCTCCGCATTGTGATCCGCCACCTCGCGGGCTTTCGCATCCTGTCCGGTGCTCTTGTAGTGATAGATCAGCCAGCGGGTGGTGTTGGCCACCCGCACCCGGTCGGCATCGTCGCGGAATGCACCTTCGTAGGGAGCGACCGCCTCTTCGGGACGACCGGCGATGACCAACGCCTCGCCGAGATCGAGTCCGGCAGATGGCTCGATCTTGAAAAGCGTGCGCAGTGTTTCGATGCGCTCGTCGCTCGTGAGTTTCGGCCCCTGGAGGGTCTGGTTGAGGGGGCGGATGCTGTATTCGCTGAGGTCACCCCAGGCGTTTTTCACGCTCTCGATGTTGTTGCCGGTGTTCTCGGCCATTTCGTAACAGAGCTCGGAGTTCCAAGGATCAACCGCGTGGAGTGCCTTGATGTGGTCCACCCAGGTGGAACCCTGAATGCCCTCGTAGCGGATCCGGCGGGTAGGGTCATAGGCGGTGCCGGGGGGCGAAACCTCGCGGAACCACGGAGTCTGGGACGGCATCCGGGTTTCCGCACTGACCTTCTCGAGAGCGGGAAAACGATAGTCGAACCAGACGCCGTTGGGAACTTTCTCCGGGTGATGCCGGATGAACTCCGCCGTGGTCTTGAGCGAGGTCTGATAGTCGGCGTTCTTCGTGGCGACCAGCGGCTCTATCAATTCATGGTCCGGCAGTTTGCGGAAATACGGAGCGACCGTCTGCTGCCAAGCGACCGCGCCTTCCATCGATCCCCATTTGCGGATGCAGAACCGGGCGATGTCAGCCGAGCAGTAGTAAAGGTGCCTGCGGAAATAAGCGGCCCAGTCGGCGTTGGAAATCACACGCGGCCCGTCGCTTCCTACCACCAGACGAGACGGGGCTTCCTGTCCGATGAAGTGTGCGAGTTTCTCCGGCTTCGGTTGCTCGCCGGTGTGGAAAATTTCCGCGATCTCGCGGAACTCCATGACAAGCGCGGAATTCATCGCAAGCCGTCCGTCGCCCACGCTCTTGCCCGGTCCGGACAAGGCGCGCGACCACTCGGGGATTTCCTGAAGGCCCTTGTGATTTTTGAGAAATTCGATCATCAGCGGGTTCCCCCGGTGGGCTTGGAACGCACGGCTGATGGCGATGGCTTCAGCCAGACTCGGGTTGTCGAGATCACCGGCACGCCGCCAATCGCCAGTGACGAGCATTTCCACCACTCGCTTCCATCGGCCGCCATCGCCCTCGGCCGGCATGGATGCAGCAAGCTCACGCGCCTTGATCCGACGGCCGGTATGATACTCGTAAAACACCCGCGCCCACTGCCCGACGGTCGACGGCTCGGCCCCTTTGCGCAAGTGGGAAGCGATCGCCAGATGGGCGGTCATCCGACAGACCAACGGCCGCAGATCGCCGAACTGGCAGGCGTTCTCGCGGATGCCGAAGACTCCGAGCAGAAACGCCGCTTCTTCGTGGACCAGCGGGTCCGCCGGCGCGGCCGCGATGCGGGCGGAGATGGCGTCATTGGCTTTTTGCAGCCCGGTCGCCGTTGGAGTCAGGAGATCGTGCACGAGATCCGGCGCGGGACCAGCAGCGGATTGCGGCGCAGGTTTCCACGATTCCAGCAATGCCTGGTAGCTGGCAGTGTCCCAGCAGGAAGGCGACATTTTCAAAGTCACTCCGCCCACTTGGAACTCGTGATCGACTTTTCCCGCCGTGACAGAACCTTCCGCCGCCTTGCCGCCTGCGAGAGCGCAGATGCCTTGGAGATCGGCCACCACGCTGGAAACCATCCATTGTTCCTCCGACGGCCAAGGACTCTCGAACGATGTTCCGACCTCCACCACCGCTTCCTCTTTTTTTCCGCAGGCCGCCAGGAATGGGAAAACCATGAGGGCGACGAATGTCCGGATCCGAAATGTCATGCGCCGACGATCATGGCAAATCTATCGGATGGCCAGCCGTTTGTGTGTGCCCGCAGTGACGTAACCGTTTTCCGACACGGGCATTCCGCCCGATCCTCCCGCAGTGGACCACATGAATCATTTAAGAAACCCGTAGTTTATTCTTTTCCAAACCCGCCCAACGCGGTATGCCGGGCGCATGAAATACATCATCCTTCTCGTCGCGGCATTGGCCCTGAATTCCTGCAACACCTGCATCGGCATCGGCCGCGATACGAAGCAGGGCTACGAGTGGACCAAGTCGAAATTCCAAGGCACCGGCGGCGGATCGCAGGACACGTCCGGCGCGCCGGTCTACTGATTGCCGACTGGTAATCAGTGATTGGGGAAAGTTTCGGGTTTCGCAAGGCCTGTTGCTCTGCTTTGATGTTGACGTGACTTTTGCCAGTAAAATCACCGTCACCCGGATCTGCCTCGTTCCGGTGTATGCCGTTTTGGCGCTGCTTTACGGGCACTCCGTGAAGAACGGCCAACCCGTCGAGAGCCTGCGCTGGTGGGCGCTGGGCGTTTACGTCGCCGCCGCGGCGAGCGATGGCATCGACGGCTGGGTGGCCCGCCGTTTCAACCAGATGTCGAAATTCGGCGCGTTCATCGATCCCATCGCGGACAAGGCGCTGCTGCTTTCCGGCGTGATCGTGCTCAGCATCGTCGATTGGGGGAAAAACGGCTGGTCGCTGCCGCTATGGTTCGCCGCCGTGGTCATCCTGCGCGACTGCATCATCATCGGCGGCATCCGGATCTTGTGGAACCACCACCGCGAAGTGAAATTCGCGCCGCACTGGACGGGCAAGGTCTGCACGGTCACGCAGATGTTTGCCATCGGCTGGGTCATGCTGAAAGTGGTGGACCTCTCGCCCGTCTATCCATGCATCGTCGCGGCGGTTTTTACGATCTGGTCGAGCATCGCCTACATCCGCCAGGGTTGGGAAATCCTCCAGGGCCGCGCCGTCTAATCAGGCAGCTTGATTTTCCCGCCGAGGTGGATCGGGCGGGTATCGAGGAAATTGACGTCCAGCCACATTTTCACACGTGCCCCGATCTCGCGCATCTTCGTTTTCATGCCCAAGTGGCTCTCCACGTCCTGCGCGTTGAAGCCGTAGGCATTGATGCCGTTCGCCTTCGCGATGTAAATGGCGCGCTCGTTCTGGAAGCGCTGGCTGATGACCAGGATCGAGGTCACTCCGAAAATTTCCTTCGCGCGCACCACCGAGTCGAACGTCCGCAGTCCGGCGTAGTCGCAAACGATGCGGTTGGCCGGGATCCCCCGCTCCACCAGGTCCTGCTTCATCTTCTCGGGCTCGTTGTAATACCGGCTGCGGTTGTCGCCGGAAACGATCAGCGTCTTGAGTTTTCCTGCTTTCCAAACCCTAACTGCCGCGTCGATTCGATAGCGGAAATAGGGATTTTCATAACCGTTCACCCGGTCGGTCGTGCCCAGAACCAACCCGACCGTCGTCTGCGGAACTGCGGAAACATCATCGAACAAACGCCCGCGCGACGCCCACATCGCCGTGATGTTTGCGTAGGCCACCACCGCACCGCACACCAGAAGCGACCACAACAAAATGCGAACGCCCCGCCGGAACCAGCGTGCCAAGCCACCTTTTACCGATGCCTTCATGAACTCTTCGCCGTAGAAACTTCCACCGTCTGCCGCGGCCAATGCAGCAGGGATTTCATCGTGTCCGCGAAACCACCGATGAGCGGTTCCTCCGGCGCGATCACCCGGAGCCGGTTCGCCGATTCCACAAAATGAATCTCGGTAAAACGCCCGGCCAGTTCGCCGTCCACCTGCACCGGCACTTCGCGATCCGACTTCACGGTGAATTCCTCGGTTTGGAAATAGCTTGTCGATGCCATCAGATCGATTCCTCCGGTCGCCAGACCACGGAGGGAATCCAGCACCAACTTGTAGCCGGACTCCTTGTAAACGAGCACATCCAGCTTCGAATCATGATTGTTGGCATTGCGGAAAAACTTGAACGGTCCGCCGTAGAGCGCGCCGTTTCCGGCCAGCACCGCCACGCCTTCCTCGCGCCTTCCGTCCGGGCAGATCACCTCGATCTTCGGCGGCTTCTCGCCCAGCACCTTCACTCCCGCCAGCAGATAGGCGAGCGGACCTAACATTTTTTTCGACTCCCACGTCGTTTCCTCGATGACCAGAGCGTCGAACCCCACGCCCGCCATCTGGACGAAGGGCGCGCCGTTTGCCTCGAACAAATCCACGTCCTTCACGAAACCACGCTCGATCACGAGAAACGCCTTCTCCAGCGAATCGAACGGAATTCCCATCTCCCGCGCAAAAACATTCATCGTCCCCGCCGGCAGCACGCCCAGGATCGTTTTGGAACCCGCCAGGCCGTTGACCACCTCGTTCAAGGTGCCGTCGCCACCTGCGGCGATCACCACCGGCTCGCCCTCGCGGGCGAAACGGGCCGCCAGCTCACGGGCCTCGCCAGCGTGGTTGGTGGCATACATGGCGAAGCGGTTGGCATGCGCCATCAGGAAACGCAGCATCCTTTCCCCCTTCTGGCTGCGTGCCTTCGGGTTGAAAATGAGCGGATACCGGTGCGGTTTCTCCATGGCCGATTCTTCACCCATCGCCGCCCCCTCCGCAACCCGATTTCATCTCAAAGCTTCCAACACCTTGTTCACAGGCAGCCCCATGACGTTGTCAAAGCTCCCGCTGATTCCGGAAATGATCAGTTCTCCGTGCTCCTGAATGCCGTAGGCACCGGCCTTGTCGAGGGGATTGACCAGCTCGAAATATTCACTGATCGCCGCTTCATCCAGCTCGCGGAAAGTCACGTCGGTCAGGTCGTGAAACGAGTTTTTCACGCCGCCAGGATGAATCACGCAGACACCGGTACAAACCTGATGGGTGCGGCCGGACAAGCGGCGCAACATCGCCCGCGCCTCGTCGAGACCGGTGGGTTTGCCGAGCGGGAGATCATCGATGAAAACGAGAGTATCGGCGGCGATCACGATCGCGTCCGGCCTCACCAGCGCCACGGCATCGGCTTTCAGACCAGCGTTCAATTCACACAGCACATCCGGCTTCAGCGCGGCATCATGGATTTCCTCCGCCGGAGAAACGACGACTTCGAATGCAACACCCTCCCTCGCTAACAATTCACTGCGACGGGGCGAGGCGGAAGCGAGAACGATCAGCATGCGCGGAAATGACGTGAAATCCGCCAATGATCAAGCCGCAGTTAAGGAGGGTCGATCTTCGGTCGACCCGGAACGTGGCCGCTGAGGAAAAGATGAAACACCGCTGACGCGATGGTCCACGCTCTTTCCGCAGTTCACGATTTTTTCCCCGCCGGACAGGTCGACCGAAGATCGACCCTCCTTATCACCGTTGCTCCTCCAGCCCCTGCATTTCCTGCTGCATGTAATCCATGAGGCGCTGCATGTCGCTCAGATGGCGGCGCATCCGGTCTTCTCCACCGGGCATCATCCTGCCACGCGGAGCGGCTCCCCGCGTGGGAACCTGGGCATCCTCTTCCGTCTGCCGGACCTGCGCGATCGCAGGATCACCCGCCGGTTTCTTGAGAAGTTCGACCACCGCCGCGGCGGGCATGACAAACGAGCGCGTCCGATCGGCACGGGCCATGGTAACGCCGATCACCCGGCCTTTTAAATCCACCACCGGCCCGCCGATCTGGTTCGGCTTCGGCCGCATGTCGGTCTGGATGGCATGGGTGAACGAATCACGCACGTCACTGATCGGTCCGCCCATGCGCTCCATCTGTTGGAGACGGTCGCCGGAAAACTGCGGCAGTTTCGGACGGTTTCCCAGCAGAACTTCGACGCGATTTTTCGCACCACCGTTGTCGACCAACAGCGAAACCTTGTCTCCCGGCTGCACGCCGGTCAGCGCGTTCTTCAATTCCAGCAGCCCGGAAATCGACCGCTCGCCCACCCTGAGAATCACGCTGCCCTCCTTCAGGCCGGCAGCCGCAGCACCCGAGTCCGGAGCGACTTCCTTGATCTTCACGCCGGGCCCGGCGAAACCTGGAGTGCCGATGACGCCGAGGAACGACTGATCCGTATCGCGCAGGTTCCGCTCCGCCACGCTGACCACGCCAAACGCGGCAGGACGACCGTCAGGCTGGGATGCCACCATGAAACTGCCGAGCCGCGGTTTCTCAAACGACCACTTCACCGGTGTTAGCGGACTGCCTTGGATTTCCAACAGCGCCAGGTCCTCGTCCTCATAAACTCCGGCCAGCTTGACGGTGCGCAGTTCGGCGCCGGCTGCTTCCACCCGCAGGTTGCCGGACGCGCGGGCGACCTCGCTCCACTTCGTTAGGATTTTCGAGCCATCGCCGACGACCGTGCCATACGACATCCGCCGCGTGCCGGACCAGATCCGGACGGTGGATTTCGCCGAATCGATGAGAGCCGGCATGACGGCTGTGTTGAATTCATCCGCCTGCTGGTCCACCGCCTGGCGTTCCTCCGGGCGGAGCAGCGGGATGTCGTCCTCCGCGTGCAGGGCAGCGGGAACCAGTAAGGCTGCGAGAAAATATCCGATCGATTTCATGTCCTTGGTTTCGGGTAAAAATGTTAGCGTTCTTCGTAAAGGTCGGCACGGCGGCCGAGGGTGACATTGAGATCCGCACTGCGGGCCTCGCGCATGACCTGGAGCTTGATCTTGTCGCCCGCCTCGCGCTTCGCGAGCATCACGGTGAGTTCGCGGAAATTTTTCACGGGCCTGCCATCGATCGACTGGATCAGGTCACCGATTCGCACGCCTGCCGCAGCAGCCGGGGATTTCGGAGCCACCACGCCGACGACCACGCCACGTGTGCCGCGGCCGTCTTCCGCGCCGATGCCGAGCACCGGCATTTCCGGATTTGCGAATGGATTCATCTGGAGCTGGCCCCACGCCTCACCGGCTAACAAGCGGTCCCAGTCCTGGCGGAAACCATCGACACCCGCGTGGTTGTTGTTGGTCAGGGAAACACCGATGGAAGAATTGATGCCGATGATTTTCCCATTGAGGTCGAAAAGCGGACCACCCGAATCGCCGCCGATGAGCGTGCAGTCGGTGGTGAGGAAATTGCCGGGGCCTTTCGAAACGACCCGGCCGAACCTAACCGGCGGCGTGCGCGCCGCGTCGAAACCCGCCGAGTGGCCGAGGGCGATCACCCAGTCGCCGGCCTCAAGCGGCTTCGAGGAGCCCATGCCTACGAACGGCCACGGGCCTTGTTTGGTGATCTTCACCATTGCGATGTCCTTGGAGTAATCCGCGCCCAGCACTTTTCCCGGGACCTGCATGCCATCCGGGAACACCACCGTGATCTCCCCCACGCCCTGCACGACGTGCGCGGCAGTTAGGATGAGTCCGTCGGCGTTGGTGATCACGCCGGAGCCTGACGAACCGGTCGCCTCCGCAAGCAGCGCCACTGTGGCGGGCATGACTTTTTTGGAAACCTCCTCCACCTTGGATTCGAGTTTCGCGAGATCGGCAAGGTCATGGATCGGCTCGCGCGCTTGGGAAATTCCGGCTCCGGGGACCAGCCACAGACTGGCACAGACGAGAGAGAAAATTGGAATCATTTTCATGGTTTTCATATTCTGAAACGACGCCCCGTCCGCATTTCGTCTGACAATAATCCGTGGTGGATCGCGGGCGGAGCTTGGCATATCATTGCCACGAAGATGCCAAAACGCAACCCGCCAGAAGCCACCACACTCCGCGAAAAGACCGCCGCCGCTCCACCACCGCGCGGCCCCGGAGCGGTCTCTCTGCTGATTTTCTGGCCGTTTCATTTCCTCAATCTCCTCACCCGCCCGCTGTTCGGGCCGCTGAAATTCCTCATCCGCCTCATCGGCTATCCGGCCCTCATGGGCCTCTACGGGCTCGTTTTCCTCGCCATCTTCTACGGCGTCCGCGCGAAGAGCTACGACCTCTCGAAAATCCACGCCATGCCCGAGCGCTCGATCATCCATGACCGCCTCGGCGAGGAAATCGGCCGCATCCACGGGGAAAAGCGCTCGGTCGTGCCGCTCCAGCAGGTTTCCGAAGATTTTCGCAAGGCCATCCTGGCCCGTGAAGACGAGCGCTTTTACCACCACGGTGCCGTCGACATCATCGGCATCGGCCGCGCGGTTTTGAAAAACCTCACCGGCAAAAAGGAAGGCGCGTCCACCCTCACCCAGCAGCTCGCGTCCGATATCTTCAAGCTCAAGGAAGGTGAAAACCACGACACGATCCGCCAGCTCAACCGCAAGTGCCTCGAAATCGCCATCGCCTTCCGCCTCGAATCCTCTCTCCAGAAAGACGAAATCCTCGAAGCCTACATCAACCAGATCAACTGGGGCCGCCAGATCAAGGGCATCGGCGAGGCGTCGCGCATTTACTTTGAAAAACACCCGTCCGAGCTCACGCTCTCCCAATCCGCCCTGCTCGCCGGCATCGTCCGCGGGCCGGATTCCTTCAATCCCTTCAAGTCGATGGATGCCGCCACCCGCGAGCGCAACACGACCCTCAGCCGCATGGTGGACGCCGGAGTCATCAGCCGCGCCGAGGCGGATGCGGCGAAGTTGGAGCCCATCGAAGTGCGCCCGGCCGGCCGCCGCGATTCCGAGGAATCCTACGCCATGGACGCCATCCGCCGCGACCTTGAGGAGATTTTGGAAAAGGAAAACCTCGAACTCGGCGGGCTCAACATCACCACCACCATCGACCTCCGCATCCAGCACAAGGGCGAGGAAGCGTTGGATAAAAAACTCCGCGAGATCGAGCGGCTCGGCGGCTATCCCCATCAGACGCGCACCGCATGGAACGCTCTTCCTCCCGAAAAACGCGGCGACCCGGAATACCTCCAGGGAGCGGCCGTCGTCGTGGAAAACCGTACCGGCGCCGTGCTCGCCGTCGTCGGCGGACGCGATGCCAACGAATCCAGTTACAACCGCGCCATCCAGGGCGGACGCCAGCTCGGCTCGATCTTCAAGCCCTTCGTCTATCTGGCTGCCTTCGATGCCGGACTCCGCCCCAGCACCAATATCAGCGACGGACCCATCCAGCGCGGGGAAATCAAGGGTGCCGGCGGTTGGAGACCTGACAACTCCGATGGAAAATTCGGCGGCATGGAGCCCGTTTCCTACGGCCTCATCCACTCCAGAAACACGATGTCCGTCCGCGTCGGCAACTATGCCGGAATCGAGAGGGTGAAGGACGTCACCCGCATGGCCGGCTTCAGCAGCAGCATGCCGGACAGCCCCGTTTCCTTCCTCGGCACCTGGTCGGCCTCGCCGTGGGAAGTCGCCAGCGCCTACACCATTTTCCCTAACGACGGCGTCCGTTACCGGCCCTACCTGATTTCAGAAATCAAAGACAAGGACGGCAACGTGCTCTACACCACTCCGCCGCTTCCCTACAAGGCGGCCAATGCCGGCTCCGCCTGGTCCATCTCCCACATCCTTGAGGAAGTCACCACCAGCGGCACCGCCGCCTCGGTCGGTCGCCTCGGTTTCGACAAGCCCTGCGCCGGCAAAACCGGCACCACCAACGAGTTCAAGGACGCCTGGTTCGCCGGCTACACGTCCACTCTGACGTGCTGCGTCTGGTGCGGCTTCGACACCCCGAAAAAAACCATCCAGGGCGGCTACGGAGCCACCCTCGCCCTGCCCGTCTGGGTGGACATCATGAAAACCGCCGACCGCCTCAACTACAAGGCCGGCAAGCTCAACAGCAAGGTCAACCTCGTGGAAATGGAACTCTGCCATCTCTCCGGAAAACGCGCCACCGCCGGCTGCCGCGCCGAGGGCCAGGCCTACACCGACCGCGTGCCCGCCGACATCGCCCTGCCCGAAAACGACCTCTGTCCCATCCACCCCGCGAAGGCCCTCGCCGTCGACGAATCCGCAGTGCCCGTCCCATCTGACACCCCACCCCGCGCCCAACCGGTCACGCCGAACACACCGCCGATGAGAGCGCTTCCCGTCGAGGAAGAAGACACCCCGGCGCCACTCAAGGCGATCCCGGTAGAGTGATCAAAGCCAAGTGGTCCGCACAGTCCCTGTGCGGTCTTCCTCTACGAGCCCAGGTTGCAAATCGGCCAAAAACAGCTATAAACGGCTAAGTAATCAGCCAAATCCATGCTTCCGCCCGTTTTCACCATCAATCTGGACAGGCATCGCAATTTCGGATCTGAACTACGCGATTAAAGGATTCCAAACCTTCACAAATCCAAATCCCTGAAAATCCTTCGGATTCGCCGTGGCGAAATCGGTGACTCCGAAGGCGCGGAGGCTGAGTGCGGTACGGGTGTCGTAGATACGGCGGCGGGCGAAGTCGGGGACGGCGGCTTGTTTCCAGAGTTCGGTGTGGAGTTCGCGACTGGTGGGAGGGAAGCCGAGGACTTTCCAACGGGGATGCCGGCGATAGTGCTGGATCACGGAGACCGCCTCGGGAGCGGCAAGCGCATGGGAAAGGACGGCGGGATTCCGCAGCAGCAGATAGAATTCCGTCAGCACGAATTCGCTCAACGCCACGTCCTCACGTGAAGAAACCTCTTCGATGAACGTGCGGGCGGCGGCGTGATGGGGCGAGGACTCGCTGTAGCTGTAGAGCAGGAGATTCGCATCGATGGAGAGCATGGATGTCTGGTTTTGAAAAGTTCAGGACAAATGAGGGTCGCCATCGGCGAAGGCGGCTTCACGAAGTTCCTCGGCACTGAGTCCCTTCCATCCGACTTGGTTGGAGGTGGGTGGAGTCCAGATGGTTGGGGCTTTGTCGGCGGTTTCGGGATAGACTTGGAGTAGCAGCTCCGCGCCACGCCGGAACGTTTCCGCCAGGGACCATTCACGATGTTTGGCAAATGTGCGGAGTTCCTCAAAAAGTTCCTCAGGCACCTGAATCTGAGTCTTTGTCATGCTGAAATTCTACGGCTCCATCAATTTGATGTCAATTTGGCTTTTGGAGCATTCAAAAGCCAAATCAAGGCGGGTCCGGCGAACAGACGGAGCAGGGCGTGATACAGACATTCCTGTCTGTTCTTTCACAAGCACCGGCCCGAAGAACAGACAGGAATGTCTGTATCACGTCCGTTTGCCTGCCGCCGGATAGAACACCTTCCACAGCACCAGCCCGTGTGCCGGCGCGTTCACTCCGGCAGACCGGCGGTCGCGCTGGCGGAGCATTTCGGAAACCTCGTCCGCAGTGAAACGCCCCTCGCCCACCTGCACCAGTGTGCCCACGATCCCTCGGCACATCTTGTAAAGGAAGCCACCGCCCTCGATCACGAAAGTCACCTGCGGTCCCCGCTTCCGGACCTCGCAACGGGTCAGAGTCCTCACCGCGTCTTCCAGCACACCGCCCCGATTAGCAGTGAAAGAGCGGAAATCATGCCGCCCGACGAACCGCGCGGCCGCGTCGTTCATGGCAGTGAGATCGAGCGCGCGCGGCACGTGCCACGCCCGATCCCGCAGCAGCGGATTCATCACCGGATGGTTCCAGATCTGATAGCGGTATTGTTTTCCCACCGCATCGAAGCGCGCATGGAAATCCGCCGGCACCCGCACCGCCGAACGCACGCGGATGTCGTCCGGCAGGCAGGCGTTGAGCGCCAGCGCGAGTTTTCCCGGCGGCATTTTGAATTCCCCGCGCGGTACCTCGCAGTGCGCCACCATGCCCCACGCATGCACTCCGGAATCCGTCCGGCTCGAACTCTCCACCTGCGGCGCGCTGGGGAACAACCGCGCCAGCGCCGCCTCCACCCGGTTCTGCACGCCGGTCCCTTCCTTCCGCGACTGCCAGCCGTGATAGGCCGAGCCGTCGTAGGCGAGGGTGAGTTTGAACTTCAGCATGTCCACACGGATTCCAAACCACGAACCGCCCGCCGATGCACTTCCGAAAACGGATTTTCTGGAAAACGGGCCGGTTCATGCTAGATCAGCGGCATGAAGGAAGAAGAACTGGATACTCACTCCAAGGCCCTGAAAATCAATCTGGACCCGCGGTGGTATGGGACGCTGGCGGAGATCGGCGCGGGACAGGAGGTGGTGCGCTGGTTTTTCCGCGTGGGCGCGGCGGCCGGGACGGTGGCAAAGAGCATTTCGGCTTACGACATGATCGTTTCCGATGCGATCTACGGCAGCGGCGACCGCTATGTCTCGCGGTCGCGCCTGCAGGCGATGGTGGACCGGGAATTCGAGCTGAACGTGCAGCGGCTGAGCGACAAGCGCGGCGACAACACGGCGTTTTTCGCCTTCGCGGACACGGTGGTGGCGCGGAGTTTCAAGGGCGGCAACGAGTGCCACGGCTGGATGGGCATCAAGTTCCAGTCCCGCCCGCGCGACGAGCCGAGCCAGATCCTGATCCACGTGCGGATGCTGGACACCGAGGCCTCGCTCCAACAGGAAGCGCTCGGAGTCGTGGGCGTGAATCTGTTGTACGGCGCGTTTTTCCTGCATCACGAGCCGGAACTGCTGGTGGAAAGCCTGTTGGACAAGCTGACGACCGGGCGCATCGAGATCGACGTGATCGAGTTCAAGGGCATCGAGTTCCGCTCGGTGGACAACCGGCTGACCAGTTTGAAGCTGGTGCAGCTCGGCCTCAGCGGCGCGGCGATGTTCGGCGCGGACGGCCAGGTTTTGCAGCCGTCCGAGGTGCTTTATAAAAAGGCGGTGCTCGTCGAGCGCGGGAGTTTCCGGCCGCCGACGCATGTGAATTTCGACATGCTGAACTGCGCGCTGGAGAAGTTCAAAAAGGACCCGGCGGTGGAGGGCAGGGAGGTGCTGCCGCTGTTCGAGCTTACCATGCGCAACCTGCTGGCCGGCGGCGACCAGATCGACCGCCGTGATTTCCTCGCCCGCGCGGATTTGTTAGCAGCGTGCGGGATGACGGTGCTGATCTCCGACTATTTCGAATATTACCGCCTCGCAGCCTACATCTCGTGGCGGACGAAGGAGCGGATCGGCATCGTGCTGGGCGCGCCGAGTCTGACGGAATTGTTCGAGGAGAAATACTACACGCAGCTTCCCGGCGGCATTCTCGAATCGTTCGGGCGTTTGTTTAAAAACAACCTGAAGCTCTACGTCTATCCGCTCAAGAACGCCGAGACGGGCGAGCTCACAACGGTGGAAAACCTCAACGTCTCGCCGGAGCTCAAGAAACTCTACGGCTACCTCGCGGACCGCGGCAGCTTCGTAGCGTTGGACAATTTCAAACCGGAATACCTCAGCATCTTCTCGCGCGACGTGCTGAAGAAAATCGCCGCCGGTGACGAGGTGTGGAAGGAAATGGTGCCCGATGGAGTTTCCGAAATGGTCATGAAGCGCCACTTTTTCGGCTGCAAAGGCTGAGTGCCGCCTGTTGGATTGGTTTCTTTCACAATCACTCATGGAAAATCCACGGGTGATTCCATTTTGCACACCCGCGCATCACGCCATTCTGATCGGATGACCGCGACTCCAACCATCCACGCCACTTTTCAGGAAATCCAATCATTGCACCGCCACCTGACCGTTCTGGCGATGCTGCCCGAAACCAAGGATCCGGTGCTCAGCCTGTTCCTGGACCTGAGACAACCGGTCGACGCCATCCGCTCGAAGTTCGCCCTGTGGAGCACCGCCGCCCGCATCGCCACTCCTTCGACCAGCCGCGCGGCCTTCGACGCCGCGCGTGCGGAATCGGAAATGGTCTTCCGCCAGGCATGGCCGGACAGCATCCGCAGCGTGGCGGCTTTCGCCCGCACAGGAGCGGATCCGCTCCTGCTCGTGATGCCATTCGGCGCGACGCTTGAGAATCACTTCCATACCGGACCCGTTCCGGTGATTTTTCCGCTAGTGCAACTCAAAGACCGCTTCCACCGCTTCGTAGTGGTGATCAGCACCGAGGAAAGCTCGCGCATTTTCGAGATCACCCTGGGAGCCGTCAGCGAGCAGATTCTGGCGACCCGGCCTGAGATCGAGCAACGCCTCGGCCGCGAGTGGACCCGCGAACACTATCACCAGAAGAAACGGGAGAACGACCGCCGCTTCCTGCGCGATCAGGTGGAAATCATCGGCAGCCTGATGTCGAAACGCGGTCACAACCACCTCATCCTCGCCGGTCACGCCCGCCACGTGAGCGCCCTGCGCGGAACCCTGCCGAAAGATCTGGAAGCGCGTGTGTCCGATACGGTTCTCCACGCACCTAACGGCCGCGACTACTCAACACTCCTGGAGCAGGCGATCGAGACCTTCATCGAAGTGGAGCAGAACGAATCACGCGGAACCGTCGAGCGGCTGCACGAGCAGGTCAGTCGCGGCGGGCTGGCGGTGGTCGGCGCGGAGGCGACCCGTGAAGCCATGGAATGTGGAGCGGCTTCCGAACTCGTCATTTCCGAGGAACTGCCCCATCCCCACCGCGAGGACCTCGTCAGGCTCGCGACATCGCTCGATCTCGCCATCGAAGTCTGCGAGGGCGACGAGTTGCTCAATTCACATGGCGGCGTCGGCTGCCTGCTCCGCTACCGGATGAACTATGCAAGTGCCGAGGCTGTGGAGTGACGATGGCACAAGAACGCACGAAGTCGGTTTTCACCGCGCTTGCTCCGTGCTTCTGATCCGGTAGCATCGCCCGAGCGCGTTTTTCCAATGTCCACTTGGCGTCCCATCCCACCTCCCCCGTTCTGGAAGCGCTGGCTTCCCGAGTGGCTGCATGGGCCGGTGAAACTGGTTTTCCAGCTTTCAATTGTCATGCTGGTCGCGGTGGCGGGCGTGGTGTTTTTCTACTTCATGCTGGCCATGCGCTTCGACATGGCGGAGGTGGCGAAACTGCCGGAGGGCACGACTTTTTACGATCGCAAGGGCGTGGAAATCACCGCCCCGGGAGGATCCGGGCGGAAACTCGTGAAGCGTGCGGACATCCCGCAGTTCCTGGTGGACTCGCTGCGCGCGCGGGAGGACGCGAGGTTTTTCGAGCACAGCGGGGTCGATGTACGCGGGCTGATGCGGGCCACCGTTAGAAACATCAAGGACCGGGATTTCACCCAAGGCGCGTCCACCCTGAGCATGCAGCTCGCGCGGAACTGTTTCAAAATGAAGCAGAAGTCGATGCACCGGAAATTTCTCGAAATCGCCCTCACCCTCCGCGTTGAGGCGAACTACTCGAAGGACGAAATCCTGACGCATTACCTGAACCGCATCTACTTCGGCGCCGGTGCGGACGGCATCGAACAGGCGGCGCGGACGTATTTCGGAAAAACCACGCACGATCTCAGCGAGGGCGAATGCGCGATGATCGTCGGCATCATCCGCGGGCCACACATTTTCTCGCCATTCCGGAATCTCAACGCCGCCATCGAGCAGCGAAACCAGACGCTCAACCGCCTGATCGCGATGAAGCTCATCGACGAGGCTCACCGCGACCGCATCATGGCGGAGCCGGTGAAACTCGTGAGCGAGGAGCAGCGCGAAACGCAGACGTCCTACGCGCTCCAAGCCGTCCGCCGCGAGCTCGACCGCATTCTCGATGACGACGACATCCAACTCGGCGGGCTCAAAGTGAAGACCATGCTCGATTCCGGCTGGCAGAATCGCTTGGAAATCGAGCTCACCCACGCGGTCGAAGATCTCGAAAAGGAAAAAACCTGGAAACACCCGCGCGAAGCGGACCACGTCAGCGGCACCGAGCCGACCTACGTGCAATACGCCGCCGTCACCACCGATGTCCGCAACGGGGCCACGCTGGCACTCATCGGCGGGCGGAACTACAGCGATTCACGCTTCGACCGCACGCGCTCCAGCCGTGATCTCGGGTCGGCGTTCGAGCCCTTCGTCGCCGCCGCCGCCGCCGAGCGCGGGAAACTTGTGCTCCCCGGCAAGCCGGTGCAGACCGGCCGCCAGATCGGGCCGAACGAGGTCGAGCGCCTCGCCAAACGCTGCGGCATCGCGGGTCCGTTTTTACAGACCGAGGACCTTTTCCGCGGATCGGTCGCCGCCACGCCGCTGGAAATGTCGGTCGGTCTCGCGACGCTGGGAAACAAGGGAAAACGCGCCCGTCCTTTCCTCATCGATGAAATCCGCGACGCCACCGGCGAGGTCATTTACAAGGCGCAGCCTCAGCTCACCGCCGCGCTCAGCGCCAACGCGGCGACGGACGCCACCAGCGTGCTGCGGAAATCCGGCGGCACCCGTTGTTTCACCGGAGCGACCGGCTCCGAACGCGATGCCTGGACACTGCGCCTCGGCCCGAGCGGCGCGACCGCGATCTGGATCGGCTTCGACAAGCCGACCGTGATCGCTCCCGAACCGCGGCTGAAGTCGCTGCTGGATGAATTTGTCGAGCGATTGGGCAACAATTGAGCCAATTTCTAAACCCCTTTGACACTCCGACGCGTTTTCGGCATAGTCTCTCCATGCAGGCCATGCAATTCGAGCAATCCGTCGTTTCGATCCTGAAACGTGACCGGCGGTTTGATCCGCATGCCTACTTTTTTCTCAAGGACGCGCTGGACTTCACGCTGAAGCGGATCGCCGAGTCAAACAACGGTCAGGCCCGCCACGTGAGCGGCCCGGAACTGCTCGCCGGATTCCGCGATTGCGCGCTCGAACAATTCGGCCCGATGGCCTCCACGCTGATGAACGAGTGGAGCGTCCGGAAATGCCAGGACGTGGGCGACATGGTTTTCCACCTCATCGAGGAGCAGGTTTTCGGCAAACAGGATTCGGACAAAAAGGAGGATTTCTCCGAGGTGTTTGATTTCGAAGAATCGCTCATCACGCCGTTCCTGCCGAAACAAAAGCTCACCACCCGCCGCCAGCCATCGTCGCGCGCGGCCAAGCTTTCGTCTTAAGGCTCTGTCCCGGCCATTGGCAGCACCGGAACCGGCGGTGGAGTCGAGAGCTTCGGCGTCACATCGATCCGCAGGGCGACCACCGCCATCCCTAACAATCCAATCCCCCCGGCCCACGCCAGCGTCACCGCCGTGACCATACCGATCACGAAGGGGGAAAAAACGAGCAAACCGATGACCATACCGCTCGGCTTCACCTCATAGGCCATCACCGCCAGCCGCAGCCGCGAGCGGGCGAGCGCGAGTCCCATTGCCACATAACAGATCACCGCCGCAACCGCCGTGATGTGATAGAGAATCCCGCAACCGTGGCTCTGCATTCCGGCACCCAGCAGCGGAATTCCGGCCCCGGCGATCATCGAAGCGAGGAAAAGCGCCAGCACCGCCACTCGCGCACCCAAGCCCTTGAAGGCCGAGGCACCGATCGCCCCCGCTGTGATCATCGCGGAGCCACCCAAGACTGTCGTCGCGCAGGCCGCTTCGTGCCACCACTCGATGCCGCCGACCATGTAGCGCACCACCACGTAGGGCAGCAGCGAAACAAAGGTGAGCGCGGAAAGGCCCCACAGCGTGATGAATTTACCGGTCACGATCTTCCAACGGTCCAGCTTCGTCAGCAGCAGCAGCTCGTGGTTCCCCTCCTCCAGCTCCTGCCCCATCAGGATAACCCCGCTCAGCGGCATGATCAGCAGACAGATCGCGGCAACCACCATCCAGAACGGCCCGGAACTCCACAGCAGCCACGGATTGAGCATGCCGGTGTAGTCCGAGCTTTCCGACGCGTAACCGTTCTGGAACTCAGCCGCCATCGCACACACCGCGAGGAACTGGATGCCTAGGAACGGATAGACAAAACTACCGCGCCGCAGGCTCTGGCGCAGCTCCTTCGCCGTCATCGGATCAAACCTCTCGGGCAGATCGTTTTTCCAAACCGTTTCCAATACCCGGAATCTGACAGTCCGCCCCCCTCGGCGCAAGTCCGGCGGTCGGGAGAAATTCATCGCAAATCTTCATTTGGACCAGTGGCGATGTGAAGTAGGTTTCCCGCATGGCCATTGAAACCCGCAACGTCATCGGTTCCGTCCTCAAACCCTGTTCGCTCGATCCGCTCACCGGCTGGCATCGCGACGGCTGCTGCCGGACCGGCGCGGGTGATCAGGGAGTGCACGTCGTCTGCGTGAAGGTGACGGACAAGTTTCTGGAATTTTCAAAAAGCCGGGGAAACGATCTGAGCACGCCGCGACCGGAGTTCGGATTTCCCGGACTCAAGCCCGGAGACCAGTGGTGCCTGTGCGCCGCCCGTTGGCAGGAAGCGTTCCAAGCCGGATCCGCGCCGGACGTCGTGCTTGAGGCGACTCACGAATCGGCCCTTGAGTTCATCGACCTGGATGACCTGAAGCGGCATGCTTGTTAGGATCGTGCGGAGCTTTCGACTGCTCCAGGTATTTCCAACAAAGCCACGCCAGCCCCCATGAGGTCAATGCGAACACCAGCAGTCTCGCTGCCACCCACGGACCGGTGAAAAACGGATGCCAGAGCCACGGCAGCACCCAACCGAGAAACAACGGCACCGGCGTGTGGAACAGATACAAGCCGTAGCTCAGCTTGCCGACGTGCTGGACCGCCGGATGCTCCAGCAGTTTCCCGAGCACTCCGCCGAAACCGGACAACGTCGACGAGATCAGCCCGATGAACACGACGGACACCAGCGTCTGCTGGATATAACAGAACCCCGCGACCGGGCGGCCCAGTTCGTTGCAAACGTAGAGCACAGCGTAGCCGCAGAACGCCAGCAGTCCGGCGAGCCTGAGACGCCGGTCGCCCGCCGCCATGCCGCGGTGCATCGCAAGCGCCAGCAGTGATCCAACCGCGAAGTAGTCGAGTGACGAGAAAGAGATCGCCTCGCTGTGATGGATTTCAGGAAACCATCGCTCGAGGACGAAGCGGCATACGGGCGCGGCCGCCGTGCAGATGAGAAACCCCGGGAAAAGCGCTCTTTTCGGAGTTAGAAAAACCACCAGCGGCCAGATCAGATAGAACTGCATTTGGATCGCCAACGTCCAGTAGTGCGCCGTGCCTGACGGCCATCCGTCCATGAACGCCATGTGGAAATTCGAAAGATGCGCGAAGTAGAACCACGGGAACTGCTGGATGTCCTTCGCACCGACGATGATGGCGAAGATCATCGCCGCGTAACACGGCACCAGGATCCGCACCATGCGGCGCTTGAGGAAATGGCGGTAGGTTTTCACGCGCCACGGATTGCCATGTCCCTCGCACACCCCGCGCTCGCGCAGCAGGATGCGGGTGATCAGGAATCCGGTGAGAGTGAGGAAGAAAAACAACCCGATTTCGAAGGGAAACGGCCCGCGCCAGCTTTTCTCAGCCCAGTGGTGCCACATCACCCCCAGCACCGCGAAGGCCCTCCATCCGTCCAGTTGGGTATTTCGAATCGTCGCCAAAACCGCCGGACCTTCTCACGCCCGGCCCGCCGCCAGCAAGGGAAATGCCACCAGAGCGGTTGTGTCATCAAAATGTGGCCAATCGCCCTGGCGACCTCTAGGTTCGCTGCGTGTCCCGCGCTGATCACGAAACCCGATGGCGGACGGACGGAAAATTCTTCCGTTCCGGCAGCCGCCGCGTGTGGATGAAAGCGGTGACCTACGGCCCGTTTCCCGGTGGCTGGCCTGCGTCATTCGAGGAGGATTTCTCGCGAATGGCGGAAGCAGGTTTCAATGCCGTCCGCCTGTTTGAGATGCCGGAGGCAAATCTGTTGGACGCGGCGCAGCGTCACGGACTGATGGTTTTCGGCGGGCTGAAATGGGGCCAGAACGCGGATTTCATGATGCGCCCCGGACTGTATTCGGCGGCACGGGTGGCGCTGGCGAACTCGCTGAAGGAAATCGGCGGTCACCCGGCACTCGCGGGCGTCTATGTGGGAAACGAAGTGCCCGCCGACCTCGCGCGCTGGATGGGACCGGTCAAAGTGCGGCAGGCATTGGAGGATTTGATCGATCTCGGCCGGGAGATTTCTCCGCAGCTTCTTTTCGCCTATGCGAACTACCCGAGCACCGAATACATCGAACCGGAAAACGCGGATTTCACGGCGTTCAACGTCTATCTGGAAGATGAGACCGCGTTCCGCAGTTATCTCAAACGCCTGCACCACATCGCCGGCGACCGGCCACTGGTGATCTCCGAATTCGGATTGGATTCGAGGCGCAATGGATTGGAAAAACAAGCGCGGGTGCTCGGTTGGGCCCATCAGGCCGCGCACGATCTGGAAACCGCCGGACTAACAATCTACGCTTGGAGCGACCGCTGGTGGAACAACGGAGTTGAAGTCCTCGATTGGGATTTCGGCCTGAACAATCGCGAGGGAAATGCGAAGCCCGCATTCAATGCTCTAACTCTCAACTCCCAACCCCCATCTATCAACTCCGTCAGCGTCATCATCTGCACGCGCAACGGCGGCAAGCGCATCAGCGCGTGCCTGACGGCGGTTGGAAACATGACCGGTGGAGGATTTGAAACCATCGTGGTGGACGACGGCTCTACCGACGGCACCGCGGATCAGGTGGAGAAACATTTCCCCTGGGTGCGGCTGATCCGTCTGGAACCGTGTGGCCTTAGCGCCGCGCGCAATGCCGGGGCGGAAGTGGCGTTCGGGGAAATTCTCGCTTTCACCGATGACGATTGCGAACCGGATGAGGAGTGGATCGCGCGAATCCGCCCGATTTTCAAAGACGGCCGATATGCAGCAGCCTGCGGTCCGAACCTGCCGCCAAAAGCGCGGACTTGGGAGGAAGCCGTCGTCCGCGCGGCTCCGGGAGCACCGAGCCACGTGATGCTGGACGACGAGGAGGCCGAGCATCTGCCAGGCTGCAACCTGGTGGTGACGAAGGAGGCTTTTGATCGAATCGGCGGATTCGACCGCCGTTTCCGCACCGCGGGCGACGACGTGGATTTCTGTTGGAGACTGCGCGACGCCGGATTCCATCTCGGTTTCGTGCCCGGTGCCTTCGTCTGGCACTGGCGGCGGCCGTCGGTACTTGCGTTCCTCCGCCAGCAGCTCGGATACGGGCGTGCCGAGAAACTGCTGCTGGAAAAACATCCCCACCGGTTTTCACAACAGGGCGACGCAAAATGGCAGGGCTTCGTCTATGGTGGCGGCCCGGTGCGCGTGATGGACGGGTCAATCATCTATCACGGTCCGATGGGCAACGCCGGCTATCAGGCGATCACCAACCGCATGCTGCCGCTGCGCGGACTGGACGCGGCGTTCGATCTGCCGAAGGCCCGACTCACCCTCGCTCTCGTCAATTTCCTCCAACCGCGCCTGCGGGCGTGGGCGCGGAACCACAGGCTGTTCATCCACCGGTCCGCGATGGATCCCCCCGTGACGGAACAATCCGAAGATTTCGAAATCGACGGCGCGAATGGAAACGACCGCAATCATTTCCTAACACTATTGACCACCCATGGATGGAAACCCGGCGGCGAGACCGACGCCTGGGATGCGGAGAAAAACGGCACCCGCGTCCTGCTGGCGACGGAGCACGGCGATCTCGGCGCGAAAAATGTGCTGGCCCGCGTCTGGGGCGATGCCGCTCTTCTTCCGTTCGAGCTCCGCTGAGCCGACCGCGGCTTGCAGTTTTTCCGGGCCGCAGGTAGTGATGGGCGATGCCGCTGCTGACGAAAGACTTTGACTACCACCTGCCCGAGGAACTGATTGCCGCGCGGCCGCTTGCCGAGCGTGCGGCGTCGAGGATGCTGGTGGTGCAAATGGACAGAGGCGTAATCGAGCATCGGATGTTCCGCGATTTTCCCGAATACCTGCGGTCCGATGATCTGCTGGTGCTGAACGACACGAAGGTGATCCCCGCGCGGGTGTTTTCAGACGATGGAAAAAAAGAACTGCTCTGCCTCGACCGGCTGACACCGCTGGAGTGGCGCTGCCTCGTCCGGCCGGGCAAGACGATGAAACTCGGGCGGACGGTCACCGTCGGCGGCATCAATGGAACGGTGACGGAGGTTTTCGAAAACGGCGACCGCCTCGTGCGCTGGGACGCGCCGGTGGATCTGAACGAACACGGCCACCTTGCGCTGCCGCACTACATGGGCCGCGATGATGAGCTTTCGGACAGGGAACGCTATCAGACGGTATTCGCCCGCGAAGAAGGTGCCATCGCGGCACCGACGGCGGGACTGCATTTCACGCCGGAAATGTTAGCGAAAATCCCCCACGACTTCCTCACGCTGCACGTCGGAGTCGGGACGTTCCGGCCGGTCAGCGCGGAAGTGGTTTCCGATCACATCATGCATTCCGAGCGCTACGTCGTGACAAAGGAAACCGCGGAAAAAGTGAACGCCGCCGGCCGGGTGGTGGCGGTAGGGACGACCGTCACGCGGGTGCTGGAATCCATTGGAATGCCGATGCGCGAGCAACGCGGAGAAACCGACATTTTCATCCACCCACCGTATAAGTTCGGCGTGGTGGGGGGGCTGCTGACGAATTTCCACCTGCCGCAGAGCACGCTGATCATGCTGGTCTGCGCCTTCGCAGGGAAAGAGCTGGTGATGGAGGCGTATCGGCAGGCGGTCGAGGAGCGCTACAGGTTTTTCAGCTATGGCGATTGCATGTTGCTGGTCTGATGTGGAATCCTGACGGCGATGAAACTGATTTCATGGAATGTGAACGGCATCCGCGCCACGATCGGCAAGGGCTTCGGAGACTTTGTCGCGGCGGCGAATCCGGACATCCTCTGCCTGCAGGAAACGAAGGCCCGCCCGGAACAAGTGCAGCTACCGTTGGAGCTCGGCGGCTATCACGGTTATTGGGATTCCGCGCAGAAACCCGGCTACTCGGGCGTGGCGGTGTTCACGAAAGAAAAGCCGATCCATTTCAGAACGGGGCTCGGCATGGACGAGCATGACAAGGAAGGCCGCGTGCTGACGCTGGAATATCCGGACTTTTTCCTGGTGAATGTTTACACGCCGAACTCGCAGGACGCCTTGCGGCGTTTGCCCTATCGGCTGACGTGGGATGATGCCTTCCGCCGCCATGTCGCGGAGCTGGCGAACACGAAGCCGGTGATTTTTTGTGGCGACCTGAACGTGGCCCATCAGGAAATCGACATCGCGCGGCCGAAGGACAACCGCTTTTCCGCAGGATTTTCCGATGAAGAACGGGCGAGCTTCGGCGAGCTGCTCAACGCGGGCTTCACCGACACTTTCCGCCATTTCTATCCGGACAAGCGTGACGCCTACTCATGGTGGTCCTTCCGCGGCGGTGCGAGGGAGCGGAATGTCGGCTGGAGAATCGACTACTTCGCGGTTTCCACGCCGTTCATGAGCCGCGTGACGGATGCGGAAATCATGCCGCACATCACCGGCTCGGACCATTGTCCGGTGGGGATCACGCTCGCCTGATGGATATCACCAGGCCGGAAGGCCGAGCATTTCCGGCAAGGCCTCGCGCGGACGCCAGGTGAGGATTTCCGGCTCGCCGGAAGTGATGAGAACGGTGTGCTCGAAATGAGCGGAGGGCTTGCGGTCCTCAGTGACGACGGTCCAGCCATCGTCGAGAATCCTAACAGACGCCACCCCGGCGTTGACCATCGGCTCGATGGCGAGGGTCATGCCCGGCATGAGCGTGGGTGACTTGCCCTGCGGCCGGTAGTTCGGCACCTGCGGTTCCTCATGCAGGCGGCGGCCGACGCCGTGGCCGACAAATTCGCGGACGATCGTGAAGCCGTGCGGCACGGCGAAATCCTCGACGGAGGCGCAGAGGTCGGCCAGCCTGTGACCGGCCCGGGCATGGCTGATGGCTTCGAACAACGATTGCTCGGTGACAGCCAGCAGGCGCTTCGTTTCAAGCGGAATGTCACCGGCGGCGACCGTCGTGGCGTTGTCGCCGATGAATCCGCTTTTCACGATGCCGACGTCGATTTTCACAATGTCGCCGGGCAGGATCTTGCGCGGCCCGCCGATGCCGTGAACGACCTCCTCATTGATGGAAATGCACGTGTAGCCGGGAAATCCGCGATAGCCGAGGAAGGCGCTCTTGCAGTCGTGCTCGCGCATCAGGTCGGCGGCTAACAAATCGATCTCACGGGTCGTGCGGCCCGGAGAGATTTCCCTGGCCATGGCCTGCAGGATGGTGGAGGCGATGGAACCCGCCGCGCGCATGAAATCGATCTCGCGCGGGGTTTTGATAGGGATGCGGTTTCTGCGGGACACGTTGATGAATGCGCGGATGATTGAATTTCCGGGTTTCACGCCGGATCGGAAAACTGGGCGAGAATGCTGGCAGCGGCCTCGTCCTGCGGTGCGGTGGCGTCGCAGGTCCGCAGCATATTCACTTTCCGGTAGTGATCAATGGCGGGTTGGGTCAAACTGACAAACTCGGAATGGCGGCTGCGGAAATTCTCCTCGCTGTCATCCGCTCGCGGGCCTGCCGGGGATTCGCAAAGCGGGCAGTTGCTCTCGGACAACAACTGCGCACGGTTGCCGGACCAGCGGCACTCGGGGCATTCCACGCGGTCGTGGATGCGGGCGAGGAGCTGGTCGAACGGAACTTCGAGTGAAACTGCGGCGTCGAGTTTCAGCCTGTTTTTCGCCAGCCATGCATCGAGGAAAACCGCCTGCGGCAGGCTGCGGGGAAATCCATCGAGCACCCAGCCACCGGTCTGGCGCGAGAGCCAGTCGGCGAGGATGGGACACATCAGCTCGTCCGGGAGGTATTCGCCGCGGTCGAGGATGGGCTTAGCCTGTTGGCCGAGCGGCGTGTGATTTTCAACATTCTCCCGGAGCAGGGCCCCGGTGCTGAGATAACCTAGGCCGAGACTTTCCGCGAGCCTCCGCCCCTGAGTGCCCTTGCCGGATGCCGGAGGCCCTAGCAGGACGATGCGGAGCGGCAGCGCGGCAGGTGCCATCAATGAAGCTTATTGTAGGTGAAGACGGAGATACCGATCACGATCAGAACCGCCACCACCACGAGCAGATAGAGAATCACCGAGCGTGGTGCGGCACCACCCGTATTGCTGAGGCGGTCGTAGCGGCCCTTGAGCTTGCCCTTGCGGAGGAAGCCGTCGTAGTGCTTCTGGAGGAGTTGCGTTTCCACCTGGCGCATGACGTCGAGCACGACGCCGACCATGATCAGCAGCGAGGTGCCACCGAAGAAGTGAAGGATCAGCGAGCCGGCAGGCAGTCCGACCAAGGCACCCGTGGCGACTGGAAGGATGAACAGGATAGCGAGGAAGATGGCACCGGCGAACGTCAGGCGCGTCATCGTGAAGTCGAGGAAATCGGCGGTCGGCTTGCCCGGGCGGACGCCGGGAATATAGCCGCCGTTGCGTTTGAGGTCTTCCGCGATTTGGGAAGGCTGGAACATCATGGCGACCCAGAAGTAGGAGAAAAGAAAGATACCGACACCACCAAGGATGTAATAGGCGGTGCCGCCCTGCATCTGGCCGTTGAGTTTCACCACCCATGGCTGGCTGGCGATGGCGGGAATCAGACCGAGCGTGATCGGGATGATGGAAAGGATCGCGGTGGCGAAAATGACGGGCATGACGCCGGCATAGTTGACCTTGAGCGGGAGATACTGCGTTTGTCCGCCGAACTGTTTGCGGCCGACGACGCGCTTGGCGTACTGCACCGCGATACGTCGCTGGGCCTGGGTGATGGCGATGGTTCCTGCAATGACGGCGAGCAGCAGGACGATCATCACAACCATCATGATCGAGCGGAACGGCCCGCCGTCACCGGTGACGAAGAATTTCCACGCCTGGATCAAGGCACCGGGAAGACCGGAGATTATGTTGACAGTGATGATGATGGAGGTGCCGTTGCCGATTCCCTTCTCCGTGATCTGATCGGCGATCCAAAGCAGGAGCACCGTGCCGGCGACAATGGTCACCACGGTGAGAACGACCCACATGGCGGACGGATCAGGAACCAGCGCACGGCCGATCTTTTCGATGCCCGGCATGTAAGGAATGCTCGGGCTGGTGAGGGTCCGGGCGACGAAGAAACCCTGGACGACGGCGATGCCGATCGTAATGTAGCGGGTGTATTGCGTGATCTTCTGGCGGCCACCGTCCTCACGGGCGAGGCGCGAGAGCTTCGGCACAACCGCCGTCATCAACTGCACCATGATGGATGCGGAGATATAAGGCATGATCCCAAGGGCGAAGATGCCCGCCTGTTGGAGACCACCACCGGAGAACACCGTCAGCAGCGCGCCGATACCACCAGCCGGGCTTTTCGGATCCTGGGCCTGAACCTGATCCAACCACTCTTTGATGACCGTGGCATCGACACCGGGAAGGGTGAGGTGCACTCCGAGACGGATGATGACGATCAGGGCGAGGGTGAAAAGAATGCGGTCCCGGAGTTCCGGAATTTTCCAAGTGTTAGCAAAAGCGGAAATCATGGCTGATGGGTGAGAAAAATGACGCGTCGAGGGTTATAAAAACGATGAGGAAGCGCGGGTGTGCGCTTCCTCATCGGAATTCAAAGATCTGGGGCAGGGATCAAGCGATTGGCTCCGTAACGGTGCCACCGGCTTTTTCGATCTTTTCGCGAGCGGAAGCACTGGCGTTTTCCACCACGAGGTGGAATGCCTTGGTGACTTCGCCAACTCCGAGAACCTTGACCTTGTCGGTGAGGCCGTTAATCAGGCCTTGGCCACGGAGGGCTGCTTCATCGATGGTGGCACCAGCGTCGAAAAGATCGTCGAGTTCGCCCACGTTGAAGACACCCACTTTGTCGCGGAAGTCGTAGTTGTTGAAACCGCGTTTTGGAAGGCGGCGGTGAAGAGGCATCTGGCCACCTTCGAAACCGACACGGGTGCCGGAACCGGAGCGGGCCTTCTGGCCCTTGTTGCCTTTGCCGGAAGTCTTGCCGTGGCCCGAGCTTTCGCCGCAACCAAGGCGCTTGACCTTGTGCTTTGAGCCGGGATTCGGGCTGAATGAATGAAGTTCCATTGTATTGAAGAGTTATAGGATTGGAAGAGGTCGGTCGGATCAGTCGGATCCGACCGATGATTCTTAGATCGCCTTCTCGCGCTTCTTCTTGCCGCGGCCGGAAAGGACCTGATCGCGGGTGCGGAGTTGGGTGAGGGCCTTGAGGGTGGCCTTGACCACGTTGGCGTGGTTGGAGGAGCCCATCGACTTGGCGAGGATGTCACGGATGCCGACCGCTTCGCAAACGGCACGCACACCGCCACCGGCGATGATGCCCGTTCCCGGAGATGCTGGCTTGAGGAGAACCTTGCCACCACCGTATTCGGCGTAGATTTCGTGAGGGATCGTGCCGTCAACAATGCTCATCGAAACGAGCACCTTGCGGGCACCTTCGCTGGCCTTCTTGATGGCGTCAGCCACTTCGTTCGCCTTACCGTAGCCGAGACCGACCTTGCCGACCTTGTTTCCGGTGACGACGAGAGCGGAGAAGCTGAAGCGACGACCACCCTTGACGACCTTGGCGCAACGGTTGATGAAGACGACCTTTTCGGAAAGCTCGTTGCCTTCGGCATCGGTCGGAGCAGCACGCTCTTCACGACGTGGACCGCCGCGACCGCGACCGCCCTGGCCACCGCCCTGGTAGCCACCACCGCCGCCGCCACCTTGATAACCGCCGCCTTGGCCGCGGTTGCCTTGATAGCCGCCTTGGTTACCGGAGCCTGCGACCGGGCCCAAAGGAAGGGGTGCCGGTGCTGCTGCTGGAGTTGCGGGAGTTTCGTTTTCTGGAATTGTTACCATGATGTTTGTCTGGTCGGAGCGTTAGAATTGAAGTCCGGCTTCGCGAGCTGCGTCGGCGAGGGCTTTGACTTTACCGTGGTAGAGGTGACCGCCGCGGTCGAAGACAACGGCGCTGATGTTCGAGCCCTTGGCGCGCTCCGCGAGGAGTGCTCCGACCTTCTGGGCGCTCTCGATGTTCGAGGAGGCCTTTTCGAAGGACTTGTCGAGAGTGGAGGCGGAGACGAGGGTCTTGCCTGCCGCGTCGTCGATGACCTGGGCGTAGATGTGTTGGTTGGAATAGTGAACTGCGAGGCGCGGACGTTCTGCGGTTCCGCTGACTTTGCGGCGGATGCGGTTGTGAACGCGGCGGCGGATCGACTTGCGATTGATGGTGCTCATGTTGCCGTAATTGTTTTGAGGTGTGGGGCGACGGTAATGGATTATTTGCCGACGCTTTTGCCTTCCTTGCGGCGAACTTTCTCACCGACGTAGCGAACGCCTTTGCCTTTATAAGGCTCAGGCGGATAGAATCCGCGGACTTCGGCGGCAAATTGGCCGACGAGTTGCTTGTCGATGCCTTCGACCTTGATCTTGGTGTTTTCAACCACCGTCACGTTCAGACCGGAAGGAATGGGGTGAAGCAGAGGATGCGAACGACCGAGCGAAAGGTCGAGGTCCGAGCCCTTGACCGCCGCGCGGAGACCGACGCCGATGATTTCAAGATCCTTCACGAAACCGGCGGAGACGCCGAGAATCATGTTCTGGACGAGGCTGCGGGCAGTGCCGTGCAGAGCACGATGCTGGCGAAGCTCGGAAGCGCGGGAGACAACAACGCTGCCGTCTTCGCTCTTGAGTGAGATGCCGTCCGGAAGAGCAAAGTCGAGTTTGCCCTTCGGGCCTTCGACGATGACGGTGCGTCCGTCCAGTTTGACGGCGACCTTTTCAGGAAGAGAGATTGGTTTGAGTCCGACTCGTGACATGGTAGTAGTTTCCTTTTACGAGTTAGGGTTTACCAGACGTTGGCGAGGAGCTCGCCACCGAGGTTTTGTTTCTTGGCGGTGCCGCCGGACATGACGCCTTTCGAAGTGGAAAGGATCGAGATGCCGAGGCCGGACATGACGCGTGGCACTTCACCAGCGCCGACATAGTGGCGGCGGCCGGGTGTGGAGACGCGCTTGAGGTCGGTGAGGACGGAGCGACCATCGATGAACTTCGGCTTGAGCTTGAGTTCGGTGCGCTTGCCGGTGACGACTTCGTAGTTCCAGAGGTAGCCTTCTTCCTGGAGGATGCGGGCGATGTCCGCCTTGATCTTGGAATAAGGAGCGGAGAATTCCTCATTGCCGGCGCGGGCGGCGTTTTTGAAACGCGTGAGGAAATCGGAGATTGGATCGGTGAGAACTGCCATAACAGGTGATTCTTTTAAAGGTGTTCGTTGTGTTAGTTGGCAGCTACTGCTTCGGCTTCAACTTCGTTGGCTTTTTTCATGTCGCGGAACGGCATGCCAAGCTCGCTGAGGAGGGCGCGGCCTTCCGCGTCATTCGGTGCGGAAGTGACGAAAATCAGGTCAAAACCGATGGTGCGCTTGATCTGGTCGATTTCGATTTCCGGGAAGATGGATTGGTCGCTGATGCCACATGCGTAGTTTCCACGGCCGTCGAATGACTTGGAGGAAATCCCGCGGAAGTCGCGGATGTTCGGTGCGGTGACGTTGATGAAGCGGTGGAGGAACTCCCACATGCGAGGACCACGAAGGGTGACGCGGGCTCCGAGGGCTTCACCTTCGCGCAGCTTGAAGTTGGCAACCGCCTTCTTGGAGAAGGTGATGGATGGCTTTTGGCCGGTGATCTTCTGGATTTCGTTGACGGCGTCGTCAACAGCGACCTTGCGATCCGGGGCCTTGCCCATGCAGGAAGTGACCACGATCTTTTCAAGACGTGGGACTTGGTGGGAGTTGGTGTAGCCGAGCTTCTGCGTGAGAGCCGGGACGACCTTGTCCTTATAATATTGTTGTAGTACTGGTGTGCTCATTTTCTTTGCGGGTCAGCGCTGATTGCTCAGGGCGCTTAAGCGCGGGCGGAAGCGGATGCTTCAGCCCACTTTCTTGACATTGGAGATATGAATGGGTCCGTCGATGGTCTTGAGGCCGCCGTTAGGCTCAGCTTCGGTCGGCTTGACGGCCTTGATGATGGGGCGGCCGCCTTCGACGGTGACCTTGCCCTTTGCAGCGTTCACAAGGAGCACGGTGCCGCGCTTGCCTTTGTGATTTCCTGCGATGATTTCGACTTGATCACCTTTTTTGACGTGCGTCTTGATACGGCTCATGGAGATGGATGGATGAAATGTGACTGGGCGGGATGCCTTAGGTTCAAAGAACCTCAGGTGCAAGAGAAACAATCTTCATGAACTGGCGCTCGCGGAGTTCACGGGCGACGGGTCCGAAGATACGGGTGCCGCGCGGGTTGTTGTCCTTGTCGATGATGACGATCGCGTTCGAGTCGAAGCGGAGGATCGAACCGTCGGCGCGGCGGATCGGATAAGCGGTACGGACGACCACGGCCTTGACGACGCTGCCCTTTTTGACAGAAGCGGTCGGGATGGAATCGCGGATGTGGGCGGTGATAACGTCACCGATGCGTGCGGTGCGGCTGCGTTTGCCGAGCACACCAATCATTTTTGCGCTGCGTGCACCGGTGTTATCGGCGACGACGAGCGAGGTTTCCATCTGGATCATGGCTTAGAAGAATTAGAGATTTGAAATTTGAAATTTGAGATCTGGCAGAGCCAGACTCAGTGGGTGAGAACCTCGGCAAGCGTCCAGCACTTCAGCTTGGAAAGCGGACGGGTTTCGACGATTTTCACGCGGTCACCGATCTGTGCCTGGCTGTTTTCGTCGTGCACGTAGTATTTCTTGGAGCGCTTGACGATCTTGTTGAACTTCGGGTGGGGAACACGGGCAACGTGCTCAACGACAATGGTCTTTTCCATCTTGTTGGAAATGACCACGCCAACGCGGGTCTTGCGGAGGTGGACTTGGGCGTCCTTTGGAGTCTCGCTCATAAATTAGTTAGTTAGGCGTTGGCGGTGATCAGGCGTTCTTCAGAGCGGTGGCCGCAGTGAGGACTTGAGCGGTTTCGCGGCGCACTTGTTTGATGCGGGCGGAGTTTTCCAAAGAGCCGGTGGCTTTCTGGAGGCGGAGGTTGAGAGCTTCCTGCTTGAGTTCCTTGAGACGGACGGTGATCTCGTTCGCGGAAAGCTGGCTGGTTGCTTTGGCTTTGGTTTTGGCCATGGTTCAGACGGATATTGAATGGATCTGATCGGACGGATCAGGCGTGCGGATTGCGGGTGACGAGGCGGGTGCGGATGCCCAGCTTGTAGGAAGCGAGACGCATGGCCTCTTTCGCTGCTGACTCAGGAACACCGCCGATTTCGAAGAGCATGTTGCCCGGGCGGATCACGGCGACCCAACCTTCGACAGCACCCTTACCTTTACCCATCCGGGTTTCCGGAGGACGCGAGGTGATGGACTTGTGCGGGAAAACCCGGATCCAGACTTTTCCTTTCCGCTTCAGTGAGCGGTTGATCGCGATCCGGCAAGCTTCGATCTGGCGGTTGGTCAGCCATCCGCGGTCGAGGGTTTGCAGACCGAAGTCACCGAAGGCGACAGTGGTTCCGCGCTGGGCGTTCCCGGAGCGGCTTCCGCGGTGGCTCTTGCGGAACTTGGTTCGTTTGGGCATCAAAGGCATGACTCGGTCCTCCTAAAAGTTAAAATTAGATTCGTAAAATTGAGTGATCAGTTGCGGTTTTGAGGGCGACGATCGCCTCCGCGATCACCACCACGGTTTCCGCGATCGCCGCGGTCACCTCTGTCGTTGCGGCCTTGCGGCTGCTTGCCAGTGCCATCGTCTTCCTTCTTGTTGACCCAGCACTTCACGCCAATGATGCCGTAAAGGGTGCGGGCTTCGGCAAAGCCGTAGTCAAGGGGAACACGGAGAGTCTGGAGAGGCACTTTGCCTTCGCGATATCCTTCGGCGCGGGCGATGTCCGCACCACCGAGGCGGCCGGCGCAACGGAGACGGATGCCTTCGGCACCGAATTCCATGGCGGTTTGCAGCGCACGCTTCATGGCGCGGCGGAAAGAAATACGACGCTCGAGTTGCACGGCGATCTGCTCGGCGACGAGTTGCGCGTCGAGCTCAGGCTTGCGGATCTCGATGATGTCGATCTTGACCTGGGCACCTTTGCAAAGGCTGGTGATGTCCTTGGTCATCACTTCGATTTCCTTGCCTTGGCGACCGATGATCAGGCCTGGGCGGGAAGTGTGAAGGGTGACTCGGACGCTGTTCCATGCACGCTCGATGACCACACGGGCCAGACCGGCATTGACCAGCTTGTTCTTCAGGTAGCCGCGGATCGCGAGATCTTCGTGCAGCTTGTCGGTATAGTCTTTGCCTTTGGCATACCACTTGGAGCGCCAGTCTTTGTTGACGGCGAGGCGGAATGCGATCGGATTTACTTTTTGGCCCATGGTCGGTGAGGGATGAGATTAAATGAGAGGGATTCAGGCTTCTTCAGTCGCTGCGGCAGCGGCAGGAGCGTCTTCGACTTTTTTGGCGGCGGCCTTGCGGGCAACCTTCTTTTTCTTCTCGGGGGCGGAACCGACGAGAGTGATGGAAATGTGGCTGGTGCGCTTGAGGATCGGACCTGCGGAGCCCTTGGCCCGCGGCTTGAAGCGGCGGAGCGTAGGACCTGCGCCGATGACGGCTTCCTTGATGACCAGCGTGGTCGCATCGAGGGAGAAATTGTTCTCCGCATCGGCGATCGCCGTCTTAAGGGTCTTCCCGATGAGCTGTGCGGCTTTCTTGGGAGTGAAGGTCAAAATATCAAGGGCGTTCGATACGGCGAGGCCTTGAATTTCACGGGCGACGTCACGCGCTTTTTGAGGCGAGAGACGTACGAATTTGGTGGTGCTTTTGACTTCCATGGGTCGTCGGACGGTGAGTGGTTACTGCGCTGATGCTTGTGTTTCGAGAACGGCGAGATCGCCGGGGCGTGGGGATTCGGCGACGTTGTCGAGGTGTTCGACAAAGGCACCACTGACGCCCTTGCGGACGTCGGCTAAAATGGCTTTTCCGTAGGGCTGCTGCCCGCGGGTGAGGCGAAAGGTCATGCCGATCTTGGCTCCCTGGCTTTCGCCAAGATTCAAAACCATCATGCCGCTTTCTTGATCGAGACTGACGATCCGGGCTTGCTGCAACGAGCCAGTCCGAACATCGGGGCGGGGCTTCTGGCGTAGTCCGAGGACTGCGTCAAGCTCTCTTAGAGAAGTTTCTACACGAAGTCTCGCATCCGGGTCGGAAACCACCGCCTGGCGGAGGTATTCATTCACGGCGGCGGCGAGACGGGTGACGGATCCTTCGAGACCGGTGATGCGCTCGTTGGCGAGCTGTAAATCACCGGCAGCCTGGACGAGGCGGTCATCTCCCCCGTCGAGCAGGTTCTTGCCGAGTGCTTCGAGACGTTGGCGGACCTGAGCAAGTTGCTCGGTCGCCTCTTTCTCGCCGCGATTGGATTCGGCAAGGCTGCGCTGGAGGGTTTGGTTCTGCCCCTGGAGTTCGGTGACGATCTCCTGAAGCTCCTCCACAGTCGGTGCCTGGGCCACGCACACCTCTGCTCCGGCCAACAACCCGAGGGCGGCGGCAAGTGCTTTGAGATGGAACGTGGTGCGCATGAGCGTGAAGGAAGAAACCGAAACGATGATTATTTCTTACCGATACCGCCGTGGTTACGGAAGATACGGGTCGGTGCGAATTCGCCGAGTTTGTGGCCAACCATGTTTTCGGTGACGTAAACGGGGACGAAAGTCTTGCCGTTGTGGACCGCGAAGTTGTGGCTGACGAAATCCGGGGTGATCATCGACTTGCGGCTCCATGTTTTGATGGGCTTGCGCTCGGATCCGGCGTCGGCGACGGCGTCGATCTTGGCGAGAAGCTTCTGATCGACGTATGGGCCTTTCTTGAGGGAACGTGGCATAAATAAGGTGCGTTAATTGGTTCGCTAAAAGTGGATTACTTCCGCTTCGCCTTGTGGCGGGACTCGACGATGAAGACGCTGGTGGTCTTCTTCTTGTTGCGGGTCTTCTGGCCCTTCGCGTGGCCCCATGGGCTGAGAAGGTGCTGACGACCACCACCGGACTTCGACTTGCCTTCGCCACCACCGTTCGGGTGGTCAACTGGGTTCATCGTCATACCACGGACGGTCGGACGGACACCCTGCCAGCGTGTGCGGCCGGCTTTGCCCGAAGTTTCGTTCATGTGGTCGCGGTTGCCGACTTGGCCGATCGTGCAGAAGCAGCGGTCGTTGAAGCGGCGGATTTCACCGGAAGGCATTTTCACCAGTGCCCAGCCGCCATCGCGGTTGGAAAGCACGGCGAGCTGACCAGCGGCACGGGCGACCTTGCCGCCGTTGCCCGGGATGAGCTCGATGTTGTGGATGGAGGTGCCGAGCGGCACTTCGCTGAGCGGCATCGCGTTGCCCGTTTTCGGAGCGACATTCTGTCCAGACACCACGGTCGTTCCGACTTCGAGGCCGAGAGGAGCGAGGATGTAGGATTTCTGGCCGTCCTCATACTGGATGAGAGCGATGCGGCAGGTGCGGTTCGGATCGTATTCGATGCCGACGACGGTTGCGGGTGCATCGTGCTTGCCACGACGGAAGTCGATCAGACGGTAGTGGCGCTTGTGGCCACCGCCGATGTGACGGGTGGTGATGCGGCCGGTGTTGTTACGGCCGCCGCTGCGCTTGAGAGGCGTGAGAAGAGACTTCTCAGGCTTGCTCTTGGTAATCTCGTCGAAGGACGGGAGATTCTTGTAGCGCGCGGATGGGGTGATTGGCTTGAAAGTTTTCAGTGGCATGACAATCGGAACGTTGAATGGTTACGTTTGGAGCAGCGGGAAATCGCTTAGATGAGATCAAGCGATTCGCCTTCCTTGAGGCGGACGATGGCTTTTTTCCAGTGATTGGTGCGGCCGGCATCGGCACGACGTTGGCGGCGGAGTTTGCCGTCGTAGTTGGCCGTGCGGACGGCCAGGACGGTTTTTCCGAAGAGTTGTTCAACAGCTTGTTTGATCTCAAGCTTGTTGGCCTTGCGGTCCACTTCGAGGGTGACCTCGTTGTTGTTCTCCTGAAGCATGGTGGCTTTCTCGGAGAGGCGGACGTTTTTAATGACCTGGTAAATGTCTTTCATGATCTCGGTGTTAGGTCCGGGGTTCAGGCGGTGCGAGCCGCAAGGGTTTGCACGGCATCACCCACGAGGATGACGGTGTGGGCGAGGAGCATTTGCTCGATGTTGACGTCCGAACCCGTGACGAGTTGGGCGTAGGCGACATTGCGAGCGGCGAGGTAGGTGGTTTCGTCGAAGTTGTTGCCAATGACGAGGATTTTGCCGGGCTTGGC
>JBDSNC010000249.1:0-37398 GCA_039915545.1 Luteolibacter sp.
GGACTAGGTTGGAACGAGTCAGTCATGGATTATGACCGCCACGCCAGCGCAAAGGTCGTCCGGTCTCCTACGGCCGATGCCGTGACCGAGAAGGTGCATAGCCGTGCGAAGAATCGGTGGAAGAACTACGAGAAGCATCTGGAGCCTTTGTTCGAGGGTTTGGCTCCCTGCCTTAAGAGCCTTGGCTACGATTGAATTGACGAATTGCATGGAGCTCGTGCGGCAAACATCAAGCTTTGCAAAGTGCAGAGTTTCATGACAGAGGAACAGGCCTTTGGTCGCAAAATGATGCGATTTTGAAAATAGGACCCGATTAGCCATTCCTTCTCCTTGAGATCCCAAACATAAAAGAGAGACTAAGCGCACCCAAGACTCCGGTGGCGGGTTCAGGTATTGCCTTGAGGTTAATGGTGGCCGCTCGACGTCCCACTGACATATCTTCACCTAGGAAATTGAAGGAAAATGAACTGCCATCATCAAGTATTCCTGAAACACTTCCGCTCTTATCGGGGATCGTTCCGATGGGATAGTTAAAGTTTCCTCCAAAAATATTGACCGTTCCTCCATTCCAAGTGCCGCCGGAGATAGTTGTACCAGCATTAAAAGCCCCTCCATACAAATTTATGAGTCCGTCAGACTCCAAACCGTGATCCGCCACGTTTAGAGTGCCCCCGAAGACATTCACAGTTCCATTCCCCTGAGTCGACAATCCACTGGCGATGATTCCTCCGTAAATGTCCACGACGGGGTTTTGGCCAGGTTGGGAATTCAGAAGATCAGTTGATACCGAGATAACTGAAACGGAAGCCCCCTCGAACCTCACATAGGCGTAGTTCCAGGCAAAAATGCCCGCAGTGAGAACTCCGGCAGTGTTGAATGATCCACCGGTAACGTAAGTATGACCGCCAAACGCTCTTAGACTGGTCCCGATTCCGCCACCTGACATCGAAAAGAAGGCATGGTCTCTAACGTCTACGGAAAAGGCACTTGCGCCGTTAGTGAAATACACTTCGGCAGTTCCTTCAACAGTGAGGACGTCATTTAGATTCGATGAAATGACGTGCATCCCAGAGGAGTAGGTCACCGCGGCATTCAGATGTGATACCGCAGTTAATGTCAGAAGTAGAGTGAAGATTTTGGTTCTCATATAAAAGTTGATGCTATTGGCTAATGTCTAGCGAAGGCGACCAGCGGGGGCGAACGTTGAACGTGGGGTTGAGGTTGGAGTAGCGGGAAATCATTGGAACTTGTCGGCTGCAGGGGATTGCTCTGGCGCGCCTTGTATGTACCCAGCATAGGCCCGTTGTAAATGGGCTCACCCTTGTAGGAATACCAAACATGAACACGACCAAGGGACAAGTCTTTAATCATAATGTCAGGAGTCGTTGGTAAATCCTCGGAAAGTGTCGGCCGGGACGGTCTCGCATTCACGAAAATCATCCGCAAGGGGATTTCCAATGCCGAGGCGGAACGGGAGCAGGAAAACGACGGAGAAATCCCGTTGGGGAAAATGCTGCGCTGTCGGATTCGTTATTTCACGGACGGTGCGGTGATCGGCAGCCGGAGCTTTGTGGATCAAGCTTTCGCGGAATCGCGGAATCGCTTCGGGCCTAAACGAAAATCCGGTGCGAGGAAGCTGAGGGGAGATGCCGCACCGGCGGGGGCGGTGATTTGGAGCCTGAGGGATTTGCGCAAAGGGAATCCGGCTGGTTGAACCGGCAGATGAGCCTTGCTATCAAAAATATCTCTACTCCGCCAAGCGGATGATGAGGCGGCCGGGTTCGACTTTGAATTCCTCGACACCGGGTACCTTGCCGGTTTTGGTTTTCCCGGCACCGAGGATTTCTCCGAGAAGATCCCGCCCTTTCAAGCCGGCCAACCAATCGTTTGGCAGGGAAATGCCCCAGACGGTCACGTCATCGAGAATGAAACTCGCTTGGCCGGGAATGCTGCTGACGAGAAATCGGGCGCGGGCCTTGAGGTGTTTGCCGCCGATGACAGGCAGGTCGGGATCCAAGTCCGACTCGACGCGGGCGTGGATGGCGTTGGTAGCGAGTTCGAAGCTTACCGTTTTGCCCAAAGTGGTTTTTTCATTGAGCAATCCGTTGAGCTCCCGCTCGGTGAGGATGATTTCCTTGGCGCCCTTTTCATACTTCGGCTCGGCTGGTTTTTGAATGGCTTCCACTTTCGCTTCGACCGCCGTTTTTTCCTGTGGGGACAAAACCACCGGGCTGATCGGCCGGTTCGACCACCACCAGAGACCGCCGAGGACGAGCACCAGAATTGCGAGGCCGATGAGGCCCTTGACCAAGCAGGAACTGCCACTTTTAGGTGGGACGGGAGGTGTCGGAATTTCAGTCATGGGAAACGGTATAGAGCGTATCTTGCGATTTGTCGATAGGGGGCGTGGCCGTCTCGCGGAGAAAGTGTTCCGTCTGTCTCAGTCGGATTCTGTGGAATTGCTTCCGACTGAGACAGTCGGAACACATTGTGGATCAATGCGCGGCCAACCAGTTGGCACCGGTGCCGGATTCGACTTCGATGGGAACGCCGTGGGGCAGGGGAAGCGCGGTTTTCATGGCTTCGAGGATTTTCGGAACGAGTTCTTCCTGCTCGTCGAGCGCGAGATCGAAGACGAGTTCGTCGTGCACTTGGAGGAGCATTTTTGTCTTGTAGGGCTTTTCCCGCAGCAACGCATCCACGCGGATCATCGCGAGTTTGATCATGTCCGCCGCGGTGCCTTGGATCGGTGAATTGATGGCGGCGCGCTCGGCATTTCCGCGGAGGTTCTGGTTGCCGGAATTGAGATCGGGGAAATAACGGCGGCGGCCGCTGAGAGTTTCGACGTAACCGTTTTCCCGTGCTTCGTTCACCGTGCGGTCCATGAACGCGCGAATGGCCGGATACTCGCGGAAGTAGGCCTCGATGATGTTCGCTGCTTCAGTTCTCGGAATGGCTAACCGTTGACTGAGTCCGAATGCCGAAATGCCGTAGATAATGCCGAAATTCACCATCTTCGCGGTGCGTCGCATGTCGGAGGTGACGTTTTCCGGCTCCACGACGAACACTTTCGATGCGGTGATGGTGTGGATGTCCGCGTTGTTTTGAAACGCCTCGATCATCGTCGTATCCTGTGAAAGAGCGGCCATCACGCGCAGTTCGATCTGTGAATAGTCGCAGGAGAGCAAGGTGAAGCCTTCACGTGGAACAAACGCCTTGCGGATCTTGCGGCCGGCTTCCGATCGGATCGGGATGTTCTGCAAATTTGGGTCGGTCGATGCGAGCCGTCCAGTCGCCGCGACGAGTTGATGGAACGTGGTGTGGATTCGAGCTGTTTCCGCGACGATATGGTTGGGCAGCGCGTCGAGATAGGTGGACTTCAGTTTCGTGGCCTCACGCCAGGCGAGAATGTCGGAAATGATCGGGTGTTTTCCTTCAAGTGTGGCGAGTGTTTGTTCGTCGGTCTTGTATTGGCCGGTTTTGGTTTTCTTCGCCTTGTCGGCGAGGCCGAGTTGGTCGAACAGAATCTCACCGAGCTGCTTTGGCGAGGCGATGTTGAACGAGCGGTCCGCGTGGCGGTGGATCGATTTCACCAGTTCGTCGATCTGGATTTGAAGCTCGTCACCGATGACCGTCAGGGCGGCGGGATCAATGGCGATTCCTTCCATTTCCATAGCCACCAGAACCGGTTCTAGCGGTCCTTCGATTTCACGCAGCACGGTCGCTTGGCCGGATTGTTCGAGCAGCGGACGGATCTTCTGTGCGAGTTGGAAAGTCACATCCGCATCCTCGGCGGCGTACTCCGCGAGCACGGCGAGCGGGATGGCGGCGATATCGAGATCTTTGGAAGCCTTCGTTTTTTCCGCGTGGGCGAAGAGGTCGAATGCGGCGGCTGCCTCGGGCTCCGCGGCGGGTTTGGAGATGTCCGCGAGTTTCACCGGAGTATAGCCTAGCAGGATCTCGGAAAGATAGTCCATCGAGTGACGGCGCTCGGGAGCGACAAGCGTGTCGGCGAGCATGGTGTCGAAAAACGGACCTGACACCTCGATGCCATGATGGAGCAGGAGTGATAGATCGAACTTCAGATTGTGCCCGATCTTTTCCGCAGGTGAGGAAAGCGCGGCGAGCAAGTCGGGCAGCAGGGATTCGGAATAGGGAAGATACCACCCTTCATGCTCTTTCCACGAAAATGCGACGCCCAGCAGCTTCGAAGTGAAGCGGTCGAGTCCGGTGGTTTCGATGTCGAAGCAAAATGACTTCTGTTGGGCGAGTTCCGCGAATAGCTGCTTCTGGAGTTCCGGAGTGTCCGCAAGGTGGTAGGTATGTGCGACGTCGCGGATGGTTTTGAAGGTTTCGAAAATCGTCGGAGTTTCCACTGCTTCGGACGAATTGGGTTCTTCGCTCGCTCCGGAGAAAAGCCGCTTCGAGAGTGTGCGGAATTCAAACTCGTTGAAGAGCGTTTTTAGCGCCTCGTCATCGCGTTTTGACAAGACGAGATCTTCCCAACTCACTTCCACCGGCACATCCAGGATGATGGTGGCGAGTTCCTTAGAGAGCAGCGCCTGGTCGGCGTGGGTTTCCAGATTCTCCTTCTGCTTTCCCTTGATAGAAGCCGTGTTGGCGAGCAGGTTTTCGATTGATCCGAAATCCGCGATCAGCTTCTGCGCGGTCTTCGGTCCGATGCCGGGGACGCCGGGGATGTTGTCGGACGCGTCGCCCATCAGGCCTAGCAAATCAATGATCTGAAGTGGTTCGGCGACTCCCCAGATTTCCGGGAGTTGCGGCAGCCCGATGATCTCATGATCCGTCCCTTTGCGGCCGGGTTTCCACATGAAGGTCGTGGCGGATAGAAGCTGCGCGAAATCCTTGTCCGGCGTGACCATGTAGGACTCGAATCCGTCCGGCTCCGCGCGTTTCACCAGCGTGCCGATGATGTCGTCCGCCTCGAAGCCGTCGATTTCCAACACCGGAATGTGGAACGCCCGGCAGAGGTCCTTTACGTGCGGAATTGCGGCCGCGAGTTCTTCCGGCATCTCATCGCGCTGTGCTTTGTAAGCCGGATAACGGATGTGCCGCGGTGTGGGCGCCGAGGTGTCGAACGCGACACCGATGTGCGTGGGACTTTCCTTTTCCAGGATGAACAGCAGCGTGTTGATGAATCCGTAGAGCGCGGAGGTGTTGATGCCTTTCGAGTTGCGGATCGGATTCTGAATGAACGCGAAATGAGCCCGGTAAACCAGGGCCATGCCGTCGAGTAGGAAGAGGCGTTTCATGGCGGGAGCTTGGGGGAGCATTTCCGCAGTGGCGAAATAATTTTCGCGCTTCCTCAGGACGGGACCGGCCAGGTGGCGGCTGCCGGTTTGACGTCGAGCATCAGTGAAATGTGCATGGCGGTGAGCTCGCCCATCGACTTGCAATCGCCAAAGCCGCTTGTCGAATGCATCCGGTCCAGCTCCCGCGCCAGCGAGGCGACGTGGTGAAGCGGAGCAATGTCCTCGCGTCGCATGATCCCGAGAAGCGCCCTCAGCCGGCTGCTTTCCACCTTTGCGCGCCGCGACATCTGCGCGTGTTCTTCGGCCACGTATTGGTCGATGCTCTTGCGGTTCAGCACCTCGAACGCCAGCCGCGTGATCTTGCGGTTCGAGTTGAAACGGAACGCCAGATAGACATTGCCGTTTCCTTCATACGACTGCTGGTCGAAATCGATCGCACGCACCCGGTACTGGACCTCCTCGAAATCCGGTGTGATGTCCACCACGTAGTTCACGCTCCGCATATCACCTAACAATCTAATAAAACTCCGCTCCGTGAACTTCGTGAATTCCTTGGCGATCCGCACCTTGTTCAGCCCGGGCTGCGGGAGATACTCGCGGAGGAAGGCATCACCGGGAACGCCCGCGATGTGCTCCTCGATGAGCGTGTTGCCATTGATCAGGTAGTTGATCCGGTTGGGCGACAGGATGTGCTCCAGCTCCAGCCCGTAGATGCGCGAGGCATCCGCCTGCTTGACGTAGTAGTAGTCCGAGTTGTCGTTGAAAAGGTTGGTGATCCGGATGCGGAACGGTTTTGAATTTCCGAAATCGCCGAAGTCGATCCGGTCCACCAGAAGGTGCTCGTGCTGCTCGGCATCACGTCCCAGTTTCAGCTCCGTGTAGATGCTCGTCAACCGCGGCAGCAGCTCGCGGAAAACCTCCGGCGGATACATCACGGTGAGCCAGAGCGTCTCCCTGCCCTTGGGATCCTCATAAGGGATCGCGCCTGAGAATCGGCAGAGCTCGTCGTAAACCTTCGGGATATCCCGCTGGCGGTCAAAGTGATAGAGATACTGCCGCAGCGATGCGGAAACCGGATATTTGATTTTCTGCCGCGCGATCACGGGCTGAAAGTAAGCGGATGCCGTGCCGAACGCGAGCGTGGTTTATCGCTTGGCGAGCGCCACCAGCACCGCCTTCTGGGCGTGGAGGCGGTTCTCCGCTTGTTGGAAAATCGTTCCGGCGTGCAGTTCCAGAATTTCCTCGCTGATCTCCTTGCCGCGGTAGGCAGGCAGACAGTGGAGGACGATGTGCCCTGGCGCGGCAGCGGCGAGCAGCTCCGCGTTCACCTGGAATCCGGCGAATTCCAGCTCCTTTTCCTTCTGATCTTCCTGACCCATCGAAAGCCAGACGTCCGTGTTGATGACGTCCGCGTTTTTCGCCGCTTCCGCGGGATTCGTGGTGATGGTGACGTTGGGCGCGTTCAGTTTCGCCAGAAACTCCGCAGGCGGCTGGCAGGAAACGGGAGCGGCCACTGCGAGTTCGAAACCGAGGTGCTTGGCCGCCCACATCCAGGAAATGGTCATGTTGGAGAATCCATCGCCGATGAAAGCCACTTTCCTGCCTTCCCAGCCGCCGAGCTTCTCCTTGATAGTTAGAAGATCGGCGAGGATCTGGCACGGGTGTTCGTCGTCCGTGAGCGCGTTGATCGTCGGAATGCCGGAATACTCCGCGAAGTCCACCACGTCCTGCTGAGCGAAGGTCCGGATGATCGCTCCGTGCACCATCCGCCCGAGCACGCGCGCGGTGTCCTTGATGGGTTCGCCGCGTCCGAGCTGGATGTCGTTTTTCGATAGAAACATCGGGAAACCGCCCAGCTCGCGGATGCCGACCTCGAATGAAACGCGTGTCCGGGTGGACGACTTGGTGAAAATGAGAGCCCACGTCTGACCCGCGAGCTGGGTGCCGTCGCGTCCGCGCTGGAGCTTCAGGTGGGCTGCGGTGTCCAACAGTCCCTGGATTTCCCGGGCGCCGAGTTCTTCGATGGAGAGGAGATGTTTCATTTGCGTGTTAGAATTCGGACAGGACGGAGTGGATGGTCACCAGCGCTTCGTCGATTTCGGCTTCGGTGACATTCAGCGGTGGCAGCAACCGGAAGGTGCTGGGGCCTGCGGGTGGGACCAGCAGTCCGCGTTCCATCAGTTTGTTCACGACGACGAGCGCCGCCGTTTTGCCTTCCGGAGTAGGGATTTTCGATGCGTCAAGACCGATGCCGAGAAGCAAACCCTGGCCGCGGACTTCGGTGACGATGGGAAGGTTCCACGACTTGACGGTTTCGCGGATCCGCACTTCCTGGAGGATGGCGTTTACCGCGAGTTCCTTTTCACGGATTTCCTGAAGCACGGCGAGCGAGGCGGCACAGACGAGCGGATTGCCGCCATAAGTCGAGCCATGCGAGCCCGCGCCCATCAGTGAGGACAGCGCTGTGCCATCTTCGGCGATCACGCGGTCGCTCAGCCAGAACGCGCCGATCGGCACGCCGCCGCCCATGCCCTTGGCCCATGAAATGCCGTCGGGTTTGATTTCCGGTGCGATCATCCGCCAGGCCATCGCGTCACCACAGCGGCCGAAGCCTGCCTGCACTTCATCGAAGAATAACAGGAGGTCGTGCTTTTTACAAAGATCGGCCACCGCGCGGAGGAATTCCGGCGTCGCCATGTTCACGCCGCCTTCGCCCTGGATCGGTTCCAGCAGAATGGCGGCGGTTTCGGGGCGCACGGCGTTTTCAAGCGCGGCGATATCGTTGAACGGCAGATAGCGGAATCCCGGAAGCAACGGATCGAAGCCCTCCTGGATTTTCTTCTGACCCGTCGCCGACATCGCGCCGAGCGTCCGGCCGTGGAACGACTGGAGGAACGTCACGACTTCATACCGCTGCGAGCCATCCGCCTGCGGGCGTTTCCGGCCGAAGCGTCTGGCGGATTTGATCAGGCCGTCGTTCGCTTCCGCGCCGGAGTTGGAAAAGAAAACCTTCCCGGGCATCCGGACGTGGTGCGTGTTGATTTCCTCGGCGAGCTCCGCCTGGAGAGGGATTTGATAGAGATTCGAGACGTGCATCAGCTCGCCCGCCTGATGGCGGATGGCTTCCGTCAGCCGGGGATGGCAATGACCGATCGAACACACGGCGATGCCCATGCAGAAATCGAGATAGCTTTTTCCCGCGTCGTCCCAAAGTCGCGCGCCGGCACCTCGCACAGGGACAAGCGGAAACCGCCCGTAAGTGGGAAGAACGTGTTGCGTGAACTTTTCGGCTGTATTCATGGATTCGTGGGAAAGGGGCGGACCCTAGCGCCATTCGGGCAAATCGCAAAGCCGGAAATTTCAACGTTTCCGAGGCTCAAATCAAGCCCGGTGGCAGTTCGACGATCTCGTCGCGCAACGAAACGAAGACGCGGTCCCCAGCCTGCGTCTTCATGATCGCGCCGCCGGTGAAACTGCCGAACGCGGGTAGAACCAGTGTGTTTTCCCGCAGCAGGAAACAGGGCAGGCGCAGGTAGGTTCGTTTTCCATCAGGAATTTTCACCATCGGGTGCCAATGGCCTGAAACATGGAAGCGCCCTCCGCTGGCGTAGGCGGGATCGTGGATGATCCGCAGGGTTTCTCCCATATCGAGATAGGGAACCGGATGGAGTCCTTCGGGCACCGCGCGCAGCTTGATATCGTGATTGCCCATCACCAGCGTGACGGGGATGCCGATCTCCGCGAGAAATTTTTCGAGAGCCGCCTCCAGTTCGGGCGTGATGCCGGATGGCGCGTGAAACAGATCTCCGGCAATCACGAGGCGGGCGGCCTTGCATTTTACAGCGAGTTCTATCAGTCGTTGGAAATCCCGTGCCGTGTCGCCTTCCGGTATGGGCAGTCCCCGCGCACGGAAGGCCGCGGATTTCCCGAGATGCACATCCGCCACGATCAGCGTGGAATCGGATGTTAGCAATGCCGCGCCCTCGGGCAGGAGTGTGAGGTCGGGATAAATGGGAAGGGGAGCCATTGGCGGTCAACGTGCGGGAATGAAGGCGAGGTTGTCAGGGGAATTCAAAACCCGTGGCGGCGGCGGATGGGCTTGAGTTCGTAAGTGCGCTTGGCAGTGGACTCGGGAAGAAGTTCCTGACGGAGAACGGCGCTCGCGGAGTTTCCCAATCCGGCGGCTTGGTTGAGCTCGTCTAGCATGTTGGCAAGGCGGGTGGCGGCGTCCGCGGCGACGAGGGTGGATTGCAGGCGGTCGGCCCAGAGCGGGAAGGCCATCGGGGTGAGGTGCTCGGTTTCCACCAGATGAAAAGGGCGGTTTGTCAGGTCGTGGATGACTTCGTTGAGACGGGTGAATTCGAGCTGTTTTTCCAAAATCTCACGCTCGGACTGGCGGAGCAGGAGGTTGTCGGAATCGTAGCGCTGGAGGACTTCGTAGAGGAGGGTGGCGCTGGATTGGAGTTCGCGGCGCGAGCGGTCCTGTCTGCCCGGCGGCTGCTGGAGGATGAGGCCGGATACGCGGGCGATCTCGCGGAAATTCCGGCGTGCGAGTTCGGCGGTGTTCATGCAGGCGATGAGGTCTTCGAGCAAATCGTCCGGGCTGAGGTGGCGGCGCAGGGAATTTTCGTCGAGGACAAGACCCCTTTTGGCGGTGAGGGAAAATCCGTAATCGTTCTGGGTGGCTTGGATGGATTGGCCGGTCTCGCGGCCGATGCGGAAGGCGACGAGCGTGCCGAGGCCTTCGTGGACGAGGCGGCCGGCGAAGGGGAATAGGAACAAATGCTCGCCTTCCTTCGATCGTGTGAATTCGACTAACAAGAATTCATCGGACGGCACGCGGGACCAGCGGCGCTGGATGTCGAGGATGGGCTGGATGGCATCCATTTCCGGGGACTTCGATAGACGCGAGGAAGATTTCTGCGAGAGCCGGCGGGCGATGGCATGGGTGAGTTCGGTGGAGAGGGACATTTTCGCGCCGCCCCAGATGGCGATGCGTCCTTTGGTGGTTTTTCCCGCCGGCTTGACGGTGGCGGTGCGTTGATGGATGCGGACGAGCGTCAGGTGCCGGCCGGCGAAAATAAGATGACCGCCGGTGCGGATGCCAGCGATGAAGGATTCCTCGACGGTGCCGAGGGTGTGGCCGTTGGCGAACCGCAGATAGATCGCCGGATCGCTCGAAATGGTGCCGATGCTCAGGCGGTGCTGGAGGATGAGGCGCTTGTCGTCCACGGTGTAGCGACCATCTATCAATGTTGCCTTCTGATAGCGCGGGTAGGCGGCGAGTGCCTGGCCACCGTTGGAAATGAAACCAAGCGCCCACTGCCACTCGCCGTCGGTCAGATGTTCGAACGCGTGGGTGGACTGAATTTCACGCCGCATCTCATCCGGTAGAAACGGCATGCCGATCGCACAGGTGACCAGATGCTGGACGAGCACATCGAGCGGCTGGCGGAGCGGTTTCCTGCTTTCCAGATGGCGGGCCAGGGCGGCGTCGCGTGCGGCGGCGAATTCGACGAGTTCCAATGCATTGGTCGGCACCCCGATGATTCGGGAAACGCTTCCCGGCTGATGTCCGGAACGTCCGGCGCGCTGGAGCAATCGGGCAACTCCTTTCGGTGAACCCACCTGAATCACTTGGTCGACCGGCGAGAAATCCACGCCCAGATCGAGTGACGAAGTGGCGACGACGCATTTCAACGTGCCTTCGCGGAGCCCCGTCTCTGCGAGGTCTCGTTCCGCCCGATCCAGCGAACCGTGGTGCACCGCGATCCGGTCCTTCCAATCGGGTCTGATGGAAATCAGCTCTTGAAACCAGATTTCCGTCTGCGAGCGGGTGTTGGTGAAAAGCAGGGTGACGTTCGCTTTTTCAATCAGGCTCGCGACCTCCCACGCCAGTTTCGTGCCGATGTGTCCGGCCCATGGAAAACGGTCGATGTCCTTCGGGATCAGCGTTTCGATGACGATTGGTTTCTTCAAATCCGCGGTGACTTCCACCGACCCTTCGAAAGCATTTCCCAACAGAGTCTGCCTCGCTTCCGTGAGATTCCCCAGCGTCGCCGACAGCCCCCAGATCCGGAGGCCGGGAAACCAAGCGCGCAGACGGGCAAGACAGAGTTCGGTTTGCACGCCGCGTTTGGTTCCTAGCAGCTCGTGCCATTCATCGACGATGACGCAGCGCAGGCCTGACAGTTGTTCCGCCAAATCCGCGTGCGTCAGCATCAGGGAAAGCGACTCGGGCGTGGTGACCAGGGTATGCGGCAGCTTCTTCCGCAGGCGCGCCCGCAGCGCCGCAGGGGTGTCGCCCGTCCGGGCCTCGGCGCTCAGATGCGGCGCGAGGATTTCAAGCGGCTCGCGAAGGGCGCGTAGGGTATCCGCAGCAAGAGCCCGCAGCGGTGTCAACCACAAGACCTGACACCCCTTGCCCGCGGAAATCGTTTCCGCCAGCGGACCAAGATACACCGCGAGGGTTTTTCCCAAGCCGGTGGGGGCATGCAGAAGCCCGGATTTTCCAGATAAATAGGCGCGCCAGGTTTTTTTCTGAAACTCAAACGGCTGCCAGCCCCGGGCGTCGAAAAAGGGCTGGAGAGCGGAAACGGGCATCGCTGGAATTTCGCCCATGCGGCTGAAATTTCAAGGGCGCGGGAAGCATGAGGCGGGGAGCGGACCTCTGAAGCGGAAAATCCGGGACGCTGGGAGCATTTCCATCAGTCCTTCATGGTCCACGTTAAAGCGCGATTTTCGCCACGCCGGGCATCAGCAATCGGTGGAAGATCCGCTTCCCGCGTTTCTCATCTCCGACAATTCCCACACTTTTCAGGACCAGCAGATGTTGCGAAACTGTCGGCCCGCTCAGTTTCGATGTCTCCGGCAGCTCCATCAGCTCCCACACGCAGCATTCCCCCAGCGCGATCCGCTCCACCATCGCCAGCCGCGCCGGATGCCCCAACGCCTTGAAAACCATCGCCCGCTCTTTCAGAGTCATGAGTAGTTATTTAGCTAAATAACGAAATAATGGAAGCGGAGAATGGGACGGTGGGATGGTGGCCTTCAGCTTTGAGGAGAATGTCTGCTCCTTGGAGAAATCCGTCTCTTGTTGTAGACGGAAATGGGGAGGTAAAGTGCAGGCGCGTGCTCCCGGGGCTGGGTTCACGGTGCGTCCTGTCCGTCATGAGGAATCGGTCTCATTAAGTCGTCTTTTTCAACTTCGCGATACGCGTGTTCGCCATCGCGGCAAAACCGAACGACATCACGGCCAGACCGATGAACACCCCGCCCACCAGCCACGTTTCGATGGGTGTGGCGAGCTTTCCCACGTGGAAAAACACCACCCCTGCGGCGGCAACGCAAAGTCCGAGTCCGACGAGCAGTCCGTTGTAGAAGATGACCCGTGCGACTAACAAGGCGGCGCTGCGGGCGGCAGGTGAGAGGGTGTGCGGATCTTGGGAAGCCATTGGTAATGATCGGGGTAGGGATTCAGTAGAGCCCGCCGTGTGCCACAACGCACTCCAATATTGAGGCTGATATATGAAAGGGCCCGCGGCGTCATTTCTTTGCCTTGGCTGCCCAGGAGACTGCCAAGCCATTGTCGAAAATTATCGCTCCGGAGCTGCGCCCGGTGACGGTGGCGAATCTTGCGGTTTTCGGATCGAGGGGCTGGCCTCCTCTGCTGAAATTCACCTTCAGCGTGTAAGTCCCGTTTTTTTCTGACTGTGACTCGACCAATAGTTTCATACCATTGTTGTCCCACGGCAATGCCTGATCGAATACCTTCTGACTTCCTTGGTTCAATTCATGGTTACCCCAAAAACGAGGTGGGTATCCGATTTTGTCCAGATCATCCTGGCTGATCCACTGGTGTTCCAACTCCGGATCATACACAGTGGCGGCGAAGGCCTTGAGGCAGATCTGCTCGGCCAAGCCGGGTGCCTTGGTGTCGGCTTTGGGCTGGAAGGCGCACACGGAAAGCACGGTCACCGGCTCCGGTTTGCGACATGAAGAAACCAGCACCGTGGCGACTGATAGAATGAGCAGGGATTTTTTCATCGGAGTGGGTTGGCCTAAATCGGCAAAACAAACACGCCATCCTTCATGAACGGAGGATGGCGTGCTTGCTGGATCTGAATTCCGATGTGGATCAGCGAACCACGCGGGCGCCGCCGCCGCCGATTTGTTTTTCGACCTCCTTGCGGGTGGCCATCGAGGTGTCGCCGGGTGTGGTGGAAGCGAGCGCGCCGTGGGCGGCTCCGTATTCCACGGCTTTCTGCGCGTCGTTGAATTCCATGAAGCCGAACTGCACGCCGGACGCGAACGAATCGCCGCCGCCGACACGGTCGAGGATCTCGAGGTCGGGGTATTTGCGGCTTTCGTGGAATTTTCCGTCGTGCCAGAGGATGGCGGACCAGTCGTTGATGGTCGCGGTCTTCACTCCGCGCAGGGTGGTGGCGGCGACTTTGAAGTTAGGGAATTCCGTCACTGCGGTTTCGATCATCGCTTTGAAGGCGTCGAGCTCGATGGTGGAGATGTTGTGGTCCACGCCCTTCACCTCGAAGCCGAGAGAGGCGGTGAAATCCTCTTCGTTGCCGATCATGACATCGACGTATTTCGCGATTTCACGGTTCACTTCCTGCGCTTTCGCGAGGCCGCCGATGGTTTTCCAGAGCGACGGGCGGTAGTTGAGGTCGTAGGAAACCACGGTGCCATATTTGTTAGCTGCCTTCACGGCTTCCACGGTGAGGGCGGCGGTGGTTTCCGAAAGTGCCGCGTAGATGCCGCCGGTGTGGAACCAGCGCACGCCGAGTTTTCCGAAAATATGCTCCCAGTCGATGTCGCCCGGCTTGAGCTGCGAAGCGGCGGTGTTTCCACGATCCGGATTTCCCACCGCGCCGCGCACGCCGAAGCCGCGCTCGGTGAAATTGAGGCCGTTGCGCACGTTGCGGCCGATGCCGTCGTCCTCGCGCCATTGGATGAAATCGGTGGCCACGCCGCCCTGCATGATGAAATCCTCGATGAGATGGCCGACTTCGTTATCGACGAACGCGGTGACGACTGCCGTTTTATAACCGAAACATTTCCGCAGGCCGCGCGAGGTGTTGTACTCTCCGCCGCCTTCCCAGGCGGCGAACTGGCGGGCGGTGCGGATGCGGCCCTCGCCGGGATCGAGGCGGAGCATGACTTCGCCCAGCGAGATTTGATCGAAGGCGCATTCGGATTTCGGTTTGATGGTCAGTGGCATGGTCTTGGTGGTTTGGAGAGACAACACGGAGAGGGTTTTCGGGTTGAAATGGTTCTGAGTTCAAAAGAGCCCGCCTTCCGCACGCGATGACTTTGGAACGGATCCCGCATGGGGTGCAACACTCAGTTGCTCAAGAATAGTGCATATTCGATCACCGGAAATATAACTCATCCGGAGCAGTCCCCGTTTCCGGCGCGAGGATTCCTAGCGAAAAATTGTAATTGGCTGCATCGGGTTGCAAACGGCAGTCTCTGCACGAATGCGCCAGTTTGATTGTCCACAGTGCTCGGCCCCGATCCCCTTTGAAACACCGGGGGCGGTGTTCGCCGTATGCGCCCACTGCCGGTCGATGGTCGTGCGGCGGGACGTCGAGCTGGAGGCGATCGGCACCATGGCGGAGCTGCCGCCGGATTCCAGTCCGCTCCAGATCGGCGCGGTGGGCGCGCATGGCAGCCATCGTTTCCGCCTGCTCGGCCGGCTTAGGCTGGCGTGGAAGGATGGCACCTGGAGTGAATGGTATGCGGATTTCGGCGAGGGGAGGAATGGCTGGGTCGCGGAATCGCAGGGGTTCTTTTACATTTCGGAAACGGCACCCGCGCCGGCGAATCTGGCGGAGTTGGCGAAAGTGACGAAATCCGGGAAGACTTTGAAAATCGGGGGAGCCGAATATACGGTGACCGATATCAAGGACGTCCGCGTGACCGCGGCGGAAGGCGAGCTGCCGTTTGTCGGCAGCCCCGGCGAGACGTGGCGCGGGATTGATCTGACGGGTGATGGCCGGATGTTTGCGGGTGTCGAACTAGCGGACAATACGGCGCGCCTTTATCTCGGATCGACGGCGCTGCCTGAGGAAATCCAGTGGCAGGGCCTGCGCGCCGTGCCGGGCTGGAACGGCGAACCGGTGCCCACCACCCGCAATCAGACCGAAGCACTGAACTGCCCCGAATGCGGCGGCGTGATTGAGCAGAAACTCAAAGGCGAATCCAGCACGCTATCCTGCATTCATTGCGGCACGATTCTCGACATCAAGGGGCCGAAGGCGGTCTGTGCGCAGAAGGTCAGAGCATCGGATCGCGTGGCGAAACCGATCATTCCTCTGGGAAGACGCGGCACGCTCCACGGGGTGGAGTGGGAGGTGTTAGGTTGCCTGAAGCGCGACGACGGCTGGAGCGGATGGTTTGAATTTCTCCTCCACAATCCATGGTGCGGCTTCGCCTGGCTGACGGAATCCAAAGGGCACTGGAACTTCGTCAGGCGTCTGCTGGACGAGCCGACCGGTTTGTCCCAGGAGCCGCGACTCCGGGGCACCACTTACAAGCTCTTCAGCAGCGGCAATGTGAAGGTCAGCCAGGTGGCAGGGGAGTTCTACTGGCGTGTGCGGGTTGGCGAAAAAGCCTCGACCATGGACTTCGTCGCGCCGCCGCGGATACTCTCCTACGAGTCCTATCCGGAGCTTGAGGAAACGGCGTGGTCGGAAGGTGAATATCTCCCGCAGGAAGAAATCCGGAAGGCGTTCGGCATCAAAAACCTGTTGGCTCCCGGCGGCGTTTTTCTCAACCAGCCGAATCCTTGGGCGGTTCGCTGGCCCGGACTCAGGAAAATCGCCGGCATGGCGCTGGCAATCGCCTTGGTGGTGGAGTTTCTATCAGGAATCTCCAGCGTCCGGCACAAGGTGCTGGACCAGGATTTCGAATTCAAGCGCCCGGCGGACGCAAGTGCGGCCATCGCTCCGCTCGTCACCCCGTCGTTTGAACTGACTGGATCCCAGAAGCCCGCGACTGTCGGCGTGGAGGCCGGCGTGGACAACGCCTGGCTCGGCATGGAGGCGGAACTGGTGAATGAGCAAACCGGAATGGTCTATCCCACCGATGTCACGGTGGAGTTCTATCACGGCTACGACGACGGCGAGTGGACCGAAGGCGGAAGGGACCAGTCCTCCGATCTGCCCGCGGTGCCGCCGGGACGCTACCACCTCGCCCTCACACCGGAGGCTGATCCGTCGATCGCTTCGATGCCGTTCCACGTGTCAGTTAGCCACGGTGGATTGTTCTGGTCGAATTTCGTGATCTGCCTGATCGCCCTCGGAGCATGGCCGGCCTGGTCATTTTTTCGCTACCATCGTTTCGAGGCGAAACGATGGTCCGAGAGCGACCACTCACCCTATCCCTCATTGGAATCCGAATGATCAAAAGTCCCTTCTATCTGCTCTGGGCCATCCTGTGCCTCGGTTACCTCACTCTCGCGAACCTCCGTGGGTGGAGCCTGATCCACACGCTGACCCCCAACCGCGCCGCTGCCCACGGCACCTCTGGATTAAACCATAAATAACAACACCATGGCCCTCACCGAACTCGTCAATATCAAGGACGTCGTCGCATCGCTGCTCTACTCGGGCATCGGCATCGTCACCTTCTGCACCACCTTCATCATCGTCGACAAGCTCACGCCCTACGATCTCTGGCGCGAACTCATCGAAAAGAAAAACACCGCCCTGGCCCTCGTCGTCGCAGGTATTGCCGTCGGCATCTGCCTGATTATCGCGGCGGCGATCCACTGAACCGATCTTCATGGAATCACGCGGCATGCGCCTGCTGCTGCTGGCATCGGTATTCACCATCGCCACCTGCGGGCTGATCTACGAGCTGATCGCAGGCACCCTCGCGTCCTACCTGCTAGGCGATTCGGTCACGCAGTTCTCCACCGTCATCGGGGTCTATCTCTTCGCCATGGGAGTGGGCTCGTGGATCTCGAAATTCGTGAAAACCGGAGTGCTCGCCACGTTCATCCGCGTGGAGTTCATGATCGGTCTGATCGGTGGATTCTCCGCCTTCGTCCTGTTCGCGTTGTTCGATCAGGTCGCGTCGTTCCGGGTGCTGCTGTATGCGATGGTTTTCGTCATCGGCTGCCTGGTGGGTCTGGAAATCCCTCTCCTGCTGCGGCTGCTGAAGGACCAGTTGAAATTCGAGGATCTGGTCTCACGGGTGCTCTCGCTCGACTACATCGGCGCGCTCGCGGCTTCGCTGCTTTTTCCCCTGGTGCTCGTGCCTAAGCTCGGGCTCGTCCGTTCGTCGTTCCTCTTCGGCATGCTCAACGCGGCGGTCGGCTTGTTGGCCTTGTGGTTTCTGCGCGATCAACTGCGCCGCCATCGCGGATTGTGGGTGGGTGGCGTGATTTCGCTGCTATTGCTGCTCACCGGTTTCATCGGGGCCGACCGCCTGCAGGCATGGGCCGAGCGAGCCGCCTACAACGAGAACGTCATCTTCGCCCACAGCAGTCCCTATCAGCGCCTCGTCCTGACACGCCACAACGACGACCTCCGGCTCTATCTGAACGGCAACCTCCAGTTCAGCTCGCGCGACGAATACCGCTACCACGAAGCCCTCGTCCATCCCGCGCTGGTCCGCAGCCGCGTGCCGGAAAACGTGCTGGTCCTCGGCGGGGGCGATGGACTGGCCGCGCGGGAAATCCTCCGGCATCCCTCGGTGAAATCGATCACGCTGGTCGATCTCGATGCGGAAATGACCAACCTTTTCGCGAAGCATCCGTTGCTTACTCCGCTCAACCAGGGTTCGCTGAATTCGCCAAAACTCCACGTGGAAAACGCCGATGCCTTCAGTTGGCTGGAGAGCGCCGTCGAACGTTCGCTGCGCTTCGATGCAGTGATCATCGACTTTCCTGATCCGTCCAACTTTTCCATTGGCAAGCTCTACTCCACCGCGTTTTACGAAAAACTCCGCCGCGTGCTGCATCCCGACGCGGTCATCACCATCCAGTGCACCTCGCCTCTCGCCGCTCGGAAATCGTTCTGGTGCATCGATGAAACACTGCATTCCGTGGGTTATGGAACGCTTCCCTATCATGTCTATGTGCCGTCCTTCGGCGAGTGGGGATTCATCCTCGCTTGTCCGGATCCCGCTTTTCTATCAGGCGTTGCGCCGCGGCCGCTTCCCGGCGGCCTCCGCTACCTGACAGACGAAACCCAGCAGTCGGCGTTTCGTTTTCCGCCGGACATGAGCGTGGTCGCCGCAGGAGTGAACCGCCTGAACAACCAGATCCTCGTCCGGTATTTTGAGGAAGAATGGAGGCGCTATGAATAGGCCCTTCAGCCGCCGCGCGTTTCTGGCAGGGTCGTTAGCCCTCACCGCCTGCCGCCCTTCGTTTGCTTCCAGAACTTGGCCCGGTGGCATTGCCGGCGCGTCCCACTCGTTCGGCCACCTGCTCCGTGAGGCACCGCGTGCGGCCGCCGCCACCGCCGAGATCGCGGATGTGGTGGTGGTCGGCGGCGGGATGTCCGGATTGATCGCGGCGCTGCGTCTGAAGCAGGCGGGACGAAAGGTGCAGGTCATCGAGTTGGAAAATGAGGTGGGTGGCAATGCGTCCAGCTCGCGGAATGCGACTTCAGCATTTCCCTGGGGCGCGCACTACGTCCCGGTGCCCTCTGCGGAAATGACGGATGTCTGCGCGTTGTTGGAGGAATTCGGACTCGGCACGCCCGGCGGTTGGAAAGAGGAGTGTCTCTGTCACGATCCCAACGAACGCCTGTGGTACCGCGGGCGCTGGCAGGACGGCTTGATGCCTTCCTACGGTCTCGGTGATGAAGCGAAACAGGAAGTGCGGCGCTTTTTCGCCCGCATGGAGGATTTCAGGAAACTCCGCGGAAACGACGGACGGCGCGCGTTCGCGATTCCGGTGGATGAAAGTTCGAAGGACCCTGAACTCACCGCGCTTGATTCGCTTACGATGGCGGAATGGATGCGGCGGGAGAATTTTCATAATCCCGATCTGTTATGGCACGTCGACTACGGCTGCCGCGATGACTACGGCGCGGGGATGCGCACGGTTTCCGCCTGGGCGGGGATTCACTACTATGCTTCCCGCGATTCGCAGGATGTTTTCACCTGGCCCGAGGGAAACGGATGGCTCGTCGCACGCCTCCGCGAGCGCCTCGATGGCTGCATCGTCCCCGGTCACCTCGTCACCCGCATCACGCCGGAAGGGCGCGTCGAAGCTGTTGCCGCCGGCACTCTTCAAGCGCGTGCCTGGCAGGCGGAAGCCGTCGTTTGTGCGGCTCCCCGCTTTATCGCGAAACGCCTGATCCCCGGCCAGGAAAACGCCTTTGCTCCGCAGTATGCTCCCTAGATGGTGGCGAACCTAACGATTTCACGGCCGGTTTCCGACACTTGGGACAACGTCCTGCGCGATTCCCGGTCGCTCGGCTACGTCGTCGCCACCCACCAGAGCCTCCGCCCTGAAAGCGGACCTACGGTGCTCACCTACTATCAGCCGCTGGACCACCTCCCGCCTGCCGAAGCGCGCAAGGAAGCATTGGAGAAATCCTACGACGCATGGTGCCGGGAAATTCTCGCCGATCTATCCATCCCGCATCCCGACCTGCAGGCAAACCTCACCCACCTCGACGTCTGGCTTTGGGGCCACGCGATGGCGATTCCCGTTGCCGGCCGCATCCACGGTGCCGAACGGGCCGCGATGGCCCTGCCTCTTGGGAAAATCCACTTCGCCCACTCCGATATGAGCGGCCTATCAATTTTTGAAGAAGCCTGTCACTGGGGCCACCAGGCCGCCCGCGCCATTCTCGCCTGATCCCTTTCCATGACACTCGCCTGGCACACTCTGATTGATTTCCACGACTGCGATTCCGCGAGGCTTGCCGACGTGAATGGCATTCGGCAAACCCTCATCGATGCCATCGCCAGCGCCGGCGGAACCTACGTCACCGACGTGTTTCACGAGTTCAGTCCGCACGGACTGAGCGGCGTCATCGTCATCGCCGAGAGCCACGTGGCGCTCCACACATGGCCGGAACACCAGTTCGCCGCGCTCGATGTGTTTTCCTGCACCAAAGCACTTGATCAGGAACTCATCATCTCCCGACTCGCCCTCTGGCTGCGCACCGAGGCCCGGCACGTTCAGGAGCACGAACGCGGGGGCTGATTTTGCGACCCGGACGGTTGACAGCGGGAATTCCACCGGGAAAATCCCACCCGATGAAACGCAAGGCTTCAAAGCAAGCAGCACCACCAAAGGACAGCCTCGCCATCCGCCCTGGAAACGACGCGCCGCTTAGCCGCACGCAGGTGGAATTCAACCGCCTGATGAAAACCCTCGAAACCACCAAGGCCCGTCACGTCCGCGAGCAGGCGCGGCTCGACGAGGTGCTCGAAATTTCCATCCGCGAGCTGATGCCGCTGATCGAGGGCCTCAACCGCGCAAACCGCGATATCGTCCTCAATGGACGCAAGGCCCTGCAATCGCTCAAGCTAACTGCCAAGCGCCGCCATTGGTTCGGCGATCTGCTGAGTGGCAAGGCGGCGGAATTGTTGGCCGATCCCGTGGGCCTGGGTGAGGAGGAAATCGCTGAGCTGGAGGCCGTCATGAAGGAGCTCGGCCCTTCCGAGGACGAGCGGCGGATGAAAGGAAGCGAGGACGAGGAATTCGATTTCGTGCGGGCCATGATGGAACATGCCGCGCGTGAAGCCGGCCTCGATCTGGACCTCAGCGATCTCGATCCGAACGACGATCCCGGTGAATTCGAGCGCATCGCAAACGAGCGCCTGCGTGCCGCTTTCGAAAACAGGGCCAATTCTCCATCAGCTACCGCGAAGCCTCGGAAGCCCACCAAAGCCCAAGCCGAACGAGAACGCAAACGCCTCGAACAAGAGGACGCCAAGAACCGCGATCTCAAATCCCTTTTCAAACAACTCGCCAAAGCCTTCCACCCCGATCTCGAACCGGACCCGCTGCTCAAGGAGCATAAGAAAACCTGGATGCAGCGCCTCAACTCCGCCTATGCCGCCAACGACCTGCGGGAAATGCTCCAGCTCGAAATGGAATGGCTCGGCGAGGAAGCCACCAACCTCGCCACTGCCGGCGACCAGAAGCTCCAGGTCTACTGCATGGTCCTCAAGGAGCAGATCAACGATCTCAAGGCAAAGGCGCACCACCTGAAGTACGAACCTCAATACGGACCGCTCCAGCGCTTTATCGATCCCTTTTTCGGCACCCTCGCCAGCCCGGTTACGATCAAACGCGAACTCCGCGAGGAGCTGAAACGCCATCGTGGGATGCTGGAAACTCTGACCCGAAACGACGCCAACGCCCGCCGGATGATTTACGAATGGGCGGATGAGCATGCTTTCCGGTCGAGTTGCCCCTTCTGAGCACGGCAGGCCGCCGAGGCTCTTGATTTCTAAACCAACTGGAGAGGCGGATTATAGGGGCTTGAAAAATGACCACCATCTGACTAACCCAATTCAAGGCGACCTGCCGCCGAATTGATTCCGATTTCAGCCAGTTAGCCGGGGAAATTGTTCGGCCGCTCCAAGGAGTCCACCGTTATTATCGGCGATCTCCTTAGCACGGAAGAACAATGGGATGCTGAAAATTGAAAATCTCATCGCAGCGGTGTTCGATACTCACATCTGGGTGTGGTCGGCGGCGGGCGATCCTCGGGCGGAAAAACTGCGAGACTTCTCGGGCACGGCGATCATTTCCGCCATCTCGAAATGGGAGGTTTCCATGCTGGCGATGAAAGGGCGTTTGAACCTGATGCCGGACGAGCAATCCTGGTTTTCCGCCAACCTCGAATCGCCCGTTTCCTTGGCACCGCTCACTGCGGAAATTTCCCTGACAAGCTGTCGCCTGCCCGGCTTTTACGGCGATCCCGCCGACCGCATCATCGTAGCCACGGCAATCACACTTGGAATCCCGCTGATCACGGCGGACGAGAAGATCATCCGGTGGAATGAAACCAGCCGACTGACCCAAGTCATCCCGTTGTAGCTGTGCCTGGAAAAGGACTGACAAAATGCTCCGCAAGGAAGGTCGCCCCCCCTCGCAGACTTGCAGACCTACGTATTCTTGAATAGGTTGCATGCCATGAGCACGGTTGAAGAGATTGAAAACGCGATCGAAAATCTCAAGGAAGACGAATTCCTGCGTCTGGCCAAATGGCTTGAGGCGAAAGTAGCCGACGCTTGGGATCGCGGGATAAACAAGGATTCCAAAGACGGAAAACTGGATTTTCTCTTCGACGAGGCAGGCAGCGAAAGAGCGGCCGGAGAACTCAACCCGTGGCCGACCACGCGATGACGTCGCTGGCGACTCGCAGGTTTTGGAAATGCTTCGATGCCCTTCCTTCCGAGATTCAGTGGCTGGCTGAGAAAAATTATTCTCTCTGGCGGCAGGATCCCCGGCATCCCTCGCTGCATTTCAAAAAACTCAAAGGCAGCGGAAACCGGTTTTCAGTCCGGGTTGGAATCAGCTACCGCGCGATTGGCTGGGAGCTGCCGGACGGAGGAGTCGAGTGGGTGTGGATCGGGTCGCATGCGGATTATGACCGCTTGTTGGCGTGAATCCGGGAAGGCAAGACGTGGGTTGTTAAAATACGGCTCCTGACCCGATTAAAATTAACGAGTTGTAGCCCTTCCCATTCTCTTTGGTCACGACAGCCCTAAGCCTTCGGACTCAGGAGGAATGTCATTCTTGCCGTGACAGTCTTTATATGGCTTTCCGCTGCGGCAGGGACAAGGATCGCCAACCCGTATGGTTCTGTTCCTAATCACAAAATCGGCATCGTCTGTTCCCTTCAAGCCATGATTTCCGCCCACCTTCTTTCCAGAGGCAAGCATCATCACATAGTCGAGAAGAACTTCTTCTTGCTCAGTTGTGAGATGAAGACGTGGCTTGCTTCTGTAAGCAGCACCCATAAACTTTTGCCACAATCGATGTCTCGTGGAAGCTCTTCTTGCTTCTCCCGGCAAACCCACCCCGCGCTGCAGCCGAGCTCTCAAAACTTATCAAGAATCGGTGATCGAGCGATGCCGGACCTGAGCCAGAACAAACCGCTTCAGACACACCTAGATCCGGAGTCTCCCTCCACGTCTAAGCGCTACAGGCGAGAATGAATTAAATTGACCAAAATTCTGGTCAATTTATATTCATCCTGATGATCACGAAACAAATCAGCGTTTCAGAGTTCAAGGCGCACTGCACCCAGGAAATCCGTGCGGTGGAGAATGGCGAAACCATCCTCGAACTCACCCGCCATGGCAAGAAGGTGGCGGTGGTGCGCTCTGCGGCTGCTGATGAGTCTTCGCCCGCCTTGGAAAGTTGGATCGGCAGTGGCAAAGGCACCGTGACCTTTGAGGCCAGCTACGTTCCCGATGCTCCGGCGTGGGAAGCGGATGATTGGGAGGATTGATCGAAATCCAATTCATCATGTCTGCAATCCTCTTGCTCGATACGTGCGCTTGGCTGGATGCATTTGCTGCTCCTGAGTTATTGAAACCTACGGTTCGCAAACTCCTCGCTGGAGAGCATCTGGTGCATGTGTCCGCGATGAGCCTGCTGGAAGTTGCGAGAAAGGAAGCAAAGGGTGAATTGGTCTTCGGCATGGCATTGTCCAGGTGGTTCGAGCTCGCTCTGCCTGTAAATCGAGTGCGGGTTCTTGAAATCTCTCCTGATATCGTGATCGATGCCACGCGGCTACCTGACTGGCCTCACACGGATCCGTGTGACCAAATCATCGTGGCGACGGCACGCCTTCATGGCCTCAAAGTGCTCACCTCCGATTCGAACATTCTCAAATACCGGCAGGTCGAGAGCATCGCTTCACGCAAGACGTGAGGGCTTGTTGCCGCGTTTCCAACGCGATGGAAGGTGGTCTCGTATCTCCGGGGTGCCTTTTCAAAGCAACGGCGGATGGGATGACAAAACGGTTGGCGGCTTGAGGTATTGATCTGGCCCAATTCCTTTCCCATGAAAAACCTATCTTGTCTGATCTGTTGTTCCGTCCTCGTTTCCCTGTCCGCTGCCGTTTCGGCGAGGGCGGAAGAAACGGAATCCACCATCGGCCCGGATTATGCGGACGCGCCGGAGACGAAGGTTCAGGAGGGCGTGCCGCAGGGGCGTATCCTTGAGTTCACGATGGATTCGAAGGACAGCAGGATTTACAAGGGCATCGCGAAGGATCAGAAGGGGACCGTTCCCTATCAGAGGAAGGTCGCGGTTTACGTGCCATCGCAATACAAACCGGGCGATGAGGTGCCGTTCATCGTGGCGCAGGACGGCCTCGGTTATCGCGGGGTTTTGCCGAACGTGCTCAACAACATGATCCACCAAAAGCGCCTGCCGGTGATGGTGGCCGTGATGATCAACTCCGGCGGCGGTGATTCCAAGGGCAGCCAGCGTGGCCTCGAATACGACACGGTGGACGATACCTACGCGAAGTTCATCGAGAAGGAGGTCCTCCCGAAGATCAGCAAGGACTATAAAATCAGGTTCACCGCCGATCCCGAAGGCCGCGCGACCATGGGCGGAAGTTCCGGCGGCGCGGCGGCCTTCACCATGGCGTGGTTCCACCCGGATCTCTATCGAAAGGTGCTCACTTATTCCGGCACTTATGTGGACCAGCAATTTCCCACCAATCCGAAGACCCCGCACGGCGCTTGGGAATACCATGAGAACCTGATCAAAAAAGCCGCGAAAAAGCCGATCCGCATCTGGCTCGAGGTCAGCGAGAATGACAACGGCCACGACCGCGACGAGGCCTCGCTCCACAACTGGGTGATGGCGAACCAACGCATGTCGGCCGAGCTGAAGGCGAAGGAATATGATTACCGCTATGTTTTTGCCAAAGCCGCCGGCCACACGGACGGACGCGTGACCAAACAAACCCTGCCCGGCGCACTCGAATGGCTCTGGCGCGGATACAAAGCCAAGCAATAGTTCCCGATCGTGCCTTCTTCCTCCACCGTGCCTTCGTGGTTGAAAGCCACCGCCGCTCTGGTGGTCGCTGCCGGGTCCGCCGTCGCCGATCCCGAGCCGGATTACAAAGCCCGGGTCACCCCGATCCTCGAGAAATACTGCTTCGACTGCCACGCGGAAGGTGTTGCGAAAGGCAAGTTCTCGATGGACGGTTTCAAGGACCTGCCAACGCACCTGAAAGATCAGAAACACTGGCTCACCATCTGGCGCAACCTCCGCAGCCAGGTCATGCCGCCTTCGGATAAGGAACAGCCGAGCGCCATTGAACGGAAGCAGCTCCTGAGCTGGATCGAACGCGATGTTTTCAAACTCGATCCCGAAAACCCCGATCCCGGCCGTGTCACCATCCGCCGCCTGAACCGCACGGAGTATCAGAACGCCGTCTATGATCTGCTGGGCGTCGAATACGACACCCGCGAGGTTTTTCCCGCGGACGACACCGGCTACGGCTTCGACAACATCGGTTCCGTTCTATCAATCTCGCCGCTTCTGATGGAGAAATACATTTCCGCTGCCGACGAGGTGGTGGCACTCGCCCTGCCGGATGGCGCCGCCGCGCAAGTGCCGAGGGTGGACATCGACGGCGTTGCTTTCAATGTATCCGGCGATCCGAAGACAAATGCCGGGTGGCTGCCGTTTTCGAAGAACCAGCAGGTGAAGGTGGACCAGGAAATCCTCTGGGACGGCGACTATCAGGTGAAGGTGGAGTATTCCATCCATGGTGCGTCCGAGGCCACCACCGACGAAGCGCAGCTCCGGATCTCCGCCGGCGGGACCAAGGCCGGCGGGGTGTCGCTCGGTTGGGACCAGCGCCGCGTCATCGAACTCACCGGAAAAGTGCCGCTGAAAAAAGGCCGACAGCCGTTTGAAATCAGCGTCATTTCCGGAAAACGTCCGCTCGCCGGAGAAGAGGAGCTCTCTCTATCGGTCCACCGTGTGATCCTCCAGGGTCCGCTCGGCGGCACGCAGCAGGAATACGCAAAGGGCTACCGCATGATCTTTGTGGATGGTCCCGCGCCCGACACCGTTTCTGGCAAAGACCGCTACGCCCGCAAGATCATGCGCAGTTTCGTCAGCCGCGCCTTCCGCAAGCCGCTCGACGAGCAGACGATCGACCGCCTCGCCGCCATCGTCCGCGATGTTTCGGCGGAGCCGGGGAAAACCTTCCAGGACGGCATCAAGCAGGCCATCGCCACCTGTCTCGCATCGCCAAGATTCCTGTTCCGCGTGGAGATCCAGCCGGAACCTAACAATCCAGCGAAAATCGTGCCGCTCGACGAATACTCGCTCGCCGCGCGTCTTTCGTTTTTCCTCTGGGGTTCGGTGCCGGACGACGAACTGCTCAGCCTTGCCTTCAACAACAAGCTGCGCGCGAACCTGACGCAGCAGGTAGACCGCATGTTGAAAGACCCGCGTTCGGAGCGGTTGGTGAAAAACTTCGTCGGCCAGTGGCTCCAGGCGCGCGACGTGGAAACCGTCGCGATGAGCGCGAAAACGATCCTCGGCACGGAAACCAGCCGCCAGGCGGCGAAGGTTTTCGATTCCCGCCTCCGCTCCGACATGCAGCGCGAGACCGAGATGCTGTTCGATTTCGTGCTACGCCAGAACCGTCCGGCGGAAGAGCTCATTTCCGCGCGCTACAGTTTCCTCAACGAGCGGCTGGCGAAGTTCTACGGCATCGACGGCGTGACGGGCGAGGAGATGAAACCGGTCGATCTCACCGAGCATCCCGAGCGCGGCGGCTTGCTCACGCAGGGGACGTTTCTGATGGTCACCTCGAACCCCACGCGCACCTCCGCCGTGAAGCGCGGGCTCTTCGTTCTCGATAATCTGCTAGGAACTCCTGCTCCGCCTGCGCCGCCGAACGTGCCGAAACTCGAGGACGCCGGAGGCGGTAAGGCAAATCCGACGATGCGCGAGAAGATGGAGATTCATCGCAAGAATCCCGACTGCCGCGGCTGCCACGCGCGCATGGATCCGATCGGCCTCGGGCTGGAGAATTTCAACGCGCTCGGCCAGTTCCGCACTCAGGAAAATGGCAAACCGATCGACACGGCCGGAAAACTGCTTACCGGGGAAAAGTTCACCGATGTCGCTGGGTTGAAAGAAATCCTCGCCGGCAAACGAAAACAGGATTTCTACCGGTGCCTTTCCGAGAAGCTCCTCACCTACGCCATCGGCCGCGGTGTGGAATATTACGATTCCACCACCATCGACCTCCTCACCGACCGCCTGCAGAAAAACAACGGCAAGCTCCGCGAACTCATTCTTGGGATCGTGGAAAGTGCGCCGTTTCAAAAACGCCGGGGAGACGATTGAGCTAGCAAAAACCAGCACGCCATGAGCCACCATCCATTCACCGGCACCGGCCGTCGCGGATTTCTCCGTGGCCTCGGCGCGGCCGTCGCACTGCCAGCCTTGGAATCCTTCCGCCCGCTGCTTGCCGCCGGGGTGGAGAACGCCGTCGCCACCACCGCCAGCGGCGCGCCGCTGCGGATGGCCTTCCTCTACATTCCCAACGGCGTGAACATGGACCTCTGGCGGCCGAAAGGCACCACCTCCAGTTACAAGCTCGGTGAAACCTTCAAGCCTGTGGAAGCGCTGCGCGACCATTTCCAGATCTTCACCGGCTTCGAACAGAAGAACGCGGCCGGTGGAAAGGACGGGCCGGGCGACCACGCCCGCGGCGTCGCCAGTTTCCTAACATCGGCTCGCGCGCTCAAGACCGCGGGCTCGGACATCAAGCTCGGGATCTCGGTGGACCAGGTCGCCGCGCAGGCCGCGCAGAATCTCACGCGGCTGTCGTCCCTCGAGCTGTCATCCGAAGGAGTCAGGAAATCCGGGCAATGCGATTCCGGTTACTCGTGTGCCTATCAGTTCAATCTCTCCTGGCGTTCCGAGGACCAGCCGATGACGCCGGAGTCGAATCCACGCGCTGTCTTCGAGCGCCTCTTCGGTGCGGGCACCAACAAGGAGCGCGCCACGAATCTCGGCCAACGCTACGCCTCGAAGAAGTCGGTGCTGGATTTCGTCCAACAGGACGCGAAGGCGATGCAGAAATACCTCGGCCGCAGCGACCGCCACAAGCTCGACGAGTATCTGACAGGCGTGCGCGAGATCGAGCGCCAGGTGGAGAAAGCCGAGGCCATGGGCATCCCGAAAGACCCCGGCGTGCCCGCACCGGACGCGACTCCGGGCAGTTACAAGGAGCAGCTCAACCTCATGCTGGACATGATGGTGCTCGCCTTCAAAACCGACTCCACCCGCATCGCCAGTTTCCTCATGGCTCACGACGGGAGCAACCGCAGCTTCGCGGACATCGGCGTCTCGGACGGCCACCACAACATTTCCCACCACCAGCACAATCCGGACAATCTGGCGAAAATCGCCAAAATCGACCGCTTCTACATGGAGCGGCTGGCCTATTTCCTCGACAAGCTCAACACCACTCCGGACGTCGACGGCAAGTCGCTGCTCCACAACTCGATGATCGTTTACGGCGGCTGCATTTCCGACGGCGACCGCCACAACCACAACGATCTTCCCGTCCTCGTCGCCGGCCACGCCGGAGGGGCCTTCACTCCCGGCCGCCACGTCGACCTTGGCGAGGACGTCCCGATGTCCAATCTCTATCTGAGGATGCTCGAGGAATTCGGAGCAAAGGAAAAGCGCTTCGGCGACTCCACGAACGTGCTGCGGAAAATCTGACGGACCGCGAAATTCATTTCGCCACTCAACGAACAGCAAAAGGACCTATCAGCAAATCTGAGGACACACTCCCTCACAGAGCGCCGCGCTCCGCCTCCTTCAGCAGACGGATGTAGCGCTTCTCAAGCTTCTCCGCCTTCGCCTCGTCGCCGGCGGTGCGGTAATAGGAGCAGATCATCTTGTAAATGGAGGTCTCGGTGTTAGCGCGGAACCAGTCCTTTGAACCGGTTTCCACGACACGGGTGAATGCGAGTTCGATGTCGCGGGCTGCCTTTCGCGAGTTTTCGGGATCCTTGCTGGCAAAGGAGAAGTAGTCTTCCGCCATCTTTTTGAAGCCGGTGACACTGCCGCCGTAGTCACGCAACGCACGGTCATAAAGCTGTGAAATCTCCTTCGCTGCATCCGGTGTGCCTTTTGACTGGATCAGGTCCGCCTCGCGCTTGAGCGTGTCGGCGATGAGGTCTTTCTGTTCACCCGCGTTCCGTTCGTCGCGGCGGCGTTCGCGGGCGAGGGTCCGGCGGGCGTCGTTTATTTTGGTGAACGGGAAAATATGCTCAGTCTCGGCCTTCGCGGCCAAGTCCACCATCCGCGGGTTTTCCCGGAATTCCCTGCGCATGCTGGCGACGAAATCCACCCAGGCATCGACCAGTTCGGACGCGCCGGGGTCACTGGATGCCTTGGTTTTCCTGACGAGCACGTCGTGAAGCCGCACCCAGGTTTCAATGAACGCGTGACCAAGACTGTTGGCGATGCGCACGGATTCCTCCGCTGCGGCGGGTTGGGTGACGGATTCCAGCAAATCAGCGAGCCACAAGGGGCGGAACACGTTGAGCGTGGTCGGGCGGCTTTGCTGCGCGCGATCGTTCCACAGCCACACTTCCTGTTCGCTGGTGCTGCCGCCGACTTGCGGGTTGCCCGCCCCGCCATTGGACGCTCCGCCGATCCGGCCGATGTGGGTGTTCCACTCGTCGTCTTTGACTTTCACCCCGGCCCACGCGTGGCCGCCCAAGTCGGTCTCGCCGGAAATCGTCATTGCCGGAATTCCCAGTGCGCGGGCGGTGTTCACGCAGAAATAAGACTGATCGCCGCAGATGCCGCCTTCCTTGAGAATTTCGGCGAAGGTGTATTCCTTGTAGGGGTTGAGTCCTTTTACAGCCCGCTCCATCAGATACTCGATCATCCCGTAGGCGTTGCCCCAGTTTTTGCGGGTGAGCTGCATCTTGTCGATCGCCCACTCCAGCTCGCTCGTCTGGACCGGCGCACAGACCACCCAGACCAGATCGCGGGCGCTGAGCCTGTTGACGGAGGTTGCCAGTTTGCCCTTCTCGTTTTTATCGATATACCACAGGTATCGCTGGTGAGGATCGATGGGTTCCGAAACCGAGCTGGCACTGTCGCCGAGAGGATGGGCCTTCACTTCGGTGTCGAACACGACGGCACATGCGAGCATCAGGTTGAAATACTTTTGTGCTTTTTCGGGGCTGGAGAGCCATGCGTCCGCCATCAGTGAGGAGACCTTTGCCTTGTTGTCGCCGGATTTCACAGTGAGCAGGACTTCCTCCATTGCGTCGTTGTTGACCATCATCCAGGCAAAGAGGTCCTTGGCGTAGCGGTTGGACTCGATGTCCGCTGATGGAAATTGTTCCAGCACCTTCCAGCGGAGGAGGGCCTGATAGAAGACGGGTTCCTTCCAAAGGACACCGCAGCGGTCGCGGAGGCTCCTCACCTCCACCGTGCCGAGAGCGGCGGCGAGCGAGCGGGAGAGTAGGCCGCGGTAGTCATCCCATGCGCCTCCTTCGGCGGCGGAGGCCAGCAACTTCTTGTCGCGGTCCACCTCGTGGCTGATGCGGGCGTTGCTGCCGAGGAGGACCAGCAATGGTTCGTTCCTGAGGCGGGCGGCGAGGACCGCTTCTGCCGAAGGCGCCACCGGAGCGGCGGGAGTTTCCACCGCTGGAGCGGGCGCAGGTGTGGGCACAACGGGAACGGGTGTTGGCACGTCCTTTGCCGCGACTTCGACACTGGGTGGGGTTTCGGGAGCTTTCACCGGGGCCAGCCGCGCGACCGGCAACTTTTTCGAAGCCACCTGCGGGGAAGTCCGCATCAACTCGAAGCCGATCCACATCGCCATTGCCAGCAGCGCGAACACGCCGACGATGGGTATCGAAGCCTTCTTCCTGCTCTGGGCATTGAACGGCACGGAGGCTTTGGTTGCCGGGGCAGGGCGGGCAACACGTGGCTTTGCGGTGGGGTCGGGACGCTTCATGGCGGGGATCGGCGGCAAGAGGTGGAAAATCCTCAGATTTATACGCGTCAGAATGACCAATTATCTCGTGGCCCGCAATCCGATTTGTCCCGTGTCACAGGGACCGCGGAATTGATCCTGCAAGCTGCGGAAACGGGGAAGAAAGACGTCTTCAGCAGTCCGCTTTCCCTTCCCATCCACCGCGACAAGAGCGTGGCTCCACCCTCTCAATACGGCCCGCGGATGTGTTTCCTCACGTTTTCCTGATAGAAAACCCCAATCCTCGCATGCAGCTCCGCGGGAAGTCTTTGCAATCCCGCTGCCGCCGCGTTCCCTGTGGCCTGCGCGGGTGAACTCGCTCCCGGAATGATGACGGAAACCGCGTCGTCATCCAGAATCCAGCGCAACGTCATCTGGGCCATTGTCATTCCCTCGGGAACAAATTCCTTCAGCGCATCTGCCAGTTCCACTCCTTTTTCAAACGGCAGTCCCGCGAAGGTCTCACCGACGTTGAAGGCCTGTCCGTCGCGGTTGTAGTTCCGGTGATCCGTCGCTGCGAACGCGGTGGTCTTGGTGAATTTCCCTGAAAGCAAACCGCTCGCCAACGGCAGCCGGACGATGATGCCCACGCCTTTTTCCTGCGCCTGCGGCAGAAGCCCGGTGGCGAGTTTCAGGCGGAAGGGGTTGAAGATGACTTGAAGTGATAGAAGTCCCTCCTGTCCGAGGCAGATCAGTCCCTGCTCCACACTCTCGACGCTGGCACCGAAGTGTTTGATCAGACCTTCGGCTTGGAAATCGCGCAGCCAGTCGAATATCGCGCCGTCCAGCAGCACCTCCGTCGGGATGCAATGAAGCTGCACGAGATCCAGCGCATCGACGCCGAGGCGCTTGATCGAGCGGAGCAGTGAATCCCTAACGATGTCGCGGCTGTATTTGTCCGGATACAGGACGGCTTCCCTTCCGACCTTCGTTGCGACCGTGATGGGCGTCTCACAGGTTTTTAAAAACCGGCCGATCAGCTCCTCACTCCGGCCCGCGCCATAGACATCGGCGGTGTCGAAAAAATCCGTGCCGCTGGCGACCGCTGCGTCGAGGATGGCAAACGCCGTGGCATCCTCCATTGGCCCGAAATCGCCGCCGAACTGCCAGCAGCCGATCCCCACCTCACCGATCTCAAATCCACCCCTGCCCAATGTGCGCTTTGTCATGCCGTAGTTCCTAAACCGCCGTCCGTTGTTTGTCCACCGCCGCAGAACCGCCCTTCAAAGTGGGGTTCGGGCGTGATACAGACATTCCTGTCTGTTCTTCAGGTGGCTGTGGCTTGTGCAAGAACAGACAGGAATGTCTGTGTCACGCTTGGGTTTTAGCCATCCCATCAATCACCCGGATCGCCTCGTTGATGAAAAGCTCCACCATCGGTGAATGGCTGCCGAGCGTGAGGGCGTAGAAGCTGATTTCCGGGAACCCGGGCAGGGGCAGCGCGCGCAGGCCGGGCGGCCGCTTGATGCCGGGGATGTCGAGCACGAGGCCCGCGCCGTAGCCTTCGGAAACGAAGCGGGCGACGAGGTCGAGGCTGGCAAGTTCGAGCATGGGAAACCATTCGATCTTCCGCTGCTGGAGCTCCTGTTGGAAAGCGATCACGGCGGACTCGCCGCGTGGCAGGGTGACGAGCGGGAGGTCGATGCGGTCGAGGCTGAGGATTTCCTCCGCGCTGGCGGGCCCGGTTTTCGAGGGGACGAGCAGGACCAGCGGCAGGCGCAGGAGTTCGTGGTGGCGGATGTCCTCGTCCTTCGCTCCGACGCTGGTCGAGAGGCCGATGTCGATTTTCCCGGAGCGCAGGCGGCTTTGGATTTCCTCGTAGCGGCCGGATTCCAAGGTGAAATGGAAGCCCGGCAGCCGCGCGCGCACTCCGGCGAGCAGGGCGGGGAGGTAGTCGCGCTGGACGATTTCCGGGCACGAGATCCGCAGGCTGTGGTCCGCGCCGCCGCGCAGGCGTTCGGCCATGGCGGGGAGTTTCAGGAAAAACGGCTCGACGAAGGCGAACAAGGTTTCGCCCTCCGGCGTGAGTGCGAAGGGCCGGCGCTGGAACAGGGTTTTGCCCAGCGAGTCCTCCAGTTGCAGGATTTGCGCGCTGATCGCGGGTTGCTGGATGCCGTAGGGCATCTGGCGGGCGGCGGCGCTCACCCCGCGGCAGCGGGCGACGTGATAGAAAAGTTCCAGGTGGTGGATGTTCATGGACGGGGTCTCTCGTTTCGTCTATTGAATCAGTCGATGCTGGCATTGAAAGATTCAATTAACGCTCCGGGCGGGTTGTTTGCTAGAACGTGACTGTAACCAACCCCGTTCGACCGAATGAAAACCGAAACCTCCCCGCGCATCCCGCTCTGGCTCAAAATCACCTACACCGGATTTCTCGCCGTCATGATCCCCGTTTACTGGATCAACTACGGCCCCACGAATTTCCTCTACTTCTGCGATGTGGCGCTGCTGCTCACGCTCGTCGGCATCTGGAAGGAGGACGCGCTGCTTGTCTCGCTGCCCGCCGTCGGAATCCTGATCCCGCAGGCGCTGTGGTGCGCGGATTTCCTTTTCCAGCTCTTTGGTGGGAAAATGACCGGCATGACCGCCTACATGTTCGATGCCGACCGTTCGCTCTTCCTGCGTGGCCTTTCGCTCTTCCACGGCTGGCTGCCGTTCCTCCTGTTCTATCTGGTTCGCAAGCTCGGATACGACAAGCGCGCTTTGTTAGGTTGGACGGTGATCTGCATCGCGCTCTGCCTCATCGCCTATTTCCTCCTGCCACCCGCCGGTGCCGTGCTGGCCGATCCCAAACTGCCGCGCAATGTGGACTACGTTTTCGGCATGGACGATGCGAAGCCACAAACGCTCTTGCCTCCGCTGGCTTATCTTGGAGCATGGATCTCGGCCCTGATCGGCATCGTCTTCGTTCCCACCCATTTCATCCTGAAAAAAATCTGCCCACCCGCCCACTGACATGTCCGACGAATCCTCCAAATCCTGGCCGCGCGGTTTCTGGAACCTGATGTTCACCCAGTTCCAGGGCGCGTTCTCCGACAACGCGCTGCGCTGGTTGGTCATCTTCCCCGTGCTCGCTTCCGTCACCCTCAGCGAGACCGACAAAGAAAGCTTCGCGGGTCACGCGTCATTGTTGTTCGCCGTGCCGTTCCTGCTTTTCGCCACCGTCGGCGGTTGGATGGCGGATCGCTTCAGCAAGCGCTCGGTGATGATCGGTGTGAAGGCCGGGGAAATCGGCATCATGCTGTTCGCCGCATTCGCGTTGAAGCTGGAACATCAATCGCTCCAGCTCGCGGCGATCTGCCTGATGGGAGTTCACAGCACCATCTTCGCTCCGGCGAAATACGGCATCATGCCCGAAGTTTTACCGACCTCGAAGCTGTCTGCCGGAAATGGAATCCTCGAGCTGCTCACCTTCATCGGCATCATCCTCGGCACCTTCGCCGGTGGCTGGCTGGCGGAGGGGCTGGCTCATCGTGAGATGTGGTCGGGTATTTTGTTAGCCGGACTCGCAGCCGTTGGATTGATGACCAGCATCGGCATTGCCAAAGTCCCCGCTGCCGATCCATCGAAAAAATTCAACCCCAACATCATCGGCGAAATCTGGAACAACCTCACTGTCATGAAAGCCGACCGCGACTTGTGGCGGGCGAACTGGGGAAACACCGCGTTCTTTTTCGTCGCCACGCTGGTACAGATCAACCTCGCGCTGTTCGCCCAGAAGGTTTTCCACCTGAAACCCACGGAACAAGCCTCGCTTCAAGCCGCGCTCAGCCTGGGCATCGGCATCGGCAGCATGCTCGCCGGCAGACTTTCACGCGGCCGCATCGAATACGGTTTGATCCCGATCGGCGCGGGATTGATGGCGTTGGCGAGTGTCTATCTGGGATGGCCGGGAATTACGAAATCGCTCTTCGCTGGCGCGCTCGGGGTGTTAGGTCTCGGCGGTGGACTGTTCATCGTGCCGATCGTTTCCGTTCTCCAACACCGCCCGTCACCGCAAACGAAAGGCGCGGTCCAGGGCGCGGTGAGCTGGCTGTCATGGGTCGGCATCGCCGCCGCCGCCATCACGCAGAACCAATTGGCGTCCACCCTGCACTTCAGCTACAGCCAGATCTTCTGGGTCTGCGGCGCGGTTGCCGGGCTGGCTGGATTTTTCGTCACTTGCTCGCGCCCTCAGGCAGTGCCGGATATGTTCGTTCGCTGGCGCAACCGCTAACATTTTATTTCCCATGCAAAGCGTTGTCATCGACAAACCCTACACCTTCATCCCGCCGCAGTTCAGCCGTTTCTGGCACTGGGTGGTGCGGAGGTTGCTGCCGCGCAACCTGCGCAAGGAATTCGGCATCACGGCCGTGGAATGCGTCGGCGCGGAAAAATTGCGTGCCTCGCTCGAAGCGGGCCACGGCATCATGATCGTGGGGAACCACTGCCGCCCGTGCGATCCGATGGTGCTCGATTTCCTCTCCGCCGAAGTGAAGCGGCCGTTCAACGTCATCGCGAGCTGGCATGTGTTCATGACGAGCAAAATCCAGCGCTTCTTGCTCCCGCGCATGGGTGGATTCAGCGTCTATCGGGAAGGCATGGACCGAGAATCGCTCAAATGCGCGGTCAAGATCGTGGCGGACGGAAAATTTCCGTTAGTCATTTTTGCCGAGGGCATCATCACTCGCTGCAACGACCGCCTGGTAAATTTTATGGAAGGCCCCGCCTTCATGGCGCGGACAGCGGCGAAACAGCGGAAGGAAGGAAAAGTCGTCGTTCATCCGGTCTTCATCCGTTATTTTTTCGAGGGTGATCTGCGCAAAACTGTCACGCCGGTGATTGAGGAAATCGAACACCGTTTCTCCTGGCAGTCGCAGGCCCAGTTGCCACTCCGCGAGCGAATCCAGAAAGTCGGCGACGGATTGTTGTCGCTCAAGGAAATCGAATACTTCCAGTCGCCGCAGACCGGAACCTTCCGCGAGCGGTTGCAGCGGATGATCGATCACTTGCTCACGCCTCTGGAAATCCAGTGGTGCGCCTCCCGCCACGATGGCGATGTGATGGCCCGCGTGAAGCGCCTGCGCTCCGCCATCCTGCCGGAGATGGTGACGGGCGAACTAACCGAGACCGAACGCGCCGCCCGCTGGCGCCACCTCGCCGATTGTTATCTCGTCCAACAGCTCCATTGTTACACGGGAGACTACATGGAAAATCCGACGCCCGAGCGCATCCTTGAAACCGTGGAACGCTACGAGGAGGATCTCACCGACCTCGCCCGCGCCCACGCGCCGATCCGTGCGATCATCACGGTCGGCGATGCCATCGAGGTCAGTGCCGCACGGGACAAGTCTCAGGAACACGATCCGCTCACCGTGGAAATCCGCAGACAGATGGAGGAGCTGTTGGAATCCACCAAGGCCGGACGCAGGATCAACCCCACCGGAACGGAAATCTCATGATGCTCATCCTTCTGCGCGTCGCCGCCATCGCGGTGGCCCTCGTCATCTGGTTCTGGACCCAGAAACTCATCGCTTCCAAAAGCGATGACATGGAGAGCATCGGTGATTGGGTACACCGTCTCACGGCGGGCTGGCACCGGTATCTGAGCACCCATGAAAAAGCCGCGAACCGCTTGCTCATCATCAGCTCGTTCTGCATCGACGTGCTCGGCCTTTCACTCATCGCGGCGGCGGTTTTCGGTAAAAGTTTCGCGCCGTTTCTCGGCATCCTCATCGTCTTCAGCCTGCGCCAGATTTCCCAACTCTGCTGCACCCTGCCACCGCCGCCGGGCATCATCTGGCGCGATCCCGGGTTTCCCACGATTCTGGTCACCTATGGAGTCGGCAATGATTTTTTCTTCTCCGGCCACACCGCGCTCGCGGTGTTAGGCGCGATCGAGATCTGCCACATGGCCCCATGGTGGCTGGGTGCCATCGCGGTTTGTGTCGCTCTCGGCGAGGCGGTTGTCGTGCTCGTCCTGCGGGCGCACTACACGATGGACGTCATCACCGGAGCCTTCGCCGCATGGTTCGCAGCGGACATGGCGGGACGGATCGCGCCTTGGCTCGATGCGTTTTTCCAGTAAATTTGCTAGATCGTGCGATTGCGGAGGCGGAGGGCGTTTCCAATCACGG
>JBDSNC010000260.1:0-5388 GCA_039915545.1 Luteolibacter sp.
GGATGGAGCCATCGGCTTCCTGCCTGCGGGTGGTGCGGAGTCCACGGGCAGTTGCCTCGCGCATGGTTTTGAAGACGCCGTAGGATTGCAGCAGGCGGCCGTAGCCGATGCCGACTTCCTTGGCGACGTGGCCGTCCCACCAGTCGGTGGTCAGGCCGTAACTGCCGTCATTTTCCGGAGCGGGTTCGACGGCGATGTCGTAGGGTCCCTTGAGTTTGACGACATGGGGAGCAAGTCGGACGATGCCGGCATAGCCCCGGCAGTTGGAATCAGGAACGAGTGCGAGGCCCATGTCGGCGCAGGCGTCCGCCAGCGCGCGGAGATCGCGAATTTGTGTTTGGATGGTGGTGAAGTGGGACATGATGTTGTTGGTTTTCGGTTGGAAGAGTTGAAGGTTGGATGCGGCAAGGGCGGCCCGTGTTGACAGGCCGCCCTTGCTGCGGATTCGGAGGATGTTGTGTTAGCGGCTGTGGGAGTGGTGGAAGGTGTGTTGGGTGGAGTGGTGGTTTGAAAAATCAGGCTGCTGGGATGAAATCGGCGTTTTGAGTGATGATCATTGCGTGTTGTGAGAAAGTGATGACACCCGTGATCCGGGCACGAAAAAGCCCGCCGGGCGTTGGGCGGGCGGGCTGTGGTCAGAGAGGTGGGCAGAGACGATCTGCTAGCTGTGGGCGTCCAGGAGTTCGAGTGTCCGCCGGTCAGCATCGCCGCCGAAAAACTGCTCAAGAACGAAATCGAACACCGACCCGGGCTCCGCCACGGTCGAAAACAACGTGATCGAGGATCTCAGTTTCAAATCGTCCGGGAAACCGAAAATCTCTGAAGCGGTTCGGCCTTTCACAAGAAGCACGGCGTCGCAGCATTCCAAGATCCGAGGCCCGAGAATCGGATGCGCCAGATAGGCTTCAGCTTCGCGGACTGTCTTGATAGCATATAGGTGGGCGATCTCGCTCCGCCCCAGACCTGCGAACTGTGGAAATATGAACCACATCCAATGGGAGGTTTTACGCCCTCTCTTCAGTTCCGAGAGAGCCTGCACGTAGCTGTCGTGTTGAGCGGTGACAAAGCGATGAAGGTTGAAAGGGTCGGGGCTATTAGGGTTCATTGGAGAGATGGGCGGTTACCGCCTCGTTTAGATAGACGGCCGCCGTACCGATTTCAGAGATCGGGTCACGCAGGCAGTGGCGAAGCTTCTGACTCATGTTGGAATACTGATGGATCAGGGGCCGGAGGCAAGGCTTGTGTGCATTTCAGCGTGTTCCTTTTGTGATGCGCTCCGCCATCCAATCCATGAAGCGCCACTTTTTTACGATCTCCGGCTTGTTGGCCAGACGGACAGGAAGACGGCCCTTGTGACGCAGGTAGAAGTGGAAGACTTCGGCAAAGTCCTCGCACGGCATGACGGTGGAATAGTGGGTGAGATGCCGGTCCGGGTCGTAGGTTGATACCGGGTCAACGGATTCGTAATCACCACAGAAGGTTTGGGCAAAGCGTCTGGTGGCGATGAGGCTTGGCCAGCGGTCCGCCAGAGCATGCGACCATTCGTGGCGCAGGACATCAGTGAGCCGGACGTGCGTGCCGAGGATGAAATTACTCAGGTTGGCTCCGCTGATGGCCGGAATGTAGATGTGGCCCTGACACCAGCCGTAGCACCTCCACGAGGCACTGACCCAATAGACATCGACGTCATTGAGCCTGTCGCTCCAGAATCCTAGCTTTTCCAGTTCCCGGGTGACCTGGAGATTGGCCCGGCAGACATCCTGATAGCTGATGACATGCCTCCGGATCTGGCGGGGGTGCGCTGGCTGTGGGGCATGGCGGGATGAAGGTGGAGAACTCCCGCCGGAAGGCAAGCTGCCAGCGGGAGTTCGGTTTTCTAGTCAGCCGACGGCTGCGAGACGGCGACCGCCCTGTTGGCCGAAACGTGAGATCACCTCGCGGGCATCGGCAGTGGCGAGTTGCACCGCGCTGGCACGGAGGCGGAACAAGCCATCGGTGAGGCTTGCCATCGCCGTGCTGTCGTTGCGGTAGTCCTCGGCGCTGCGGGTGAGCAGATCGCGGCGGAACTTTTCAAGCGTCGCTTCGAGCTGTTGGTCACCGGCGAAATTCAGCGTGCGGAAGCTGTCGATGAACGTGGTGAGCCGGTTGAGCGTGCGCTGGTGAACGCCGTTTTCACTTCCGTTGATGGTGGCGAGAACCTCCTCGGCAAGCCGGGCGGTTTCCTCGCGCATTGAGGCGACGCTCTCGCGGATGAATCCGTCGAGATCGCTCTGGAGTCTGCGGGAAGCGTCGTCCGCTATGCGGCGGCGGTCCTCCGCAATTTCCAACTGTTCCACCCCGGTGGCGACTTCCAGACGAATGTTGTCAGGCGCCGCGATTTGGAACAGCAAGGACTCGAAGGCGAAGCGCTTGGCGATCTCGCCCGCAGGAGGGAACGATTGTTCGATGGTGGCGATCAAGCGCTCTGAATTGCCGTTGAGGTTTCGGGCGGCTTCACGCCACTCGGCCATCGCGTTTTCCCGCAGCGGGGTGTAACCCGCCACAAAGTCCAGCGTGGCTTCACGGAATTCGTCGCGGAGTTTGTCGAGCCGGTAGGTGAGGTCGCCGAGGCGGGGATTGGGAACGAAACGCGCGATGCCTCCCAGGAACGGGAAGCTCGAACTTTCGACGGTGGCGGCCACCCGGGATTCGATGAGCGCGAACGCCTGCAAGGCATCGCGCGGGATGAGCCGCTTGTGGCCCAACTGGATGAGCCGGTCGCTGACGTGGGCGGGATCAAGGCCCAGGTCTTCGGCGTTGAGACGTTTGCACCCACGCCAGTAACGGACGGAAGTGGAGACGAGGACTCCCCGGCGGCAGATGCCGTCGAGGAGGGTGGTGTTGTTGGATGGATTCATGATGTTGGTTGGTTTGGTGTTGGGAGAGGGGTTGGAAAAAGAAACGCCCGCCAGATCGCGAGGACCGGGCGGGCGTGATTGTGGTGTTTTTTACGTTGTTGGATCAGGCCGCCTTTTTTGCCGGCAGCGGCTGGCCGGGAAGCCAGCCCATGCATTCGTTCCGGCACTGGCACCACGAACAATGCATCCCCGGTTGGGGATGGAATCGTCCGGCTGCGATGCCTTCGACAGCGGTTTCCAGCAACGCAGTCACCCGACGTTTCCGCTGGGTGCTGGCTGGCGGAGATGAAACCCGGATGACCTGCGGCTTCTTGGTTTTCACCAGGAACACCAGATCGAGCGAAGGCGGAACTTCACCGGTTGCGGCCTCCATCAGGAGTTGGTAGCTGACAAGTTGGATCTCGTGATGGAATGCGGCGTGGGCCAGATCAGGCTTCGCGGCGGCCGACTTGAAATCGACAGGGGTGAAGTTTCCCTCCACAAGGTCCATGGCTCCCGTTAGCGGGACCGACAGCCCCGGGATGTCCTCCTTGAGCAACACCTCCACCGCACGCGGCTTGTCCTTCATCGCTTCCGGGGAATCGAGGTAGGCGGCGATCATTCGCAGACCGTCGGTGCGGGCCTTTTCCCGGTCGGCGTCGCCTTTGAAATTCACCGGACCTTCGTCGCGTTCGAGTTCTATGAAGGATTTCTCAAACGCGGCGGCGATTGCTTCCGGTGAATCGTCGCCGCCACGCCAACGAGCCAGATGGAATGTCTGGAGCGCGGCATGCACCGCCTTCCCCAGATGGAGGGCCACCGGAACCCGCTTGCGGATGCACACGACACGTTCAAAATAGAACTTGAGCGAGCATTCCAGATAGGACTTAGCGGCCGATGGACTGATATGGTCGGGGAGGGTTCCGGCATACCACGTCAGCCCGGTGGTGAACGGCGGATCTTCGACGGACGAAATCACGCGGCCCTTCCTTTCCGGTTGCCGGAATAGGCGGAGCTGTCGCCCCGTTTGCCCTGGTCCTGACGCTGAGCGCCACCGTGGGTTTCAAGCAGTTCGTCGATGAGCCCCGAGGCTTCGACCTTGTTGAGCAGGCGCACGCCTTTGCCGAAACGTTCGACAGCGAGGGCCTCGATGTCCGCTTTGTCCAAGCGGTGCTCTTCGACAAGTTTCAGGATCAAATCCTTCTGCTTGTCGGAACATTTCCAAGCCGGGCCCCGCTGCCAGTTCGCCACCTGGGTGACGTTGGCGGGAGTGGCTTGATTGCCGGATGCGGCGGAATCCGCGGGCGGATCCATTCCGTAATCGGAGGGCGGAACAAATCCAGTATGAAGGATTTGCTCGTCCACGGTGGATTGCAGTCGTTGATAGAGACGTTCGGATTCGGCGGCGACATCGTCCGTGGTCACCAGTTCCGTCTCTACGGAGACTGAGAATTGGTGGGACGAATAGCCGGGAAGTCCGAGACGCTTGGAGTAGTTTGCGATGAGTTTGATGGCCATGATGGTAGGGGCTGGTTGTTGGTGGTGATGGGCTGAAACGACGAGGCCCGGCGTAGGTGCCGGGCCTTTGTCGATCTGGTGGTTGTAGTGGAGACCTATGCGGCCTCGGGGTTGTGGATAGCGATCCTTGACGGCGGGTCCTCACAGACCCGGAGTAAGGGCGTATCGTTGGCGATGCGGCCGAGTGACTGCCGGAGCAGGGTGTCGGCCACAACCGTCATCGGCTGGCGGCGGCGCAGGGCCTCGCGATAGAGCGCGCGGACCACGTCGTCGGAGAGGCGCGGAGTGTAAAGGTTACGGGACATGATTTTGGGATGTGGATGTGTGGCCGTTCACCCGCTCAGCGGACGAATTTGGCTAACAGGGTGATCGCGATGGCAACGACTAGCATCGGTAGCCAGAAGTCGGAAAATATCGAGCACGACAGCGCGACGATCGAGATCCAGGCGAAGGCCTTGATGTACGGAATAGGGTTCATGAGGTGTGGATTACTTGAGCAATTTTCCGAGTACGATGACCACTGCGGCTCCGAGCATGGCGAAGCCGATGACGCTGAGGCCGTTACCGACGGGCTCGGTATTGATCACTACAGGCGGTGGAGGGGCGGAGCTCTCGTCCTTGCATGAACTGAGCGTCAGGAATATCCCCGCCGCCGGGAGCAGTAGGAGTTTCCTCAAGCGGGGCGATGTGGGGCGGCAGAATGACGGGTGATTTCTAATAGGATTGATCATGTTTGTGGGGATTGAGGTGATGAGTGGACACGAAGAAGCCCGGCGAATTGCCGGGCTTCAGGTTTTTCGATGTTGGTGATAAATAGGATGTCTATCAGTATCTTATGACGCGAACGACATTCGATTTGCAACGACGACGAGGCCTAGTGCATCGATCGGCTAGTTCTTGTGCAATGAATTTTGATATTCCTTCGTTAGCTCGATGATGCGGCGGAGTTTCTCGGGTCCTTTCGTCCAGACAAACGGGCCGCAAGACTTGTTGT
>JBDSNC010000287.1:0-9955 GCA_039915545.1 Luteolibacter sp.
CAAGCATGCGAGTCCGTGTCGCCGTCATTCTCGTAGCGCACGTTGAAGCTCATCAGCCGCAGCTCCAGCGCGCCGTCCGCCCGCACCGCCACCGCCTTGGGCTGGCCGACATTCCGGCTCCGCTGGCAGTTCGTTAGAACGGCCAGGCTCAGACAGATGACAATCCATTTCATGAAAAACAGGTGGCACAAAAAAGGCCGCCTCCAAACCGGAAGCAGCCTTTTTCGAAATTGTTGCGAGCGTGATCAGTTCGCTACGGCGACCTCTGGAGCCACCACGTTCACGCGGCGGCCTTCGCGGTCGAACTTCACGCGGCCGTCGACGAGGGCGAACAGCGTGTGGTCCTTGCCGATTCCGACGCCGAGGCCCGGATGCACTTTCGTGCCGCGCTGGCGGATGATGATGTTCCCGGCGATGACGGCCTGGCTGCCGAATTTTTTCACGCCGAGGCGCTTGCTGCGGGAATCGCGACCGTTCTTGACGGAGCCTTGTCCTTTTTTATGGGCCATGGAAGTAGGTAGGTGAGTGGTTCAATTAGCCAGCGATCGAGGTGATCTCGAGCGTGGTCAGAGCACGGCGGAAGCCGATGGTCTTGTGGAAGCCCTTGCGGCGCTTGAACTTGAAGGCAACGCCCTTGGGTCCGCGATATTGGTTGATGACCTTGGCAGTCACGGATGCACCTTCAACGAGAGGAGCGCCGATTTTCACGGAGTCGCCTTCGCCGACGATGAGGACGTCGAAGGTGATGGTGGAATCGACTTCGGCGTCGAGCTTCTCGACGTCGAATTTGTCGCCTTCTTGGATGCGGTATTGTTTACCGCCGGTTTTGATCACTGCGTAGGCCATGGCCGTAATGGGGAAATAAATGAATCCACCCAGTTGGGCGGGCGGGGAGAACACCACGACCCACCCCCCTGCGCAAGATTTTTTTGCTCCGATTGTGTTTTTCCGGAAGTTTTCGAAATTCAGCCCTCCGATGACGCAAATGTCCGGGATTTTCCGCCTTCCTTTCAATTTCCAAATCGTTAGGCTGGGAATCTATGAAACCGGAATGGATTGCATCAACGATCGTGGTTTTGCTCGGGCAGCTTTTCGTGTTTCCGACGGCTTCCGGGCAGGAGACGACGGCGATGGTGCGTTACCACGACGAAAACACCGGTCTGACGGTCCTGCGGGCGAACGTTTCCCTACCCGTCCCCGGCTATTGGTTTCAAAATCCGGACGCGGCGGCGGAGGATTCGGGGTTGAGCGAGGTGTTTGTGAGTGCCACTCAGGAAGCCCACACGCTGCTGGCAGGGCGGCGGATGTCCCAGCGGGAGGAGCAGCAGGAAATCGACAGGGGGCAGTGGCCGCTTTACCAACTCGGCTGGAAAATTCGTGGTTTCGCCGAGAAACATGACGGCAGTGCTCCGAAATCGATCGATGAAATTGGCGACGGGCTCGAGGCGGAGGACCGTAAACAGTTAGCGAATAAATACCACGTCCTAGACGATCTGAGCATTGATCCCACCCTGGCCAATGAGAAAACCCATCTGGTTGCATACGAAACCGCACCGCTGGTGGACGACGGAAAACACTGGGTCCTGCTCTCGAACGGGAATGCCGAACGGCGCAGCATTGATCCCAAGCTGACACCACCGGTCAAATCACGCCGCGCGGCCGCGCTTGAACCTGGAGTCAAGCAGGCGGATTACACGATCCACGCACGGTTGCTCAACGACACGCCTACGAAAATCGAACTAAAAAACTCCCTCACCGGCCAATCCACCAGCGTTCTAATCGATCCATCCAAAACGACGCCCGGCGAACGCGATGTGCTCAGCCAGTGGGCGCTGCAGAGAATGGCATCGCTGCCCACAAACCGCGACGACGTGTCCGCCACCATTCTTCCACACTGGTTCCGGCAAGCTCCGGCGCTCTACGGGTTCGAACCCGGCTCGCTCGCTGCCAATCGGGATTTCTTCACCCAAAACCGGCGCGGCAGGACCACCGGAATTTTCAACGTGCTGGGCGGACGGGCGGCCATCAGTGAAACGCTGCAAATGGAGGACATCGGCACCGCTCAAGCGCCTGACAAGAGTGGCCCGGAAACTCCGATCAACGAAATTAAAGGCGTGGAGGTGAAATCCCACCCGTTCGAGGAAATGCTCGGAAACCAAGAAGGCGGGCGGATCGCACTCGCGGAGGTGGCTCCGACCGACCGCTTGCTCGCGTATTTCCCGAAACCCGCCGGGTTGGTTTCGTGGCTCGATGGCGGCGCGGAATTCCTGTTCAACGCGGGCTCCTCCGCCACCGGACGCAGTTTGCAATATGGCCTCAGCGATCGCTACCTCGCCGCGCTCGGAATGGATCGCGAGTGGATGCGGAGGCTGATCGACAGCGGCGCGGTGGAGGAAATCGCCATCTCGGCACCGGACCTGTTTTTCATCGACGGCACGGAACTCACCGTGGTGGCGCGGCTCAAGAACCCGATCATTGCCGCCGGACTCCTGCAAATGCTGGGAATCACGAAACTCGACGCCCCCACCGTCCGCAAGGGCAAGCATGGTGAGTTGTCGCACTGGGCGCGGCGCGGCGACCTGCTGTTTGTCAGCACCGATTCCGGCGAACTCGACCGCGCGCTGAAACTCCAGGCCACCGGCGGCAAGGAAAGCCTCGGCCGCAGCGCGGAAATGCGCTTCATGCTGACGAAACTTCCGTTGCAGGAATCCACACGCGCCTTTGTCTATCTCTCGGATCCATTCATCCGCCGCCTCGTCGGGCCGGAGGTGAAAATCCCGCAACACCGCCGGATCCGTGCCCGCGGCGAGATGGAAGCCTTGGTCGCCGGCTCCTTGCTGTCCCGCTTGGATGGTCGCGAAAACGCACCCGCTGCGGATTTGATCGGAAAACACTACGTTTCTCCGCCCGAAGTCGCCACCGACGCCCTGCTCGACGCGGAGTCCGGCGCGATTTCAAAAACTTTCGGAGCCTTGCCACGCATGAATTCGCTGATCGACCTCGGCATCACCAAGGCCACCGCGCAGGAAACGGCGGCCTACGCACAATACCTCGAAAACTACAGCCGCTATTGGCGTCGTTACTTCGATCCGATCGCCCTCCGCCTCGATCAACCGGATCCCTCCACTTACGAGCTTTCCGTTTTCATCCTGCCGCTGATCGACAACTCGATCTATAACAGCCTGCGCGAAATCGTCGCGAGCGAAGGACCACCGCTGATGATTCCGAAAATCGAGCCGGAACCCGTCGCCACTTTGTCGATGAACCTGCGCGAGGAAACGTGGGTCAAGACCGGCGGCGAAATGCTCGGTGAATTCGCCAGATCCGTGGGATTGGATACCACCATTCTCGATTACCTCGGACCGGACATCCACATTGCCGTCGCCGATGCCGATCCGATTCTCGAAATGGGCAGCGGTGAGCTGACCAACGCTTTCGGGCCGATGGACAACCGTGACATGCCCATCATTTCCGCCATCGTCTCGATGTTCACGCGGCCCACCGCAGTCTGCGTGGGCCTGACCGACGTCGCCGCCGTGCGCCGCGCGCTCGATCAATCGGTAGGGCGCCAAATGGACATCGGCGGCAGCGGGATTTCCGGAAGTCTCTATAAGGTAGCGGGGCGCGAGGGCTGGGTTTACCGGATCAGTTTCTTCGACATGATCACCCTGCGGCTGGGAATTGAAGTCCAAGACCGGTTTCTGGTGGTCCGCAACATGCCTCTCACCACGCCCTTCCGGATCACCGGCAGCAAGCAGGCCACCCAGCCCGGAGCGCAAATCAGCGTGAGCCCGCGTGCCTGCCGTTTGCAGCTCCCGGCACTTTTCGCCTCGGCGGCGGAGCGTGAACGCGCGGCGGCATTCGGCGGCATCAGCGATCTCCTGCCCCTGCTCGCCACCGGCACCGGCTCGATCCAAGAAGCGGCGGAGAAACACAAATCCTGGTTCGGTTTCCGGCCGATCCATCCGGCTGGCGGCGAGTGGAATTGGGACGGGCGCCAGATGTCCAGCACCCGCTACGGCACCGTCTACCAACCGACGCAGCCCGATTGTCAAACCGGCAGCCGCGAGTTCGGCATGCTCCGCAGGGTCGACGGCGCAGAGGTCGGCATGCGGCTCGAAGAGGACGGACTGCGCACCACCGCACGCTGGCAGTTGCGGCCGGTGGTTAAATAGCGGGAATCCGGATCATAGGTCTTGGCGGAGCCGCCTTCGCCGCGCAATCTCCCGCCGGATTTACGAATGAGCACGGTTCTGGAAACAATCGATGGCGGCACACGCTATCTCGAAAAACGCGGAATCGAGGATGCCCGGAGGAACATGCAGATGCTGGTGGCCCACCAACTCGGCTGCACCCGGATGGATCTGTATCTGCAATTCGACCGCATGATCGAGGAAAACGACCTCGCCCCGCTGCGCGAAGGCCTGAAAAGACGCGGCGAGGGCATCCCGCTCCAGCATTTGCTCGGCACGGTTTATTTTCACAAATACGAGTTCAAGACCGATGCCCGTGCGCTGATTCCGCGCCCGGAGACGGAGGAACTCGCCGAATGGATCTTAAAACGGGAGCTGCCCGCGGATTCGCAGGTACTCGACATGGGCTGCGGCTCCGGCGTGCTCGGACTGACGCTCGCCAGCGAACGGCCTGGTTGGAACGTCACGCTCGTCGATGTTTCCCCGGACGCGCTCTCGCTCGCCGAGGAAAATGCCGCCACTCTTGAAGTGGCGAACGCGAATTTCATTCAAAGCGACCTGTTTTCCGCAGTCGCCGGTCCGTTCGATGGCATCGTCGCGAATCTCCCCTACGTCCCGGATTCCGAGCGGAAGACAATTTCCCGCGAAGTCTCGCACGATCCGGCGCTCGCCCTTTTCAGCGGAGCCGACGGACTCGATCTGATCCGCCGTTTCATTCCGGAAGCATTCAGCCGCCTGAAACCCGGCGGCTGGATCGTTTTGGAAATCGGTCACGATCAGGCTTCACAAGTCGCCGAAATTCTCAAAGCCTCCGCCTTCACGGACATCGAAGTGAAAACCGATCTCTCCGGAATCGCCCGCTTCCCTTTCGCAAAAAGACCTGAAGATAAGTTGATGGTGGATGGTTGATAGTTGATGGGAAGAAAAAGAACTTCCCGGCTTCAACATCCCACTCTCCTGCTCTTCTCTTTCAATCAACCATCAACTTTCAACCATCAACCAATGGACAAACTCGTAGTTCACGGCGGCTCCACCCTTCGCGGAACCATCAATATCTCCGGCTCGAAAAACGCCTCGCTGCCGATCCTCGCCGCCGCCCTGCTCACCGGCGAAGACTGCATCATCCGCCGCGTGCCGGACGTTTCGGACACGAACTACATGATCCAGATCCTCAGCGCCCTCGGTGCTGACGTCGAGCGCTCCTCCGGCACCGTCCGCATCACCTGTGCGGATATCTCGGACGAGGCTCCTTACGAACTGGTCCGCCGGATGCGCGCTTCGATTTGCGTGATGGGGCCGCTGCTGGCGAGAAAAGGCCGCTGCGTCGTCTCACTTCCCGGCGGCTGCGTGATCGGCGACCGCCCAATCGACCTGCATTTGCGCGGATTCGAAGCCCTCGGCGCGAAAGTCGAATTCGAAGGAGGAAACATTACCCTCACCGCTCCTGACGGCCTGCGCGGCGCGGAAATCGACCTCCGCGGCACCCACGGCCCGACCGTCCTCGGCACCGACAACGTCATGATGGCCGCCACCCTCGCAGAAGGCATCACCGTCATCGAATCAGCCGCCGCCGAACCGGAAGTGCTCGATCTCGCGAATTTCCTCAACTCCATGGGCGCGAAAATCACCGGAGCCGGCACCCGCCGCATCGTGATCGAGGGTGTGAAGGAGCTGCACGGCGTCGAGCACACCGTCATTCCGGACCGCATCGAAGCCGGCACCTTCATGGCCGCCGCCGCGCTGGCAGGCGAAGGCGTCACGCTGCGCCGCGTTTGTCGCGACCACATGAAGGCGATCACCGCCGCCATCGAAGAATCCGGCCACCGCGTCGATTTCAATGAAGCGGGCGACGTCTGCACCATCCATCGCGGCGAAGGAAATCTCCAAGGCGTGGAAATCAGCACCGCCCCCTACCCCAGCTATCCTACCGACATGCAGGCTCAGATGACCGCGCTGCTCGCCACGACCCCGGGCCTCAGCGTGATCAAGGACACGATTTTCCCGCAACGATTCATGCACTGCGCCGAACTCAAGCGCATGGGTGCCGACATCAAGGTGGACAATGGCACCGCCGTCGTCCGCGGCGTGGCCCAGCTTTCCGCAGCCCCCGTGATGGCGTCCGACCTCCGCGCCTCCGCCGCTCTGGTCCTCGCCGCGCTGACCGCGAAAGGCTCGACGGAAATCAGCCGTCTCTATCACATCGACCGCGGCTACGAGCACATCGACGAGAAGCTCCTCATGCTCGGAGCAAATGTCGAGCGGGTGAAGGACCGCTGAGCCAAGGAGCGCGACGATCAGGCATGTGAAATGGTCCTCAGAAGACCATGCCGGTGCAGGGTTTCCGAAATCGCCTGCTCGCGGAAATAGGGCAGCAGCTCGATCCTGCCATTGAGCACCGGCGTGCCGGAAACCAGCCTCGTTCCCACTTCAATCGCAGCCTCCGCCAGTGCGGGCGATGCCACGGAAGTCCGGACCAACCCGTAGCTTTCGGCCTCCAGCCGACGGCACAGCGTGCTTTCGCTTTCGCGCCAGGTCCTGCCTTTCCAACCGGAGAAATCAGAATCTTCGGGCAAGGACAATTCCACTTCAGCTCCCGACGCCGACGCCGCCAGCAGGATCCGGCCGAGCATCGTTTTATCCGATCCTTCCGCAGCCCGGACAAGGACACGGGCGAAGGGACGGTAGCGGAAAACGTTCGACTCACATTTCAATCCCGACGGGTCGTGCTCCTTCGAAAAAACTTCTTCCATCCACCAAGCGTCGCTTTCCGCAGCCGTGGTCAGGACATTGACATCGCCACCCGCCCATACCAACTCCCCTAACACACGATTGATATCTTCATTCAATCCGAGACGACGCGATGGTGATCCATTGCTGCTCCATGTGCCGAACTGCGCCGCGTAATTCGGTCCTCCGGCTTTCGCGCCGGGGCCGAAGCACGAACGCTTCCAACCACCGAACGGCTGGCGCTGGACGATCGCTCCCGTGATCGCGCGGTTGATGTAGGCGTTTCCAACTTCCACCCGCTCGCGCCAGATCGCGATCTCGGCGGGGTCCAGCGAATGGATGCCGCCGGTCAGGCCGAAGTCCGAGGCGTTTTGAATTTCAATCGCGTGCTCCAGATCGTCCGCCCGCATCAATCCCAGCACCGGGCCGAAGCATTCCGTGCGGTGGAACCAGCTTCCCGGCGTCACGCCGAGCTTGATCCCCGGTGACCAGAGGCACGGATTGCCATCGATCATCTTCGGTTTTAACAGCCATTCCTCACCCTCGTCCAAAGTAGTTAGGGCGCGGAGAAGCGCATCGCCCGGCTCGCGGACGACGGGCGTCACGAAGCTGTCGTAGCGCCACGCACTCCCGACGCGAAGCGAGGCCGCGGCATCGAGCAAACGTCGGCGGAATCCGGGATCGTCATAAACTTCTGCTTCAAGGATCGCCAGCGACGCAGCCGAGCACTTTTGTCCGGCGTGGCCGAAAGCGCTTTTCACCAGATCCTTCACCGCCAGATCCGGATCGGCGGCGGCGGTGATGATGAGCGCGTTTTTTCCCGAAGTCTCGGCGAACAACCGCAGATCCGGTTTCCAGGCGAGGAACATCCGAGCGGTTTCATAGGCACCGGTTAGAATGACCGCGCCGATCCTCGGATCCGTGACCAGCGACCGGCCGGTTTCATCGTCCGAACACGGCAGGAACTGCAAGACCTCCTTGGGAATGCCGGCCTGCCACAGCGCGTTCACCATCACCCATGCGGTGAGCACCGTTTCCGGAGCGGGCTTGAGAATCACGGTATTCCCCGCGACCAGCGCGGCGAGGATGCCGCCGCAGGGAATCGCCAGCGGGAAATTCCACGGTGGTGTGACCAACACCGTGCCTAACGGCTTGAAAACAGCACCATCGAACCATTCCTCGGAAAACGCACGGGCGTAGTAGTTCGCGAAATCGATGGCCTCGCTGAATTCGGCATCCGCCTCCATCACCGACTTGCCGGCATCCATGACCATTGTCGCGATCGCCTCACCGCGGCAGTCCGCCAATGTGACAGCGGCTTTGGCGAGCAATTCGCCACGACCTGCAAAACCCAGCGCCTGCCATGAAGCTCTCGCAGCCACCGCGGTTTCAAGTGCACTTTGAATTTGAGCGCAATCGGCCAGAGCATATCGATAGGCTTCAACACCCGGCCGCGACGGATCGCTGGCAATGGCCTGAGCCGCGCCCTCCACAAAACTGCCGCCGATCTGAAGCGGCAGTGGAGCGATCCGGGCAACCGCCAGCGATTCCACCGTTTCACGGATCCATGCGACGTTGTGCGGAAGCGACCAATCGGTATCGGCTTCGTTGTGAAACGCATCACCTAACGGAACGGCGGCATCCGTCGTGCGGTCCTGCACCCGTCGCGGGCCGACAGAGGTGGTCTGGATTCCCTCACAAGCGGTGAGAAAACGGGACTTCTGCCTTTGCCACGCGGCATCGCCGGGAGCCATTCCAAACAGGTCATGCAGGAAATTCTCCGGCGAGGTGTTTTCGTCGAGACGGCGGACCAGATAGGCGATCGCGCTGGGGAAATCCTCGCGCTTCACCACCGGCGCATACAACAACAGCCCGGCGGCGGCATCACGGACGGTGCGCGCCTGGTGGTTCGCCATGCCTTCCAACATTTCAAACTCCACTCTGTCCTCCACGCCTTCACGGGCACGGAGCAGGAGGCCGTAGGCGATATCGAACAAATTATGGCTGGCCACACCGAGCCGGACCGCCCGGGCGTTTTCCCGACGGCATCCTTCGTGGAGCATGCGCTTGAAATTCGCGTCCACCTCGGACTTCGAACCATAGGTCGCCAGCGGCCAATCGTGGATCTCGGCATCGACTTTTTCCATCGCGAGATTCGCTCCCTTCACGATGCGGATCTTGATGCCCCCGCCACCACCATCGACACGGCGGCGGGCCCATTCGTTGAGCTGGCATTGCACCGGCCAGGCATCGGGAAGATAGGCTTGCAGCACGATGCCGGCTTCGAGGTTTTTGAATTCGGCTTCATCCAACACCTCACGGAAAGCGTCGCAGGTCAGGCGCAAGTCGCGGTATTCCTCCATATCGAGATTCACGAACTTGGCAGGCGTCCGGCTCATCGCGGCTCGATAGAGCTGGCGCAGGCGCGATTTGATTTCCACCAGGGTTTCGACGGCCGCCACCAAATGAATCTGGCTGAAGATCGCGGAAATTTTCACGGAGATATAATCGATGTCAGGATCGGCAAGCTGTGCGAGATTGGACACCAGCCGCTTGCCGGCCTCTTCCTCGCCCAGCACCGCTTCGCCGAGTTGATTGAGATTCATCCGCATGCCGGCCTTGCGGCGTTTTGCCAGATGATGGCGGAGTTCGCCTTCTTCGGCAGGCAGGATGACGGAGGAACTCTCGTCGCGCATCTTTGCGGCAATCAACGCCATGGTGGCACCGGGGCTTATGTTAGAAGCAATTTCCCCGAGTCGCATCGCCACCCGGGATTCCAAAGGGAGATACCCGGGAATGCCGTGTTCCTGAATGAGATCGCGGAAACGTCTCGCCTCCCGGGAAGCAGTCGGTGCTCGGAACACCTGGTCCGCCATGGCGATGGTAAACGCCTTGCCCTCCGGATCGTCCATCAGCCGGGCCATCTGGCGCGCTTGTTTTTTCTCGCTCCACCGCTGGCAGGAAACCGCCTCGCTCAGGAGTTCGGCGGCAAGTTCCACCGCAAGGCCGGGTAGTTCCACGTCGGCAGGCTTGGA
>JBDSNC010000140.1:0-14177 GCA_039915545.1 Luteolibacter sp.
CAGGTCGCGGTCGAGGAGTTTCTGGATCATCCCGTCGCAGGCCACGCCGCGGACCGCCTCGATGGCGGCTTTGGTGATCGGCTGGCGGTAGGCGATGATGGCGAGCGTTTCCATCGCCGGGCCGCTCATGCGTTCCGGCTTGCGACCGGGGAAGAGCTGGCGGACGAATTCGCCGTATTCCAGGCGGGTGTAGAGTTTCCAGCCTTTCGGGCGTTCGATGACGGTGAAGGCCCGGTGGTTTTCCTGATAAGAGTGGTTCAGCTCGGAAATGGCCTGGGCGACCAGCTCCGAGGAGGTCGTGGCGAGCGCCTGCAGCCAATCTGGCAGGGCAGGGGATTCCTTGCCCTCCTCCGTCTCGCGGACCTTTGTATCCTCCGCCTCGGCGACCCGTGAACGCACCAACCTAGCAATTTCCTCCGACGGGAGAGGATTTTGGGAGGCGATCAAAAGGGCTTCTACAATGGCGCTGAGCTGCATGGCGGGGCCGCACTTTAGTGGTCCGATCACGCATTTCAAGCCTCCTGCCCAAAACCTGCCGATTCACTTATTTTGCGGTTGCTGAACTTTCGCCTTGCTGGACTCTAATTCACGGGCTAACCCACCGCGCTCTTCTCGCCTCCGCGATTTCATCCCGGGTCCCGCAAGACGAACATTTATCACCCGCATTATCCTCTCTGCGCCATGGCCGCGAAGAATACCAACTCAAAACCTGCTCCGAAAAAGAGCGCCAGCAAGCCCGCCGTCAAACCTTCGAAGCCCGCTCCGGAGGCGAAGAAGCCTGCTGCAAAGCCGGAAAAGAAGGTGGCGCCGGCCAAAAAGCCCGCGCCCGCACCGGCTAAGAAATCCGCGCCCCTGCAAAAGGCGATCGCCGCGAAGCCAGAGAAAAAAGCCACGCCTCCCGCCAAGCCCGCGCCCGTCGTCGAGGTGAAGCCCGAGCCGCAACCGAAGGTCGCCGCCGCTCCTGCGAAGAAGGTGCCAGCCGTGAAGCCACGTTCCTCCGTCGTCGATTACCCGGCGCCTCCAGCTCCCGTGAAGCCTCCTTTCGTTCCGCCAAAGGCCGCCGCCTCACCTTCCGGTGAAGCAGTTGCTCCCGGCAGCAATGGCTCCCACAGCCCTGCTTTTGTCCAAAAACAACGCCAGCGCCTCCTCGATCTCCGCGATGATCTCGTCGACGCGGTTTCCGGCATGGCCCGCGACACCATCCGCAATGCTCCCGAAGGCTCCGAAGCATCCGGCAGCGGCCAGCACCAGGGTGACGCCGGCAGCGATGCCTACGACCGCGATTTCGCGCTTTCCGTCCTCGCGAAGGAACAGGACGCCCTTTACGAAATCGAGCAAGCCCTCCGCCACATCCAATCCGGCTCCTACGGGATCTGCGAAATGTCCGCCCGGAAAATTCCGCAAGCCCGCCTCGAAGCCATCCCATTCGCCCGTTTGACCGTCGAATGCCAGGCCCAATGGGAGAAGGAATACGGCAACCGCCGCTTCCGTCCGTCCAACGAAGTGGGCTTCAGCGGAGGAAAATATGCCGAAGATGAAGATTCCGAAACGGTTTCTCTTGACGAAGACGACGATTAAAGCATCCTCCCGCCCCCAAAGTCATGCCACGCGAGATTATCATTCTAGAATGCACCGAAGCGAAAGCCGAGGGCAAGCCGACCTCACGTTACGTCACCACGCGTAACAAGAAGAGCCTCCGCACACCGGGCCGTCTCGAGAAAGTGAAATTCAATCACTTCCTCAAGCGCCGGACCCTTCACCGCGAACTCCGCTAACACCAGCTTCTGCCACCATGTCCGAGCCAAAAACAATTCAGCGCCGTATCAACTTCCGTAAGGCGAACCGCATGATGCCGCGTCGCCGGCATGATATCCCTGCCGATCTGGTCGTCGCCACCAATCCTGAGCTTCTCACCAAGTTCACGACGGAAACCGGCAAGATCCTTCCACGCCGCGTGACCGGAGTTTCCGCGAAGCTTCATCGCAAGATCAACAACGCGATCAAGCAATCCCGCGCGATCAATCTGCTTCCGTAATCCGGAGAAAAAGCATTTTCAAAAGGCCGGTCCGTGAAAGCGGATCGGCTTTTTTCGTGAAAACATAGGTCCAATAAGTCCCATAGGACCCATTTCAAGCAACCAGGCACGAATTCAGATAGCAGCGCAATTTTTGCCTTGGAGCCATCCGATTGACTTTCTATGGTCCCCCCGGCGCAAGCCGTTCCTCCATGGCCAAAAAAGATTTCACCATCCTCAACAAACTCGGAATTCATGCCCGCCCTGCGGCACAATTCGTCAAAACGGCCAATCGTTTCAAGGCCGACATCTTTGTTGAAAAGGACGGTGAGGAAGTCGATGGCAAGAGCATCATGGGTCTCATGATGCTGGCCGCGGGTCACGGCTCGGTCATCGCCGTCAGCGCCGATGGCGAGGACGCGGACGCCGCCCTCGATGCGCTCGGTGATCTCATCACCCGCAAGTTCGAAGAAGATTGAGCTTCGAAAAGTAGTCCAGGACTTCGGTCCGTTCTTCTATTTCCGTTGGCTTTCCAAGATTGGACTAAAGTCAAAGACTACATTTTCCAATCACTTCCCGTCGCTCTTCTTCCGCTGCAGGAACAAATCAATCCCGTCCACCAGCGCCAGCCAGCTCGCCTCGATGATGCTGTCGGAAACTCCGACGGTTCCCCAGTTGCTCTCGCCATCCGTCGAAACGATCAGCACCCGTGTCTTCGCCGCCGTCGCGTCGTGGCCGTCGAGAATGCGGACCTTGTAATCGACCAGCGAAACCCCGGCGATTTCCGGGAAAAACGGCAGCAGCGCCTTGCGCAGCGCGAGGTCTAGCGAGTTCACCACGCCCTGACCTTCCGCAACCGTGAGTGCGGGAGTGCCGTTGACGGAGAGTTTCACCGTCGCCTCACAAACCGGCGGATGCCCGTCGCGGTATTGGCGGAAACTGGTGTGATACTCGGTGATGTCGAAATTTTTCAGATAGCTCCCGAGCTCCTTGCGGATCAGGATTTCCAGTGATCCGCCGGCGGCTTCGTAGGAATAGCCGTCGTTTTCCAACTCCTTCACGCGGCGCAGGATGGCACCTGCGGCGGGCGAACCTTTCACCAGCGGAATTCCCAGTTCCTCGGCCTTGATCAGGATGTTCGATTGGCCGCTGAGTTCTGAAACGAGGATGTTCTGCTCGTTGCCAACGCTGCCGGGAACGATGTGTTCGTAGCTGCGCGCCAGTTTCTGCACCGCATTCACGTGCATGCCGCCCTTGTGGGCGAAAGCCGTGCGGCCGACGAACGCCGCTCTGGCGAAATGCGGGTTGTTGGAAACATCGTCCACGAAATAGGACAACTCCCGCAGTTTTTCCAAATGCGGGACGACCGGCATGTCCATCTTGAGCTGGAGAATCGGGATGACCGACGTGAGATTGCAATTCCCCGTGCGCTCGCCGTAGCCATTGATCGTGCCTTGGATCTGGTTCGCGCCCGCCCTCACTGCGGCGATCGCGTTGGCCACCGCCAGCTCGCAATCGTTGTGGGTGTGGATGCCCATCGGCGTGTCCGGCAGGCGGTTTTTCACCGCCGCGCAGATCTGCATGATTTCCGAAGGCAGCGTGCCGCCGTTCGTGTCGCACAAAACCAAACAAGCCGCACCGCCTTGCGCGGCGGCTTCGAGAGTCGCCAGGGCATGCTCGGGAGAGTCCTTGTAACCATCGAAAAAGTGCTCCGCATCATACACCACCTCGCGGCCGTGTTTGACCAGATGCGCCACCGGGTCGCGGATCATCGCCTGGTTTTCCTGCACCGTCGTGCGCAGAACCTCAGTGACTTGCAGCTCCCAGCTCTTGCCGAAAATCGTCACCACCGGTGTCTCCGCCTCCAGCAGCAGCCGCACCTGCGGATCCTCCTCCACCGGCGTGTCCGCCCGGCGGGTGGAGCCGAATGCCGCAAGTTTCGCGTGTTTGAGTTTCAGCTTCTTCGCCTCGCGGAAAAACTCGATGTCCTTCGGGTTCGATCCCGGCCAGCCACCTTCGATGTAGTCCACGCCGAACTCGTCCAAACGCTCGGCAATCCGTAGCTTGTCGAGGCCGGAAAGTTGGAATCCTTCTCCCTGCGTGCCATCGCGCAAGGTCGTGTCGTAGAGAAATACAGGTTTGGTGCTCATCGGCAGGGGCGCGGAGCCTAGGGGCCGCCGTGTAAATGGGCAAGGGGTAAGAATCCGCTTTCTTTACGCACGTAGTCCTGCTTTCAGGCCTATGCGTTGAAGGATTGGGATGAAAACTCCGGTTGGTGTCTTGATCCCGGGAGGGATCTGAGAAATTAGCCCGGGGTCGATGAGCCACAGCGACGACCACCCCGGGACTTAAATCCTCTTGAATTGGCACCCTGAAAGGTGTGCTGGAACCGTCGGGTTAGCCACTGCACCCCCGCTTTCTATGACCCGCTGCCGGGGTCGAATTCCATTGGCATTAAACCCCGGGGTGGTCGCTTTCGCTCGACCCCGGGCTAATTTCTCAGATCCCTCCCGGGATCAAGAGTGGAACGTTTTTTCCAATCCTTATAGGCATTGGCCTGAAGGCGGGACTACATACGGAGAGTCCCGTTCATCACGGCCTCAGATCAATCCGGTCCAGTTTTCCATCGATGGTGGCTTCGAGTGTCGAATAGGTCCAGGCGCCCGAGGTTTTTCTGGCTTCCACGTGGATGTTGGCTTTTCCCTTGGGACCGGAAACCGGAATGTCCAGTGTGGCGCTACCGGAGGAGTTGCTGGTGCTGATGTTTCCGCTGACCATAAATCCTTCTTCGATGGGCGTGCCCAGTTCCGACTGGAGCTGTGGGTTCGCCATTGCTTTTGCCAGCGCTTCCTTGGCGGGCTCGGAAGATTTCAGCATGCCGAAAACCGCGAAGAAGATGAGCGCGAAAAATCCTGCGATGAGAACAAGAGTCGAGACGACCAGCGTGGGCACGCACCATTTCCAATTCTTCGACCACCAGCCCGGTGGCGGTGGCTGCGGCATCGGCGGTGGGAAGGGTGGGGCGGGGTTCATGGATTCTTGGGCTGTTCGATGTGTTTGAAGAGGCGGAAGAGGTCGCTGTTGGAAGTGAAGATGGTGGTAGTGTCCTTGTTGAGCGTCTTCTTGTAGGTCTCCAGGGTTTTTACAAATTGATAGAAGTCCGCGGCGGTGGGGCTGGAGCTGTAGGCGCTGGCATAAATGCCGGTGGCCTGCGCGTCGGCCTTACCCTTGATCTCCTGCTCTTTTCGATAGGCTTCTGACTGGATCGATAGCAGGTCGCGCTCCTTGCGCCCGATGATTTTCGCGGCCTCACCGGCGCCTTCCGAGCGAAAGCGGTCGGCGATCTGCTGGCGTTCGGAGGCCATGCGGGCGTAGATTTTATCGATCACGCCGGGCTTGTAGTTGATGCGCTTGAAGCGGACGTCGAGCAGTTCGATGCCCCATGACGCGACCTTCGGTTGGGCGGCGGCGAGGATCTGTAGGTCGAGCACGTTGCGGCCGTATTGGATCGGCGGGAGAACGCCGAGGTTGGAATTGCCGGCGGCGAGTGCCGCATCGCGGACAGGCACGCGGTCTTTCTGGCTGCGGATGACTTCGATCAGATCATGTGCGGCGACGACGTTGCGGGTCTCGCTGCCGATGATGTCATCGAGCCGTGACAGCGCGCTGCGTTCGTCGCGGAGTTTTTCGAAATACGTCTTCGGGTCGGAAATCCGCCAGCGGGCGAAATTGTCCACCGAGATGTAGAGCTTGTCGCGCGTCGGCATTTCCGTCGCCGGTCCGTCCCATTCGAGGATACGCTTTTCGATGCGGTTCACCTCCTGGATGAACGGCTTTTTCCAATGCAGACCGGCTTCGTTGACGGCGGGATCCGCGTTGATAGGCTTACCCACCGGTTTGCCGAACTCGGTGACGAAAACCTGCTCGGTCTCGCTCACGGTGAACAGGCAACTGGAGACCACGATGGCGGTGATGCCGAGGAAAATAAGAATGGAGAGATGTTTCATGTTCGGGGAATTTTGATGTTAGTAAAACCGGCGGAGCTCAGTTCTGTTTGAGATTCATGAGCGGAAGGAACTGCTTCGCGTCCTCGTCGATGATGATCTTCGAGCCGATCTGGGGCAGCACCTCGTTCATCGTTTCCAGATAGAGGCGCTGCTTGGTGATGGCGGGAGCCTTATCGTATTGGATGAGAAGTTCCTTGAAGCGGGCGACATCTCCCTCTGCCTCGTTGATCCGCTGCACGGCGAATCCTTCCGCTCCGGAGATCCGCTGGTCAGCGAGGCCCTTGGCTTTCGGGATGACCCGGTTGTATTCGCCGTTCGCTTCGTTGATCATCTGCTCGCGCTCCTGTTGGGCGCGACTCACTTCATCGAAGGAGCGCTGCACGGGGCCCGGCGCATGGACGTTTTTCAATTGAATCTGCTCGGCGGTCACTCCCATGTTGAGTTTCTCCAGAATGGCCTTCAGCCGGAGCAGTCCCTCGGTCTCGATCTCGGTGCGGCCGATTGTCAGAACCTCGTCCACCGTCCGGTCGCCGATGACTTCGCAAATCACACTCTCTGTCAGATCGCGCAGCGTTGAGCCCGGATTGCGGAAATTGAACAGATACTCCTTCGGCGAGGAAATGCTGTATTGCACGATCCATTCGACCTGCGCGGCATTCAGGTCGCCTGTCACCATGTCGCGCTCCAAATCCGGCGTCTGGCTGTTCTGATCGGGGTTCGTGGCCTCCGGCGTGCTGAAACCGAACTCCAGCTTCAACTGTCGGCGGACCGGCACGAGCGTCGCGTTATCGATGCCGTAGGGTAGCTTGAAGTGGAGTCCGGGCTCGGCGACGTTTGTGAATTTTCCGAAACGCTGCACCACGGCCACCGCTTCCGGGCTCACGGTGTAGAAGGACGAGAAAACCCCTATCAGCAGGAAAGCGGCGAGAGGGAGGATGAGGAGCCATTTGCCCGAAAAATTGAGTTTCGGGCGGACGAAAGTGACGGTGTTGTTCATGGTAAGAGTCGGGAGAGTGGGAATGAGCGAGGCTTCGCTGGCTCATTGGTTGCGAGGCTATCGAATGTCCGGCCATTGGGAACGTTGAATTTTCAACGGAAATAGTAAGCACCGTCCGCCACCTTTTCCGGTGCGGAGCAGGCCGGCCGCATGATAATTGTCGGGTTGTCCGATATTTCGGCGCTTTGTAGATAGCCGGCAAAGAACTGGTTGTGGGAAACGGCCTCCGCCCGCTTCCGACGTTTGAAAACCCAACCAGCAACGATGAAGAGCAACCCAGCCCACGGAGGCTCCGGATTTTTGAAATTACTTCGATGGTCGATCGCCGGCGTTCTCCTGTTGTGGGCCAGCGTTGTGGCGGGCGTGCCCGGTCTAGACGGCCCGGCGGCGATTGGACCGTTTCTCAACGGAGCCCTCCCCACGGTGGAGCCGACGGGTGCGAGCGAGTGGACGGTTCAGGAGACATTCACCGGCATCAATATCAATCTGCCGATGCACATTCTTCCCTACCCCGGGACGAACAAGTTGCTCTGCGTAGCCAAGGAGGGGAAAATTTTCCTGTTCGACAACACGCCCGGCACCACCCAGACGGATACTTTTCTGGATCTCAGCAGCGTGGTTTTCACCAGCAGCGACAGCGGCATGACCTGGCTGGTTTTTCATCCGGAGTTCGGGCAGGTGGGATCGCCCAACCGGGATTTCGTCTACATCACCTACAAATGGAAACCCTCGGGAGGAAATGGCAACGAGGCCTACTGGCGGCTGGCGCGTTTCTCTGTCATTTCCGACATCAACGGCAAACCCGTCGCGGATCCGGCCAGCGAGCAGATCCTCATCCAACAATACGACCAACAGCAGTGGCACGACAGCGGCGGCATGACCTTCGGGCCCGGCGGCTACCTTTATGTCGGCATCGGCGATGAGGGTGGATCGAACGACCAATACAACGACGCCCAGAAAATCAACGACCGGTTGTTTTCCGGAATTCTGAGAATCGACGTGGACCAGAAAGCCGGCAGCCATGCGATCCGTCGCCAGCCGTTGCACCATCCCGCGATGCCCGCCGGCTGGCCGGAGAGTTTCACTGCAAATTACAAGATCCCCGCTGACAACCCGTTCAATGATGTGAGCGGAGGAAATCTTGAGGAATTTTATGCCATCGGCGTCCGCCAGCCCTATCGGTTTTCCTACGACATCGTGTCAAACCGCCTGTGGCTCGCGGAAAGCGGCCAGGACACCCGCGAGGAACTCGACATCGTCACCGCCGGACTGAATTTCGGCTGGCCGTTCCGCGAGGGGAAAATTTCGCGCCCCACCGGTCCCCAGCCACCCGCTGTGCCGGCTAATATGATAGGAACGCTGACCGAGCCGATCTGGGACGCCACCCACGCTACCGATGGCTGCACCGTCGGCGGATTTGTCTATCGAGGCAGCGCCCATCCTGCGCTTGTGGGGAAATTCATCACCGTGGACAACGTCACCGGACACGTCCGCGCGCACACCTACGATGGCACCACCGCCACCAATGAGCTGCTGACGGACATGCCCAGCGGCAGCGTTTACAGCGGCACCTCGACGATCGGCTGGGACCAGTCAGGCGAGCCGATTTTCGTGAAAATCAACGGCACCGGCACCCGCGGCCGTTATTTTAAACTGGCCACCATCCCGTCCGCGACCACCCGGGTCGGCTGGTTCCGTTTCGAGGATCAGGCAACCTCCAACACTTCCGGTTATGTTGCCGACAATCCCGGTAACAACACATCAAACTCAGTGGCCCGCGGCGTATCGCTTGTCGCAAACGACGACGAAACCAACGCAAGCACCAACGTCACCTACAACGCGGGCAGCGGGCTCAGCCCCACCGGATTTCCCGCAAATACCGAAGGCGTCCACATCGCCACTGGAGATACCGATGGACGTCCGGGAAATCAAAATGGCGAGCTCGCCACCTCGGCGAAACTCGGCGTTCTCGATGATTTCACCATCGAGCTGAGTTTTCGGCCGCTCACCCTTGCCACCGGAACCTATCAGTGTTTCATCGGACTCGACGGCATGACCGGCACCACCCCGGCCGCCGATGGCGAGGACGGTCCCACGCTCCAGCCGTTCCGCCTCATGCGCTTCGGGCGGACGGATTCGACCACCACGCTGTTCCCGATCACCAACGGCGACCTGTTCCTCAACGTCAGGACACTGAATCCGACAACCGGCGTCTGGACCACCGTCCCGCTCAAGGTCTTGCCAAAAGCCTCTTTCCTCGTGAACGACTGGTATCATCTCGCGATCGTCGGAAACGTGACGGCCGGAACCATCACGGTCTATCGGTACAACAGTATGACGTCCTCATACACCCAGCTCGGGCAGGCGACGGGCTATGTCGGAAATCTGCAGGCCGGCACCTGGACCGTCGGACGCGGGTGTTTCGGTGGAGTTCCCGCGGACTGGGTGGACAGCACCGACTTCGACGAAGTCCGGATCACCGATTCCGCGCTTCCCCAGTCGAAGTTTCTCTACGGCTCGCAACCGGTTCTATCAGTGATTCCGGTGGTTGATCCGCCGCCGCTGCTTTCCCAAACCGGCGCGTTTTCCAATCTTGCCAACCTCACCCCGGCGCAGGGAGTCGTGCCCTACGGCGTGAACGCCCCGCTCTGGTCCGATGGCGCCGCCAAACAACGCTGGATGGCGCTCCCGAACGACGGCGTGCATAACAGCCCTTCTGAAAAAATCACCTTCAAGCCCGAAGGAAATTGGAAGTTTCCGCCTGGGACGGTGTTCATCAAACACTTCGAGCTGCCCGTGGATGACAGCAACCCCTCGGTCCACCGCCGCCTCGAAACGCGCTTCGTGGTCATTCCCACCACGGGTGAGCCGTTCGGTTTCACCTACAAATGGCGCGCCGACAACAGCGACGCCGACCTCCTGCCCGCTGGCCTCGACGAGCAGATCGACATCGCCACCCCCAGCGGCGGCACCCGCCAGGCGACCTGGACCTATCCGAGCCGCGGCGATTGCCGGGTCTGCCACAATGGCAACGCTGACTATGTGCTCGGCGTGAATACCCAACAGCTCAACGGTGCATTCAACTATCCGCTCACCGGCCGAACCGCCTATCAGTTGGAAACCCTCGGCTCCATCGGCTGGTTCGACACCACCTACCGCGCCGATCTCGTGCCGTGGATGTTGAAAAGCCACAACGTCGCGGAAACCACCGCCAGCCTCACCGACCGCGTGCGCTCCTACATCGACTCCAACTGCTCCCAATGCCATCGGCCCGGCGGCGTCCGTGCCTTTTTCGACGCCCGCCTAACCACTCCGATCGAGGACCAGGGTCTCATCTACGGCGACGTGGAAACCAGTTATGGCGACGAACTCAACCGCGTGATCCGCCCCGGCGATCCCTCCCGCTCCATCATGCTGCTTCGCCTTGGATCGACAGCGGAAATCAAAATGCCGCCGATCGCCAAACACATCGTCGATCAACCCGCCGTGCAGTTGCTCACGGACTGGATCAACAGCCTTGCCACGGGCCCGTCCGTCGCGCTTTCCACCCCGTCATCGGCGTCCGGCCCTTTCACCGTGAACGTCCATTTTTCCCAGAATGTCACCGGTCTTACCGCGGACGATTTCCAAATCACCGGCGGACAATCGACAGGTCTCACCGGCAGCGGCGCGGATTACGTGCTCTCCATCACGCCTGCCAGCGCCACCGTGGTGACCGTCAAACTTCCCGAATCCACCGCCGTAAATGCCGCCAACCTCGGAAACTACGCATCCAAACTGTTCTCACAAAACGTCGCGGATCCCACTATCGTCGCGTGGCTGAAACTCGACGATGCCTCAGGGACCGTCGCCGCCGACAGCGTGGGCTCCAACAGCGGCACCTTGGTCAATATGGGAGCCAGTCCGTGGATCGCGGGTAAATTCGGCGGTGGACTCGTCTTCGACGCCACCGACCAGCACGTGAACCTGCCGAACGTGGTTGGTGCGGATTTCTCCATCTCCTTCTGGATGAAATCAACCCAGACGTTCCCTCGGACCGATACGGCCCCGGCCGGAGCCTCCATTTGCAACGCCGATCTTTCCGGTGCCGCTAACGACTTCGTCATCGCCGGCACCCGCAGCGCCGGCGGTCTCAACCGGATCACTTTCCAAACCGGCAAAACCGGCACCAACAACGTCGCCCTCCACGGCATCACCGCAGTGAATGGCGGCACGTGGAACCATGTCGTCGTTACCCGTGCGCAGGTCACCGGACAAATGAAAATCTTCGTCAACGGCGCGTTGGAATCATCGGTCAACGGCAACAACGCCTTGGTGAATGGGAATCCCGTGATCTCCATCGGTGCCACGCCCGGCAATGCGGCGGCGAGCTACACCGGCTCGCTGGACGAAATCCGCCTTTTCTCGCGGGTCCTCACGGCCGGGGAAATCGTCGCTCTCGGCACAGGACCCGCGCCGGTTCCTCCCTACGATCAATGGGTCCGGTCGTGGCTGCCGGGAATCTATCATCTCCAGGGCATGGGACAGGACATCGAGGGCGATGGGGCCACCAATTTCGCCGAATATGCCTTTGATGGAAATCCGCTGGCATCGGATGTCATTCCCGTGCCGCTCTCCGTCGCGGCCGATGGCTCGGTCACTCTCAGCTACATCGCCCACAAGGTGCCGCGCGGCGCGGTCTATCAAGTCCGCGTGACCGGGGATCTCGTGAACTGGTCGCCTGCGGATCCGGACATCACGCAGACCACCAGCCAGGCGATCCCAGCCAGCGACTACGAATGGATCACCGTGACCTATGTCCCGCCTGCGGGAGCCGGACCGGCGCGATTCTTCCGGGTCGACGCCGTGGCGCAGTGAGGGGTATTTATTCCGCGTTTCCTGATGATTCGCTTTGACGAACTACGGCGATCCCCGTAGAAGAATGCGTCCTTGCAATCATGAAGTGCCCCCGTTGCGTCCAGCGAATCCACCGAGCGGCGACATCGTGCCCGCATTGTGGATTCACGCTTGCCGACGCGGACCTGAGATTCGGCGCGGAAGAAGTCCGCATCCGCTGCCTTACCGACAGCGCCGGCATCCTCCGTCGCGGTGACCGCGAGCGCGTGCAGGCGGCGATGGACCACATCACGCGGCGTTTTCCGCAGATCTTCGTGGCGATCTACACCGGCTCGTTAGGCGAAATTTCCAACATCCGCCAGTTCGGCTTCTGGCTCCTGAACCGCTCCGCCTTCGAGGACGTGCCAGTCACGAAACCCAACGCCGCGGGCATTCTCATCACCATTGATCCCGAGTCGAAAGCCGCCGGAATGGTCTTCGGCTACCTGCTCGATCCGTTTCTCGAAGAGGCCGACACCTTTGACTGCCTCTCCCGCGCCCACGCCTACTGGCTGGATGGCGACTACGCGGACGGCATCCTGCGCACGCTCGCCCACCTCGATTCCGTCCTGCGGAAACGCAGCCGCCAGGCCCGCCGGGATCCCGAGCACTTCGAACGCAAGGTCCTGCCACCCGCGCAAATGGGCGATCTGGTCCGCCGCATCCGCGCCGGCCACCGCCCCGCCGCCGAGGAGGAATCCAACACGGAGGTGGCGAAGTGAAATCACGTTTTGCCGCAGTTTGCCTGAGTCTCTGTGGGATCGCGACCCTCGCTGCCATGGACGAGCCGCTGCCGAAATGGAACGGCAACGAGAAAAAGGAGCAGGAATCCGCCGGTTGGATCGCCGGCGGCGTGCTCCTCTCCGACGATCCGATACCGGACGATCCGCAGCCTCAGGCCGCCGCCGAGCTCAAGGTCGAGCAGCCGACCCCCGAAGAAATCGCGCCGGAACCCGTGCCATCGCCAGAGATTGCCGAGAAATTCCTCCCCGCCTATTTCGCTGAACGGCCGAAATCCTTTCTCATCGATCCCCAAAACCTGCTCAGCCAGGCGGACTACCGTGACCGCCTCAATTTCCTGAACTACCACGCCAGCGATTCTTCGATTGACCTCTTCGTTTACGTCATTGGCGGCAATCAGGAAATCCCCAGCGAGGTCCGCGAGGAGGAAATGATCGAGCGCTTCTTCTCGCAGGGCCGTCCGGCGGCCATCGTCTATTATTACCTCGGAGCGCCGCAGCGTTCGGTCGTTTACCTCAGTCCTTCGCTCACCGACGCCGTCTCCGCCGCCGAGCAAAAGCGCGCCCTCGCCAGTTCGGTGATGCAGGCGTTTGAAAAAATCCACCCGTCCGAGCAGCTCGAAGCCTTCCTCGTCCAGATGTCCATCCGCATCTACTGGATGGAGCGCATGATCGGCGGCGAGGCCAATGCCGGCAACGACCTGCCCGCCTTCAGCAGCAAATCCACAGCCACCGCCAAGGAAGCTGGAAAAAGCGCCAAACTCGAATGGGCCCTCGGTCTCGCCCGCAAGTTCGCCATGCCCGCCGGAGTCATCGCCGCCTCGCTGCTCGCTGCGTTCATCATGAATTTCTGGCTCAAACGCCGCGCCCGCTACCACTTCCCGGACTTCGATGTCGAGCCACGGTTAGGAGGAGCCCACGCTGCCGGTGTCGGTGCCGTGATTTCCTTCGCCAGCGCCGCCGTCCCGCCTGCCTCGCAAAGGGACCAGGTCCCGGACTACCTGCGCCGGGCTTGAGGACGCGTGTTGAAAAATCAGAAGGAGCGCGTTCATCCTGAACGCTATTTGCCGCGGACATCCTGTCCGCCGGCCCATCCCCAAGTCACCCGACAGCAAGAATGTCGGGCACTGACCGCCGATAAAATATCGACGTTCCTTATTTTTCAAACGCTCTCTCAGGAACAATCACCTGATAGCCGATTGCCTTGACGGCTTAGGCTTGGCGCTGGTCATGGGTCATCAGTCGTTTGACACCAAGTTCGGCCATCGCAGCGAGGTGAAGGCGGTCCAGAGAACGACAGTGGACACAAGAGGCCTCGGTTTGGGAAAGTGCGGTGGAAAATACAGTGCCGGGTATGTTTTTCCGCGATAAGGGCGTCCTCTTCGTACGTAGTCCCGCCTTCAGGCGGAATCTTCAAAGACCGCCTGAAGGCGGGACTACTTACGAAAGACCACTCATCTTGGAATGAGGGTCGATGTTCGATGTTCGATGTTCGATGTTCGATGTTCGATGTTCGATGTTCGATGTTCGATGTTCGATGTTCG
>JBDSNC010000144.1:0-24062 GCA_039915545.1 Luteolibacter sp.
CTTCGTTAGCTCGATGATGCGGCGGAGTTTCTCGGGTCCTTTCGTCCAGACAAACGGGCCGCAAGACTTGTTGTAGCTTTTGACGAATGCATTGAGAAAGCTGGTGAGTTCCGCCGCCGAACGATGCACGGATTGCTGCAGCCCCTGTCGGGTTAGAACTGAGAAGAAACATTCCGCGAGATTCACCCAGCTCGCATGGGTCGGGGTATAGTGGAAGCTCACCTGGGGATGTTTCTCAAGCCATTCACGGGCCAGCAGTCCTTTGTGCGTGTTGAGATTGTCCATCACCACATACAGGCGCTTGCCGGGGTATTCGCCGACCACCTGGTCCATGAATTTCACGAAGTCCGCCGACTTCCTGGTCTGGTTCACCCAGGTCGTGGCCTTCCCTGTTTGGATGTCGAGTGTGGCCAGCATGGTGCGCGTTCCGTGGCGGACGTATTCGTTGCTTACGCAACCGGGCTTGCCTCCCCGCAGCGGAAGCATCGGCTGGGTCCGGTCGAGTGCCTGGATGCCGGTCTTCTCATCCATGCAGAGAACGATCGCGTTCTCGGGCGGGTCCATGTAGAGGCCCACAACTTCCAACAGCTTCTCTTCGAACTGCGGATCGGGACTGAAGTTGAATGTTCTGAGACGATGGGGCTGGAGGTCGAACTTCTTGAGGATTGCTTGAATGGTCGACTTAGGCATCTTCATGTGAATGGCAAGCAGGCGATGGCTCCATCTTCCGTGGCCTTTCGGCAGCTTGCCGCATACCGCGGTGACGACCTGCTGGATTCGCGAGGGTTTGTGTTTGATCGGTTGCCCCGGACGAGGCTTGTCATGGATTGCTTCAAGCCCACCCTGAAGATAACGTTTTCTCCACTTGGACACCGAGTTGCGATGCAGGCTGGTGCGATTGATGATCTCCTCGTTGGTGAGACCTTCTCCCGCGAGAAGGATAATCCGCGCTCTCTCGGCGACGCCTTGGGATACCGAGGTCTTCTGGCGCAGAAGTTCTTCAAGTTTTTCTCTTTCCTCTGACGTTAGCTCAATGGGATCGGCAATAAATGGCATGCCTCTCTATAGCATATAACGCGCCATTGCACACTAATTCACTAATCGATGCACTAGTGTCCCTGAAAAACATGCCCTTGCCTCCGCCGCGCCCGGTTCCATCCCTGACTGAAAGCTCCTAACAACCATTTCATTCCGGCCACCAGATTCGGGAGCGATGTGGTATTTGATGTTCTACACCCTCATTTATCCCCTTCGCAACTTCACCCACAAGCCAGCTACGATGATCAGGACGATTCCCGCAATTGGCCATCTCCATGAACGCTGTTCCGAGCTTTCCAGCTCTGCATTGGGACTTGGAATCTGTTCTTTTTTGAGTTCCGGCTCCAGATGCGGAGGTACCGCATCAGGCAACTTCTGAGTCTTGTTTGGCAGATTGGCCAACGTGACGGTTTCCCAGGTGCCGTCCGGCTTGAAACGATACTCAACCGTCTGGCCGACAAACGAGAAGGTCCGTTTGCCGGATTTGACTTCTTCCCACCAGTTACGGAACTTCGGGAGCGATTCGTTAGCTGGGGAGAAGCGGATAAAGTCTCAGCTCGTCACCGGCTCGAAGGGCGGGTCCCGCAGGCCAATGTTCGATAGAGCGTAGGTGGCCAGCCACGCGTTCTGGGGTGTGGGGATCCAGTCCGCAGCCCTTAATTTTCCTGAACGCACCATTTCCTTGTATTTTGGATTCTCGTCGAAAGGAATATCCTGCATGTCGCTGAGATAATGACCCAATATCTGAACCGTCTCGGGGCTAGGGAGGTACCTTAGCGTTTCAGCTAGATACTGTGTCCGGATGTTCTCGTAGTCACCTTTTGGATCTAGACGGAGACGTTCCAACTCATCGGCAAAGTATTTTGCGTGGCCGGGGACAGATAGAAGTTCTTGTTGAATCTTATGATAAATTTCGTCCACTGCGGGACTGTGGCCTTCGATACCGCTTCGATATCCCATATTCCGCAAACCCAACTGCTGTTCCTTTAACCGCAAGTCAGGCGGTTGGCGTTGCATTTCGACGAGTTTTGACTCCCAGAGGGTGATCTGATCCCTCTCAATTTGCCGACTTTTAGCGTTCCAATCCGTCGAACCTCCAATCACGCACTCAATGCTGATTGCCGCCAAAAATGTTATGCAAATCCCGGTGCGGTATATCATGGATTTTGATCTTTTCCAATCACGGGACCGGATTCGCCATAAGAAATTCACGCCTTACGCAGCTTCGACCATAACCCAGCCACAATCAGCAGGAAAAAACCAGCGAGTGCCCATTTCCACATAGCATGTTCCGAGCCTTCATGCGCCGCCGGGATTTTTTCCTCAGGCCGGGGTTTGGCAAGCGGCTCCTTTTCGGATTTTTTCTCCTGCTCCAGAGGGGGGGCGTCAGGTAACTTCGGCGTCTTGTCCGGCGGATTGGCCACCGTCACGATTTCCCAACCGCCGTCGGGCTTAAACCGATATTCGGCTTTATGGCCGACGAACGAGAAAGTTCGCTTCCCGGATTTGACCTCCTCCCACCATGCGCGGAATTTGGGAAGTGAGTCTGCCTCAGAAAAGCGGATGTTAATGTAGTTCCCCACCGGTGCAAACGGCGGGTTTCGCAAGCCGATGTTTGATAGGGTGTATGTCGCCAACCACGCGTTCTGGGGTGTAGGTGTCCAGTCCGGCTCCTTCACTTTCCCCGCCCGCAACGCCGCGATATATTTCGGATTTTCGTCGTATGGAGTGTCCCTCATGTCGCTCAGGTAATGGCCCAGAACCTGAATCGTCTCGGGGCTTGGGAGGTGCTTCAGCGTTTCCGTCAGATAAGTCGCTCGGGTTCGTATGTAGTCACTTTTCGGATCAATACGTAGCCGTTCCAGCTCATCAACGAAGTATTTCGCGTGGCCGGGGATGGCGAGCAGAGTGGATTGAACCAGGTCATAAACCTCAATTCTCTCTGCTACCTGAAAAACATTCTTTCGTGCCAGCTTCTGCAAGCCATCCGCCAACAGAGGAATTGTCTCATTGGGCGGCCTTTGGTCAACTTCTTGAACGTTCTTTCTCAAACTCGCCAAAGATTCATATTGGGAGCTGGAGCCCCTTTCAGATGCAGCATTTCCATAAAACTGATCTATCTCCTTGTCCTTACGTGAAAAGGATCTGTCAATTTCAGCAAAGGCCATCGTAATGGATACCACCAAAAGCAGCAACGTGGTTTGAACAATATTTTTCATTAGTTTCACGGATCAAGATCATTCAACCATTCTTCGGCAATGTCCCACTCGGTCTTCACCAAAAATCTGGCACCTGGTAATCTTGCATCGGGTCCATCGGGTCCATCGGGTCCATCGGGTCCACTCATCAAGCGAGCAGAGACGTTCGTTCCAGGCAGCGGAGCAGGTCCTGCATGATTTCCACCAAATTTCAATTCGATGTTGTAATCACTGGGGTGTCCCTCGCCGATCAAGAGGTGTCCTAATTCGTGGGCGATCGTATCCACGAAGTTTTGATTGGGATAGACGCCTTCCGTAGGGTTCCCGGCGTTCACGACGACAGCAGCGGCAGGGATCGCATAGCCAGCGATTTCATCGGTTAAAGTTCCAGGCACGTTTTCCTGTCTTTTCCGCAAATAAACATTGTCGATCACAAAGACCCGGATATCGGCATCTGAGACATTGAATACCGGTTGATCGACCATTTGTGAAAGATGGGGAGTCTCTATGGTGAGAGCATAACCATCCCCGTCTGGATCATAATCGTAGTTCTGTTGGGGTCTGATATCCAAACTGATCCAAGCATTCAGTTGGACGCCGAAGGTTTCGTCCAACTTTGCTTGCAGTACGCTTGCGGCAGGCAGCGGAACTAATGCTCGACTGCTCTGCGGATCGCGGACGGGATATACCGCCACTTTTACGGTACGGTATTTCATGTTCTTGACGCGGATGGCAAGTTCTGTCGGTTGTTCCGCCTGACCAATCTTCCATACAGGTGCGTGATCGTGAATCGAGGTGTCGCCACCCTTCCAGGTCACCGCCGGGCCTGGACTTGCCGTTCCCAGTGTGGAACTTACTGGATCGGGTGTCGCGTCATTAGTTTCGATTTTAAGGTAGTCAGGAGGATCGAGGGGAATCTTGAACCGCATGCCATTGTATTCCTGCCCGCCACAGGGTGCCATGATCCAAAACTGATCTTGGTAACCTCTCAAATTTGTATCGTTTGACGTCACCGAAACATTGTCCACGCCGGTGGCGAAGGTGTTGTCCTCAATTCCGACAGGTACCAGATGCGCTTCGAGGCCGGCGGTTGCATTGCCACCGCGCGCTTGTGTCCTGTGATTGTGGGAAGTGAAAAGGCCATCACGGTTGTCAACCAACCAGTGCCCGTCGCCAATTGAAAAGAATTCCGCAGTAGCGGGGATGCGCCCCGATGAATAATCCCCAAACGTTTGCACGGAGGGCTTGTCCTCGACACGCGCTTCCCAACAGAACCATGGAAAATCCGCGATTTTCTTGGAGCCGGTGTGTTCGAGTAAATGGGGTCATTAAATGGGGTCATTGCTCACGGATTAACATCGATTCGAGCTCAGCAAGCTTGCTTGTCATGGATTTGTCCGCCCTGCCGGCCGAGACCACTCTGCTCACCGAACCGGGATGCCCCATCGCCAGCTTCGCCGCTATCCATTCGTTACTCACCGCAGTGTGATTTCTTAGGAGGATGGCGAGGTGGGCCTTGCGGTCGTCGCTTTTACTCAGTGCGCTCAACCCCGGTAGCGACATGGGCAATCCAAGGTGGCGGATGCCCTCACGCAGGATTCTCGACGCTTCTTTCTCGCTGCGGTCCCGGTTGGCCCCCTCTGCCCGGCGGGTGCTGCCGGCCCGTTGCGACGGGGCGCGCTCGAGCATCCTGAGCAGCTTGTCCTTGAAGGTTTCCTTGCCAAGATACCAGCCACGCCGGATTGCCTGCGACGCCTCCTCATCGATCATCCCTCCATCATTGGCGGCCCGGGCTTCCAACCACGCAACATAGGCGCGCCTTCCACGCCCATCGGCAGCCAGGTTGAAGGCACGCAGAATTCTCCCGCTCACGAGCCAGTCCGGCCCGTTTCCCTTCTGGTGGGAGGGCAGGCTGCTCCAGAGATAGGAAACCAACGGCCCATGTCCGCCGCCCGCAATACCTGCCCGCGCGGGATTGAGATGAATGTAGTCGGCAAGAGCCTTGAAATAGTGCGCATCGGCATCACTTCCGTTGACCGGAACCGCTCTGTAGCGGCCTTGGAAAACGTGACCGCGCCGTTGCCTCGCCCGGTTCCAGCCTTGGCTGAAGGTGGCGAGCAGTTGTTTCATGCCAGTGACAAGGTTCGCTTGCGGGGTTTCGAGCAGCAGGTGGAAGTGATTGCCCATGAGCACCCAGGCGTGGACTTTCCATCCATGGCTCGCACAGACTTGGCCGAGGCGGAACAGAAACGACTTCCGGTCGTCGTCCGTCACAAACACGGCATCGCCACCGTTGCCGCGTGCCATCACATGGTAAACCGCTCGTGGATATTCGAACCGAGGTTGTCGAGCCATGCGTCATACTGCCCAACAGCTCGAAGCAGACAAGCTTTTTGTGAATCCGTGAGCAATGACCCCATTCAATGACCCCATTCATCTGAGACCCGTCGCACACCCCGGCGGGTGCCTGCTTTTGTCAATCCGTGAGCAATGACCCCATTTAATGACCCCATTTAAGCGCAAAAATTAATTAGTTAGACCATCTCCGCATAATCGACCTGGATGAACTAGCCATGCCGGCCCTCAATCAATAACCGACTGTCTATGGAATTATTGAACTTCAAAAACTAACTCTCTCCAATGAGATGCGGAATGCGAAACCTGCCCTTTTCACTTTCATCGTTCAGGCGGAGCGATGGGTGGAATCGCCTTGATCCATGACGCCAATTTCTTTTCGGCATCCGTCTGCCATTCCTGATTTGCCAGCATCGTATAATCATCGATTTTCTGTTTCAGCGAACTATATTGCTCGGGGTAATGAGGACGAGAAAGATATGCGATCACTTCCCGCACGCATTTCCGAACCCCTGGATGGTGAAGCAGTGAAGCCGTAATTTTGAAGGCTTCAACGGTTCGGAAATCAAAAACTTGTGCCGCACTACCTCCAATACTGCCGCCACCTTGTTCTGGCAATGCGTCAGGAAAAGCCTCGATCTGGGTCTCCAGATCAAACTTGAGAAAGACCAATGATTTTCCGTTCCGAATTTCAACGAGTGCTTCGCCCAAGACATAGCGGCCGGGGTTTTCGTCGAATTCACTTCCAGTTGGTGGAGCGAAATATAAGTATTCAATGATCCATCTGTTGGCTTCCACCGCATTTTCTTTCGATACCGGGTGGGGATTGAGAAATCGGGGATAAGGAGTTCCTTCTCGCTTACGCCCGTAAAACCGCTCAAGACCCTCTGGGCTGAGATCCGGGGCATTGACGTAACGCTCAGCAAACTGGGCATATTCGTCAAGACGCCGTTTCCGATCATGTGCCCACAGCGCGATTTTCGCCTTGAGATCACTCCCTTCGGCCTCCAACAGCTTTGGTTCGATCTTTGTATCTGCCAATGCAACCGCCAGGTCATCGATGCATTTGGCAAACTCAATCCCAGAAACGCCACCTTGGGTGCGCATGGTCATATTCTGCTTTTGCGCCTCCTTTTTGATTGTTATCGCCTTCTCGATAAGTGCCTCCGTTCCGGCCGGCCAAGGAATCGTGACAGGAGCCCCATCCGCAGACTCGGTGAAAGAAGTTAGGATATGGAAAACTGCCGTAAAAAGTTTAATTACATGTTTCATGATTTGAAATAGGCGGTTCGGAACATTCATTCAATGACCCCATTCAATGACCCCATTCACGGGTTCCTGTTTGTTCTTTTGAGAGCCGTGGCTTGTGAGAGAACAGACAGGAATGTCTGTGTCACGCCTGGGAGAAGCTGCCTCACCTCCCGCGCAGCAAATATCTTGAGCTCCACAAGTAGTTCCAGCCGGAGATCACCGTCAGCGCGACGGCGGCCCACAGGAAAACCGGTTGCAACCAGCCGCCTTCCGCATAGGGGCGGGCGAGGTGTTTCAAGTAGTCCAGCACGGGGAACATTTTGCCCGCCTTCTCGCCCGTCAGCCAGATGAGACCGGCGATCAGATAGGCGAGCTGGAAGGTGGTTTTCCATTTCCCGAGATTGTCCGCCGCCAGCACGTGGCCAGCTTCGATGGCGATGGTGCGCAGGCCGGTGACGAGGAATTCCCGGCCGATGATCAGGGCGGTCACCCACACCGGACAGAGGCCGCGTTCGGTGAAGAAGATGAATGCGGCGCTTACGAGGATCTTGTCCGCGAGCGGATCCATGAGTTTTCCGAGCGGCGTGACCAGGCCCATTTTGCGCGCGAGGTAACCGTCGAGCCAATCGCTCGCCGCCGCGACGATGAAAAGGGTGAGGCCGATGCCGTAGCCGGGCAGGTTACGCTGGGAAACCGCCACCACGAAGGCTGCCGTCATGATCAGGCGGGAAAACGTGATGGCATTCGGTAAGTTCACGCCCGCAATGTGTGAAATGCATGGAGGATTGGCAACAAGGGGTTGCACGAAACCGCCAATCCCCTTACACCATCCCCGCCCCCTCCAAACGGCACTTTTATTATGAGCAATAGCGATTTCGGACTCATTGGTCTGGCCGTCATGGGTCAGAATCTCGTTCTCAACGTGGAATCCCGCGGCTTCCAGGTCTCGGTTTACAACCGCACGACCTCCGTCACGGATGAATTCGTCGGCAAGAACACGGACAAGAAAATCGTCGGCGAGCACACGCTCGAGGGCTTCGTCCAGTCGCTCTCATCGCCGCGCAAGATCATGATCATGGTGAAAGCCGGCGGCCCGGTTGACGCGGTCATCGAATCGCTACTCCCGCTCCTCGACAAGGGTGACATCATCATCGACGGCGGAAACTCCCTCTACACCGACACCGAGCGCCGCGACAAATGGCTGGGCGATCTCGGCTTCCGCTTCATCGGAGCCGGTGTTTCCGGCGGTGAGGAAGGCGCCCGCAAAGGCCCGTCCATCATGCCCGGCGGCCCTGCTTCGACATGGGACGTGATGAAGCCGATTTTTGAATCCATCGCCGCGAAGGTCGATGGCGAGCCCTGCGTCATCCACATCGGACCCGGCGGTGCCGGCCACTACGTGAAGATGATCCACAACGGCATCGAATACGGCGACATGCAGCTCATCTGCGAAGCCTATAACATTTTCAAAGCCGCCGGCTTCACCCCGTCCGAACTCGCCACCGTCTTCACCGACTGGAACGCGGGCGATCTCGAGAGCTACCTCATCCAGATCACTTCGAAAATCTTCGAACAAGTGGATCCGGAAACCGGCAAGCCGCTTGTCGATCTCATCCTCGACACCGCCGGCCAAAAAGGCACCGGCAAGTGGACACTCATCAACGCTGTGGAAAACGCCGTCGTCATTTCCACCATCAACGCCGCCGTCGAAGCCCGCATCCTTTCCTCGATGAAGGACAAGCGCGTCGCTGCCAGCAGCGAGCTCCAAGGCCCGAAAGCCGAGATCACCGGCGACAAGGCAGAGCTCGTGAAAAAAGTCCACGACGCGCTCTTCGCCTCCAAGATCATTTCCTACGCCCAAGGTCTCGACCTCATCGCCACCATGGGTGCTGAAAAAGGCTGGGGGCTCGACCTCGCGAAAATCGCCGCCATCTGGCGTGGCGGTTGCATCATCCGCGCCCGTTTCCTCAATGACATCACCGACGCCTACCGCACCGATGCGAAGCTGAGCAACCTGATGCTCGCCCCGTTCTTCAAGGATCTGCTCAACGGCTTCCAACAGAACTGGCGCGAAGTCATCTCGCTCGCCACCCTCGCCGGCATCCCGGTGCCGGCGTTCAGCGCATCGCTCGGTTACTACGACAGCTACCGCAGCGCCGTTCTTCCAGCGAACCTGCTGCAAGCCCAGCGCGACTTCTTCGGTGCCCACACTTACGAGCGCACCGACAAGCCACGCGGCGAGATGTTCCACACCGATTGGCCAGAGGTCATCGGCTGATCGGCGTGATACAGACATTCCTGTCTGTTCTTCTCTTTAAAACAAACGGCTGGGAGCAAATCCCGGCCGTTTTTTCATGCCCCGGACGACTCGTCGTTCAGCGCATGGAAAACCACCAGCGCCGCATAAGCATCGTTCGCCGCGTAAACCACCTGCGCATCGGACAGCTTGCGACTCGCCCAGTTCGACGTCGTCACGCTTTTCGATTTCATCAGCCGCCGCTGGAACAGCATCGCGATCGCGGACTTCGCGCCGATCGCATTGCGATAGCCGAGTTTCCGGAACGTCCGGTCCAGATCGATGATTCCGCCGGGATGAATTCCGAACCGGGACAGGATGTGCGTCAGGTCGCCCCGCAGATCGAATCCGATCTTGTGAATCTCCGTCGATCTCAACAGCCGCACGATCACCTCTCTGCATTCCTCGGCGTGGGATTGGAAAATGTAAGCCCGCTCCATTGTCGAGAACTGCAGCACGTGCGGGCCTTCGGATTTCTGGCCCTTGTGGAAAGTCGGCTTCGACTCGGTGTCGAATCCCACATCCCCCGCAAGTTTCAGATCCTCATACGCAGCCTCGGCTTCCGCCGCATTCGTCACCAGGACGATGTTTTCCAAGCGCAGCCCCTCAAAGGGCTCGAGCTCGGCGATCGACAGCTTGCTGGGCGGTATTTTCGGATGCGACATTTCGTGAAAAATTTCTCTCAACTCCGGATGCTCGCTCTTGATACCGCCAAGATCAAGGTCCGCGTGAGGGGGAACGACGAATTTTTGCTAGAACAGCAAAGAGGGCAGCGGCGGAGATTCGCGGGATTTACCGTGCGTGGCTCGATTAACAGATGGTGGATCTGACAAAACTGAAATGACCGTTTCCTTCCGATTAGGCCGCCGGACAGGTCTTCTGAAGATTCAAGGAAGACCTGAAATCCACGCGCTGACGTCGGGCGAATTTGTGGAAACCGCCCGCGCTCTGGTAACGAGATCACGCCGGGTTTCGGAAGACGCAGCGGCCAGCGAGCTTTCAAAACGCTTCCGCAAATTCTCCGAGACCGCCGAACTGCCCGCGAACGAATAGGCATCCGCCACGAACAGCCCCACCCACATTTTCGCCAGCGTATCAGGGTCGGATTCCCTCCATAACGCAATCACATGCCTTGCCCGGTGATACCGGTTCTGCCCCGGACCTTCGAACTGTCCTCCCCAGCCGCGGGAGTTTTCGCCATCGGGGAGTTCCTGCCCTTGATTGGCGAGGTGCGCGATTTCTGGGTCAAGCGCCCGCAAATCGAGCGCGAGGGCAACGTTGAAAAGATCGTTCATCATCCCTTTGTGTTGGCTGAATTGCGGCCGGAGAAACTCAACCAACTGTGGTTTTCTGACGTCAGGGCGGGCGGCGGCGAGTTTCGCCAGAGCGCCCACCAATGCGTCAAACTCCTGAAATTCCGTCGCTTTTGTGGAAGCTCTCACGAAAGCATCCCAGAACCGGTCAGGGTCCGGCTGATTTGCCAAAACGGTGATCGCACTGGAAAGGATGGAAATCCGGAATTCCCCGCGCTGCGGTTCAGCAATCTCGGAGAGAAGGAATGATTCAAAGTTCTCACGTTGCTTCGGATCCAGTGCCATCGAGGCCAAGACTTCCATGGCTGGCCCGCGTTTCCTCCAATCCAGGTTCCCCCTTGGGTTTTTGAGAATCTCAAAAAGGGCCGGAATTCTGAGTTTGGCGCGCTCAGGTTCCTCTTTGGCTTCAAATTCCGCGAGTTCGACCGCCAGATCCGCCTGCTGGGCTTCGGTGAGTGTCTCGCGCAACAGTCTGGCTCCCTTGGGAGAGGCTGCCGCGAGGGTGGAAAAAATCGTGCTTTGCTCGTCCCCGGCATCGGGAAAACGAGAGATCATCAGGTCGCTGTAGAGATCGAGATGATGGAGTTGAAGTTGTTGGAGCGCCCAAACCGCGGCGTAATCCTTGCCATCCGCCATTTCGACCAAAAGTGCCGGCTTCTCCAGTGCCCGCAACTGGCGGAGAGCCACCTCGATCGACGGCCGGATCCGGAAGGCCGTGTCGAATTCAAATTTCTTATCGAGAAACTCATATCGTTTCTCCGCCCTCTCGCGCTCCTCTTTTTTGGGATCGACGGGCTGCTTGCCATCAAGAGGAAACTTTGGAATTTCGAGTTCCGCCAGAGGTCGTCTGGATTTCTCAAATTCCAGTTTTCGAAATTCAGTTTCATCGGCGGACGCGGGCGGCAAGGTGGCGGCCAGATCCTCGATTGCAGGCAAGGTGGCGGAAAGTCCGGTTCCGCCAGCGCAGTCGACAAGCGCCTCCAGCACTCTGGCAGGCCAAGGGACCTTGTGATGCCGCATGAGCGCCGTCTGGATCACCGCAGTCAATCCGTCTCTAACGTCGCTGTCCTCCCGCGGCTTCAAGCGCTCTTCCAACGGAGCACTGAAGCCCAGGTGATTGATCGGAGCAATGGTGTTCCAGCGTTCGCCAAGATGCTCCGGCAACTCACGATTCAGAAGAAAATCCGCGAAATTGACGAACGTTTCCTTGTCGTAATTGCCCGCCCACCTCGCCGCCAGCGAACGACTCGCCCATACGGTGCCAAAAGTCGCCACAGGCTGCAGGCCGTTTTCATGCCACTCGAAATTCGCCGAACCATCCGCAGTGCTCGATACATGGCTGCCGCTTGAAGATTCCCTGCCCAATTCCTTCGACCGCACATGATCGAGCCAGAAAAGGACATCTGCTAGAAACCGGGCTTCCTCGGGGGAAAGTTCGACCAATCTCATTTCGTGGCCTGTTCTGTCCGCCAGCCGGTTGGCTCCCACCGCACCGTTCGCGCTCGTGCCGGATTGAAAAAGAAACGACTTTTCCGCACCAAAACAAACCGCCGTCATCTCGCTGCTGAAGGTGTAGCAGGACGACGAACCGTAGTCGTGGACGAACCAACCGGACTTGGGTGGCTGGATCTGATCGCGATCGTCCACGACCAGCTTGAATCCGCTGCGATGCCCGGGCATTTGATTCAGTTGAACCAGCGCAAGGGCGGCGTCCTTGGCCTTCATTTCCCAAAAGCCATCCGGCAAGCGGGCAGGCGGCGCGTTTTCAGGCTGAAACGAATCCGGAGTTGCGCGCCCTCCCATGAAAGCCGCAATCTCCGCATCGCTCCGACCTTTCAAGGATTGATAAACAAACGGTGACTGCGGGAGCAGCGTGGGAGCCGCATTCGGAACGTCGCCCTCCACCAACGGATAGCGAAGCCCGCCGGCAGCTTTCAGAGCCAGTAGGCCGATCGGAGATGCGGTGTTTTGAAGCACCTTTACGTGGGGATGCTTTTCGAGATCTTCCGCACGGTAGGTCGACTTTTCCCGATCCCAGTGGAAAACGACTTCCCGAGGATGTTCCTGACTTTTCGGACCAAATCCGATCTCCACGAAACCGTCATTGTCGGCATCGAAGCATTCGTAAGCCCAGCCATTGGCATCGTCCTCTTTGTCGGGGTGCCAATCGTAAACCACGTTGAAAAGGACCCGCGGCTGGCGCTCGAATGTCTGCAAAGTCAGAATCCTCACGCAAAACCCGTCCTGTATTCCCAAGTTCGACGAGTCCAGTTGATCCACAATTCCGTCCCGATTGAAGTCGGCAACGTAGCCTGAGCTGATCATGTTATTTCCACCAAAAGGGCGTATTTCCCGTCCATCGGGAGCAAATACCGTCAGGACACATTCCTCCAACCGCTCCAATTTTTTAGAAACAGCAGTCGATGAACCTGAATCCGATTTTTCCTGAGAGGAGAACAAGCTTCCGGGATCCTTGATTTCGTAACCATCCATCGAAAAGGAGAATGACGGACGCTCCATTTTCACCAACAACGCGTGAAGTGTTTCGTTTCCCGACTTCTGCGGACAGTCAACCAGCCGGTAGTCCGGAAGTTCCTTGTCCGAGGTTTTGTCAATGCCCTCCAAGGCTTCCACAGTCGCTCTGCGGGTTGCCGGGTCCAACAGCTTCGCCAGATCCACCTGCGCAAGCTGGTCACCGGACGCGGAAGTCAGCAGACCCGCCGCAAAAAGCAGATTGAAAATCCGACACTCGTTCATCTCCCCATCAGCTATTGCCACTCCCTGCGGCACAAGCTGAAAAGCAGCGTTTCCTTTGGAAACAGTGGATCGCGAACCACCGGGCCGGCAATGGCTATCAATCCTTCCGCTTCAGCAGCGGGAAGAGCACCACGTCGCGGATCGTTGGCGCGCCTGTCAGCATCATGCAGAGGCGGTCGAGGCCGATGCCGATGCCGCCGGCGGGTGGCATGCCGTGTTCGAGGGTTTCGATGAAATCGTAGTCCACCTTCTGCGTTTCCTCGCCGGATTGTTCTTCGAGGCGCTGGCGCTGGACGTCGGGATCGTTGAGCTCGGAGTAGCCGGGGGAGATTTCCTGGCCGTTGATGATGAGTTCGTAAACTTCGACGGTTTTGCCGCCGGGCGTGATTTTCGCCAGCGGAACAAGTTCGCTGGAGACGCGGGTGACGAAGCAGGGATCGAAGGTTTTTTCCTCAACGAGCTTTTCGAAAACCTGTTGGATGACCTCGTGGTCCTCCATGTTTTCAGAGATCTGGACACCGAGTTTCTCACAGCGCTCGCGGCGGCCTGCGGCATCGATGGTGAAGAAGTCATCTCCGGCAGCTCCGGCGATCAGCGTGTGATAGCTCTCACGCTTCCATGGGCGGGCGAGGTCGATGGTGCGGGTGACGTTGCCATCCTCATCCTTGTGCTCGATTTTCAGGCCGCCGCAGAATTTTTCCGCGAGGTGGCAGGTGAGTTCTTCGACAAGATCCGCCATTTCCTCGAAGTCGGAGAAGGCCCAGTAGGCTTCGAGCATGGTAAACTCGGGATTGTGGCGGCGCGAGATGCCTTCGTTGCGGAAGCTGCGGTTGAGTTCGAAAATCTTCGTGAAACCACCGACTAACAAGCGCTTGAGGAAAAGCTCGGGCGCGATGCGCAGCGTGAGCGGCATGCCGAGGGCGTTGTGATAGGTCTCGAACGGGCGCGCCGCGGCACCACCGGCGATGTCCTGGAGCATAGGGGTTTCCACTTCGAGGAAACCGCGGTCTTGGAGGAAACGGCGGATTTCGGCGATCATGAGCGAACGCTTGACGAAAATCGCCGCGCTTTCGGGATTGCCCATCAGATCGAGGTGGCGCTTGCGGTACTTGATTTCGCGGTCGGCCACGCCGTGCCACTTGTCGGGCATCGGGCGGAGCGACTTGGAGAGCACGGTGAATTTTTCCAGCTTGATGGTTGGCTCGCCGGTGCGCGTGAGGAAAGTCTCGCCCTCAATGCCGATCCAGTCACCGCGGTCGAGGCACTTCCAGGCGGCGGCTTCGGTTTCCGGGAGATTTTTGATGGAAACGTAGCCTTGGATCGCGCCGTGGATGTCGCCGAGACTGAAGAAGCAGGACTTGCCCATGTCGCGCAAGGCGGTGATGCGGCCGGCGAGCTTCACTTGTTTGCCTTCTTCGAAATTCGCAAACAGCTCGGCCGGAGTGGTCGAGACTTCGAAACGCGCGCCGAACGGGTCGATGCCGAGTTCGCGGAGTTTCGCGAGTTTCTCCCGGCGGACGGCGATCAGTTCGGCTTCGGTGGATTGGGGCTGCGTCGGTGTGGCGGCGTCACTCATGTCGGGGAGGGGCTTAGGCGGCGGCGGGGTGTCTCGCAAGAGTTGAAACGGATTCGGGACGATAATTCTCATTCCGGCGAAAATATTTTTCCCGCCGCAGAGAGGCGATTTCTCCGAAAACCGCTTTGGAAGCCTTTATTTTCAAGGAAAATCCGGCCTTTCTGAGGTTAGAAAAAACCAACAACGACGGGGATTGGCGGGCGGGTTTTTCGGAAAACCAAAGTTTCAACCTCTGCGCGTTTATCAGAGATTCCGGGCTTTTCGGAGTTGTTCACATCCAATCCATCTTACGTTGATTATTATTGATCAACGACTTACAGCATGAGGTAAGTATCAACAAATGATGCAGATCCCCCCTTTGCCTCTCGCCTCGATTGAAGCAGTTCGCCCGGTTTTCCTCATCATCATGGGAGCTTTCCTGATGGTGATCGCATGGAGGCTTTCGAAAATTTCCACCGGCTGGGCCGCGCGGATGATCGTGGCAGGCGCGTTGATGTTGGGTTTCGGATACGTGATCGTCATGCCGCTGTGTGAGGCCGGGCTGATCGAGCGTTATTCGCCGGGACGGACCCACTACCACGGCACCGCCGCAACGGCTCTCGCCTGGCAGGTCGTGAAGCTCATCTCCATGAACTGTGGCTGGCTTTTCTTCGGCCTCGGCGTCGCCCTGCACGCCAAACTTCTCAGCATCCCGGCCCCCCGCCGTGCCAATAATCCCCCCACCCTAGTCTCCCATGAATCAGTTGCTTGAAATCGTTTTGAAAAACGGCCTGCTGTTCGACGCCATTGGCATCATAGGCCTTGGTCTGCTGGGGCTCGCTGCCGTCAAACTCGCCCGCCGTGACCAGTCATGGGGCGGTACGATGATGTCGGTCGGCGCGATTTCGCTGCTGCTGGCCCGCTTTTACCTTCTGGTGTCACCACACCTCATCGACGACAACGTTCTGAGCATGATCGGTCCGGTCGGCATCAGCCTGACCATCGCCTTGCCGCCGCTGCTGCTGACCTTGGGACTGGCCGGAATCGTCTGGGGCCTCTGGGGCCACGAGCGCTGGCTAAGCGAGGAAACCCGATAAAGCCTGCGGGGAAAAAATTTCCCATAGTCGGACAGCGCCATCGGTGGTAACTGTGCCCCCGGATGTTCGAAATCAGAGAAAAGCCCGATATGGTCGAGCGCGCCTTGTTGGTGCGCTTTTACTTCGACCCCCGCGAAGCAACGGAATCGGAATCACTGTTGGAAGAACTCGGCGAATTGGTCAAAACGCTCGGCATCGAGGTGATCGAGTCGGTGCTGTGCCGTAGCCGCGAGAAGCACAAAAAATTTCTCTGTGGCACTGGAAAAGCTGCCGAAATGGCCGAGCTGGCGCGCGCCCACGAGTGCGACGTCATCGTCATCGACAACGGCCTGGCTCCCTCCCAACAGCGCGAGTGGGAAAAGCTCGCCGATCTTTGTGTGATCGACCGAGAAGAGGTCATCCTCGATATTTTCGCCAAACGCGCCCAGACGAAGGAAGCCCGCCTTCAGGTCGAGCTCGCCCGCATGCAATACGCCCTGCCCCGCCTGGCCCGGATGTGGGGCCACCTTGACCGTGAATCCGCGGGTTCCGGCGGCGGCGCGGGCGGCGGCGCATCGCGCGGCATGGGTGAAAAACAAATCGAAGTCGACCGCCGCCTCGCCTATCAGATCATCGACCGCGCGAAGCGCGAAATCGAGCTCGTCCGCAAGCAGCGGAAGACCCAGCGCAAGGAGCGCGAGAAATTCGAAACGCCCCACGCCGCCATCGTCGGCTACACGAACGCCGGAAAATCCACGCTTCTCAACAAACTCAGCGGGGCCGACGTGATGGCGAAGGACATGCTCTTCGCCACCCTCGACACGACCACCCGCCGGATCGAGCTGCCAGACGGCCAACCGCTGCTCATCACCGACACCGTTGGATTCGTTAGAAATCTTCCCCACCGCTTGGTCGAAGCGTTCAAGGCGACCTTGGAAGAAGCCGCCCTCGCTGATTTCCTCATCCATGTGATGGACGCGACGGCTCCGGAAATCGAGCGTTTCCACGAAACCACCCTGGAGGTCCTCGCAGAACTCGGCGCGGTCGATAAGGAAATCATCACCGTGCTCAACAAGATCGACCGCGTGACCGATCCCGAGGAGCTGGCCGCGCTGAACCGCAAATTTCCGGACGCCCTCCACATTTCCGCCGTCAACGGACTGGGACTCGACGACCTGCTCAAGGCCTGCACCGGGGTCCTCGCCGACCGAGTGCGCCGCAAGGACTACCGCATTCCGCAAAATCGCGCGGACTTGGTCAGCCTCCTGCATCGCGAGGCGAAGGTGCTCTCGACGGGATACGAAGACGATGATATCCTCGTCAGCGCCGTCGTTCCCCCGGCCATCGCCGGGCGTCTTGAAGCTTTTGTCGCCATTCCCGCTTAATCCCACCGCTGTTTCCATCCCATGCACCGCCTCGCATCACTGCTTCTCATCGGTCTCACCACCTTTGCTCCGGCCCAACAACCGGCTTTGCCTGCTCCACCTACGACGCGTCCCGTCCTCAAGGCGCTGCCGCTGGGTGGCGATGATGACATCAATTCCAAGCCGCACCCGGATGAGCCGGTTCTGGTGAAACCCGTGGTGCCGCCGAGCGAACCGGCAAAACCTCTCCAAACCGTCACACCGCCGTCGCCGCTCAATGTGAAGCCAACGGGCGAGGACGCACTGCGCCTGCAGATTTTCCTCGATCAGGCGAAATTCGGACCGGGTGTCATCGATGCGAAACCCGGCCTTTTCACCGAACTCGCCGTAAAATCCTGGAACGAGGTCAACGGCCATCCGATCGAAGACTGGATTCAGGTGAATACCGCTGCCAGAAAAGCCATCACCAATCCTCTCGCTGTCGCCGTCGTTCCGGATTTCGCGAAAGACTGGGTAGACGCCAACCTGCCGACCAAGGTCTCGCTCCAAGCGAAGAAGAAACGCATGAGCTACCGCAGCCTCGCCGAGTTCATGTCGGAGCGCTACCACTGCGACATTCCCTATCTGGTGGAGCTCAACGGCAGTTCGAAGATCAACAACCTCAAGCTCCGCGACAGCATCATCGTCCCGAACGTGGACCCTTTCCACATCGAGGTCCTCACCGGTGCCGGCTACAAGCCGGACATCGCCATGAGCCAGCGCCACGTCGTCGTCGATACCAAGCTCAACCAGGTCCGCATCTTCGAGGCCGCGCCCGCCGCTCTCGTCATCGCCGAGCCTAACGGAGCCACCGTCACTCCCGTCAGCACCCCGAACCGCGGTCTCATCGCCTCATTCCCGATCACTCCCGGCCAGCCGAAATTCATCAAGTTCGGCACTTGGGAAGTTAGAAACTCCGTGGAACTCCCTCACTGGCGCTACGACCAACAGCTCCTCGACACCGGCAAGCGCAGCAGTGATTCCGAAGCATTGGAAATCCCACCCGGCCCGAACAGCCCTGTCGGCGTCTTCTGGTGCGGCCTCACGAAACCCGGCATCGGCCTCCACGGCACGCCCAGTCCGGAAACCATCGGCCGCGCCCGCAGCCACGGCTGCATCCGCATGGCGAACTGGGACGCTGTCCGCCTGCCGACCCTGATCCGCCCCGGCACCACCGTGGAAATCCGCTGATTTTCCATGAGCGTTCCCGGCAGGTTCCCGATCCGCCTCGCGCTCTGCGGAATCGCCGCAGTCTATCTGGCAGGCGACCTTTTCGTTTTCCACGGCCCGCTGCGGCATCAGATCGATCTTCTCGATCCGGCGAGTGCGGCATCCATCACCCGGGCGAAATCCACCGGCGTCGTCGCCCGCGTGTTCGACCAACCTATCACCCGCAGCCAGCTTGACCGGGCGGTTGGAGAAAAACTCTGGCTGGAAGGAAAAACCACCAAGGACCTCACGCCCGCCGACCGCAAGGCGGCGCTCGACGAACTCATCTGTCACGAAATCCTCCGCGCGGGGATCAAGGCGGAGGAAAAGCCGCCGATTGTTAGCCAGGACGAAACCAACGACCGGCTGCGCAGATTGGTTGGCAGGTTCGAGACCAAGGGAGCGCTGGAAACAGCCATGAAATCGCAGGGCATCCGCAGCGAGGATGATTTGAAAAACCATCTCGCCGCGCGCATCCAGCAGGAGAAATTCATCGAGTCGCGCATCTCTTCACAAGTCAAGGTGACCGACGAGGATGCCCGCAAATGGTTTGAGGAAAACGGCAGGGACCTCACCAATCCCGCGCGCGTGGAGGCCCGCCACATTTTCATCCCCACCCTCGATCACCCGCCGGAAGAGGCGAAGCAGAAGCTCGATGAAGCACTCGCGGCACTCGGCGAAAAGAAAAAGGACTTCGCCACGCTGGCGAAGGAACTCAGCGAGGACCCCGCCACCAAGGACAGCGGTGGCGCACTCGGCTGGATGAGCTACGACCGGCTGCCCGTCGATTTCGCCGCTCCGCTATTTTCGTTAGAAATCAACAAACCCTCCCTGATCCGCAGCCGCCTCGGTTGGCACCTTGCGGAAGTCACGGCTCGCAAAGCAGCCGAGCCGCGCACCTTCGAACAGGCGAAACCTGAAATCCTCCCAGCACTTGAGGCGGTCAAACGGCGCGAAGTGATTGCCGCATTTCAGACATCACTTCTCAAGGAAGCTGCCGGCAATGTGGTGATTTTGGAACCATGAGGCGGCGATTTTCCGAAACCAAGCCTCTCGGCCTGACATCTGCTCAACAAGGCGCATGAAAATCCCCACGTATCTCCCGCTCCCCGTCCTTCTGGCATTTCTGCTCGGCAGTTGTGCCGGACCGGCGTCGCACGAGCCGACAAACCTCTCGACGGTGAAGTCCGAGGTGAAGGAATACGTTACTACCAAAAAATACGACGCGGACCTCGCAGCCGTCGCCGCGCCCGCCAATGCGTGGGTCGCCACCCGCGCCCGCAGCGGAACCGCCAAACCCGCCATCGTATTCGACATCGATGAAACGACACTCTCGAATCTGGCCCACATGCAGGACGCCGACTGGGGCTATCAACCGGAATCGTGGAGCAAGTGGGTGCTGACCGGCAAGGCTCCCGCCATTTCCGCGGTTCGCGAGGTTTACAAAACCGCACGGGCTAACAACGTGACGGTATTTTTCATCACCGGCCGCCGCCAGAGTGAAAAGGAGGCAACCGCGCGCAATCTGCGGACGCAAGGCATGGGGGATTTCGAAGCGCTGCTGGTCCGCGCGGACGATTCAAAGCTGGCCGTCGGTCCGTTCAAAGCCGCCGAGCGGAAAAAAATCACGGAGCAGGGCTACACCATCATCGCCAACATCGGCGACCAGCAGTCCGACCTCGACGGCGGCTACGCCGAACGCACGTTCAAGCTGCCGAATCCGTTCTATCTGATTCCGTGAGCGGCGGATGAAGCTTCAAGGAGCGGCGAACTCCGAATCGCTGGGTCAATGGGTAGCCAATGAAAAGCGGTTTATCTCGTGACAGTGGCTTTTCATTGGCATGGCGGATCGGATTCCGCCACTCCTTGGGTATGTAGCCCGCCTGTTTCTTCAGCGCAGATTGTTGGCGATATCCTGGGCGAGCCGGGCTAACAAACGCGACTCCGCGGCGACCATCGGCCCGTAGCCGCTTGATTCGAGAGGCTCCCGGTCGACGAAGGTTTTTGAAACCTTGAGGCGCTTGTCGGGGAAACTGTAAACGCGCCATCCTGCCTCGATGACCGCGTAGCCGTCCTCGCCGCTGTGGAGCTGGCGGATGTCGAGCGTCACCTGATAGCTGATCTCGTCGTCATGCTGCCACGGATAGACCCGGACGTTTCCGGACTTCATCCGGCGGCCGAGGTTCGCCGCCGTCACCCGCGAGATACCTTGTGAGAGATCGCCCGCCCAGCGGTGGCTTTCAGCGACGCCGAGCTGGTTGGATGTCTGTTGGACGACGAGGTTCGGGCGATCGATGTATTCAGCGAGAGCCACCGGTCCGACGCCGATGCCGACGCCTCCGCCGGAGGGAGACGGACCTTCGGGAGTGAGGACATAGTAGGTCTTGTCGGGCATCGAGCACCCCGCCAGCAGGAGCGCGCTCAGGAAAAGGAAAATTCGTTTCATCGGGAGTGGGAAATATCAGCGTTTGCCTCCGGGCGCTTTCGGAATCGGATTTCCGGAGGAATCACGGCCGAAGAGAATGGAATTCGGCTTTTCATCGATGGTGGTGGTGACCGCCTTCATCGAGCGCAGTGCGGCGCGCAGTTCCTCAAGCGTGCGCAGGAGATCGCCTTGGAGCGGGCCATCGGGCCCCACGCTGGAGACGGATTTGTCGACGGAGGCAAGAGCGGCGCGGAGGTCGGACGGGAGTTTGGCGAACTCGGCGGAATCGAGGGTCTTGCGGGCTGAAGCGGCGGTTTCCTTGATTTCCTTGAGAGTCACGGAAGCTTCGTCGGCAGTAGCGCCGAATTTTTTCACGGTCCCGTCGATGTCCACTGCCTGAATCTTGTCAAGGATGGCGGTGACCTTGGCCTCAAGCTGGGCGAGGCCGGAAGAGACTGTCGGAAGGGTGATGAGGTTGTCGACTTTGGAGAGGTCGGCCGGGGTGGCTTCCTTGTAGTAATCGAGGTCCACATACAGAGCGCCGGTAAGGAGGTTTCCGGTTTTCAAGGAAGCACGCAGGCCTTGTTGCACCGCGGATTTCAGGAACTCGGAGTCCGGATTCATGATCTTCTCGGCGTTTTCCCGGCGCATGAGGGAAGGATCGATTTCGATGAGCACCGGGATGCGCGAGTCCTCGGCGTTTTTCAGATAATCGAGGGAAATGTCCGCCACGCGGCCGATGACGATCCCTCGGAATTCCACCGGAGCAGCGCGGGTGAGGCCGCGGACGGATTGCTCGAACAGAAGCAGAAATTTCATCGTCGGATTGAAAGTGGAACCGTTGGCCGCGTCCTCGTCGGCGAAGAGGGTGAATTTCATGCCGTCCTCGGCGGGTTTGCCGGGCTGGAGGCCCTCGGGCACACTGAAGGTGGCACCACCCGAAACCATGGCTTGGAAGGAGGGCGTGCGGATTTTAAAACCGTCCGCACCAGCGCTGATGTCGATACCGCTGGTGTTCCAAAAGCGGCTGTTTTGTTTCACGAAACTGCTGAATTCCTCGCGGATAAAGGCGTCGTAGGTGACGGTGTTGCCGTTGTCGTCGAGTTTCCGATTTTCGATGCGCCCGACTTCGAGGCCGCGGTAGTAGATCGGGGCACCGGCAACGAGCGAACCCGCTTCTTCAGCGCTAAGGACCAGGCGGCGTCCGGGAATGTTGCGGTTGGTGGCGGGCGGGGTTTCGAGGCCTCTGAAATCGTTGATTTCCGCGCCACTGTCGGGGCCCGGATCAAGCTCGATGTAGGCACCCGTGAGAAGAGTCCCAAGTCCGGAAATATCGGTGGTGGAAACCCGCGGACGAACCACCCAGAAGTGCGAACCCTCTCTCAAAAGTCGTTGTGAATCCGGATCGAGTTCCAAGGTGACTACTACGGATTGCAGGTCATCGGTCAATTTCACCGTCTTCACCACGCCTACTTTCACCGAACGGCAGCGGACGTCGGTTTTTCCGGCAGCGATGCCATCGGCTGTTTCAAAGCCCACACGAGCGATCGGGCCTTTCGATCTGAAATTGTGATAGATCATCCAACTGCCGATCAGCAGCGCGATGACCGGCACCACCCAAACGATGTTCCAGCGCTGTGCGGCGCGATATTCAGGTTCTGCGGCAGGTGTTGGGGTTGGTTCGCTCAAGTGTCTGATTTTTTAGGTGGTGAGGGTGGATCCAGCCCGAGCATTTCGAGGCGGTCCCAGAGGAGGCGGGGGTCGAAGCTCATCGCTGCGAACATGGTAAGCACGACCACGCCGGCAAATGCAAGCGCTCCCGGGCCGGGCGTGATGGTCATGTAGTTCCCCAATTGGACGAGCGCCACCAAAATTCCAACGACAAAGATGTCGATCATCGACCAGCGCCCGAGCAGTTCGGTGAACCAGTAAACGCGGCCGAGCATCGCGGGCGACGGATGGAGCTTCCCCGACGCCGCGAGGCAGAGCCAGCTCAGCGCGATGATTTTCAAAAGCGGAATCATGATCGACGCCGTGAAGATCACCAGAGCGATCGGATAGGCACCGGATCTCCAGAAACGGATCATGCCGGCGGTGATGGTCGTGGCATCCACGTCCCCCAGCTCGGTCACCGTCATCACCGGCAGGATGTTGGCGGGGATGTAAAGCGCCGCCGCCGCGAGCATCAGCGCCATCGTGCGGGTGACGCTGTGCGCTTTCCGGAGGTGAAGGGGCGAGCCGCAGCGGGGACAAACGCCTTTCGCCACAGGAGAAACCTTGCCGCAGGTGTGACAGCCCGCCAGCCCCTGATGGGCGGCTCTTGGCAGCGGATGCCTCATGATTTCGCCACCTCCAGCCGGTCCCAGAGTTCGTCGCGGTCGATCGAGGCAATCGCAGCCGCCATGCAGAACATCAGCATTCCGAAGGCCCAGAAGCCCCCGCCGAAATGCACCTCTGCCACTTTCGCCAGTTTCAACAAACTGACCAGCACGCCTAGCAGAAAAACCTCCACCATGTTCCACGGTTCCATCTTATTGAGCCATTTCGCGACAAACATCGCGCCGGGAGCGACACGCCCGAACATCAACGGACCACAGACGTATATCAGCCCGGACGCCATGCCGATGGGTGCGATGATCATGAAAAGCGCCAGACCGGCTCCCAAAATCGGGCTCCCCTCCACCATCAGCGCCCTCGCCGCCGAGGTCAGGTTCAGGCTGGACCGGAAACCACCTTCCGCATCCATGATCAGGAAAGGAAAATAATGCACCACCACCATCAGGATCAGCGATGTCGTGGAAAACGCGGTGGCACGCACCAGCGAGGCGGGGCGATTTTGATAGAGCACCGCGCCGCAGCGTTTGCAACGTGCGGCCGTGCCCTCCGGCACCCGAGCAGCCTCGTGAAGCGTATCGCAAAAATGGCAAACCGAATAATGCGGGCCACCCGGCGGTTTCGGCCATGGATGCAGCGCCCGTCTGGATCTGGAGAAGCGCTTGATCATTTTCGAATGGCCACCACCCGTTGCCCGAGCTCGCCCAAGCCCTCCACACCGCATTCCACAAAATCCCCGGCCTGCAAATAGCGCGGCGGATTCATGCCCATCGCCACCCCGCTCGGAGTGCCGGTGGCCACCACGTCACCAGGCAACAGCGTCATGAAACGGCTCACGTAGCTGACCAATTG
>JBDSNC010000165.1:0-8394 GCA_039915545.1 Luteolibacter sp.
CGACAACCGACAACCGACAACCGACAACCGACAACTCTTCAACGCGCCGGCACACCTCCCACGGTCGATCCCGCAGCCACGTCCTTCACCACCACGGCACCTGCCAGGCAGCGGCTGCTTTCGCCGAAGGTCACCCCCGGTCCGACAAATGCCTGCGCCCCGATCCAACAACCGTCACCGATCACAATCGGCCCGGTGATGAGATCGAAGGTTTCTTTCCGGAAATCGTGGCTGCCAGTGCATAGAAACGCCCGCTGGGAAACACACACATTGGATCCAATCTTCACCCGCTCCAGACTCAAAATCATCACCTCGTCGCCGATCCACACCTGATCGCCGATTTCCAGCTTCCACGGAAATGTGATGTTCACCCGCGAGCGGATGACTACGCCCTCGCCCACCTTTGCTCCGAAGCAACGCAGAGCCGCCACCTTGACCGCGGATGGCACGGGAAACCATGGTGCGAACAACAGCGATCGCACGATCCACCACGAGGCTTCTTTCCACTTCGGGGCACCACGGAAGAAGGTGTCGTTATTGAACTTCGAGAGCTCGATCACTTTGTTGCAATTTTGAATGCCGAATGGAGGAGGAAAATCAGCCTCGCGGCGGGAGAAGGGAAAGTCGGCGCGCCCGGCGGTCACGCCCTACCCCGGCAGGTTCGGACGGCCTCGGCCGGCCAGCAAAAAAAGGTAGGGTCGGATCCGCCGGGCCGACCCACTTTATCCCGCCTTAGCGGGACCGGACGATAGGCAGGATCAATTGAAGAGGAAGAGCAGCCTCACGGCGGGAGAAGTGAAAGTCGGCGCGCCCGGCGGATCACGCCCTACCCATTTCAAATGATCACAAAATCCGGCTGATCCCGCATTCCTATCATCCACTCATAAGCATCGGCCATCTGCTCGCCAATGGGAGCCCAGGCATATTTGGATTTCACCATTTCGCGCCCTCGCAGCCCCATCGCCTGCAATTCCTCAGGGGGTGCGGCCAAGGCCTCCCTCAATGCTGAGACAAGGGGATCGATTCCGATTTCGATCCACCATCCGCACTCATAATCCACAAGATCCTGCCATGGTGCTCCTTTCGTCGTGATTACCGGAATGCCGTGACACAGCGCCTCGGCCACTACCAGACCGAAGTTCTCACTATAGGTCGGCAGCACAAATAGATCGGCAGCCAGGTATTCCCGGGCGCGTTCTTCTCCCCAAGCTTCCCCTGGGAATCGGATGCTCTCTTCCAATCCGGCCGCCGCGACGAGCGATTGAAGGGTTGCCAGATGTCCGCCTTCATCCGGGCCGATGATCACCAATTCCCAATCCTTGGGCTGAAGGATCTCCCAAGCCTTGATCAAATTCACCAAACCCTTCTTGGGATGGATTCGTGATAGGAACAATGCCCGACGCTTCCGATTTGGACCGGCCCGCCGGGGCAGTTCGGGCGGGATCTCCACCCCGTTCGCAATGAGCACGATGGGATTCTTGAAACCCGCCAACCGGATGCTGTCCACCTCCATCGGAGAGGTCGCTCGAATGCAGCAGGCCTCATTCAGAAACGCACGATGAAACAACAGGGAGACCAGCTCCTTTTTGATCACCGATTGTTTGAGCGACCATGGCTCCAGCATCCCATGGGCGGACACCATGTAAGGAATTTTGGACGATCGCGATAATTTCAGCGCGGCATACCCCGGGTATTGCCAAAGGCCATGCACATGAAGCACGTGCGGCGACTCCGCTTTGAGCCCTTGCAAAAGGGACGGAGCATACGCAAAACGCGCGGGACCCAGTCTTGGGTGGGTTTTCAAATGGATCGGCTCCCATGATGCGGCATCCTCTTTCGTGAATCCATCGTCCACGCCCATCGCGGTAAGGTCCACCCGGCCGGTCTCCAGCAGACTTTTGCTCAACAACCGCACGCTTTCGAACAATCCCCCGGCGAGGCGTGACACCGAGCTGGTAAGATGGATGGCTTTGATCATTCCTCGAATTTGCGAATCAATTGTTGTTTGTCATCCTACGATAAACCGCCCCATGCTGGCTTCTGACCTAATCTTCATTGGACTGCGTCCATTGTAGGGGCGGCGTAATGAATAGGCCGGAATCTAAGCGCTGCCTTTCTGGCAATGAGATGACCAGGCCGTTCTACACATAAGTAGAATAGATAAGACGAGGCAAAAACGAAAAGGATCATGGATACCCACCGAATGGTATCGGATGGTTGCGATGGAAACAACATTGCAAACAGGTTACCGGCCGCAGGATGGAGCAGGTAAAGCGAGTAGCTCCATTGCCCAGCCCATTCAAAAAACCGCGATGGAGCCACCCTCTGCCGAAACTGTATCTCATGGTAAAGCCACCCCGCGACTAGAAAGGCAAACAGGTTGAGAGTCCACGGGTAGCCAATGGGAGTATGGAACCGCAGAGCGCTGCAAATCCATGCCATAGTGAGGACAGCGGCCCGCCAAATCCAGATGGATATCGCCGAAACGTGACGGATTGAGACTGTGCGAGCCGACTCTGCGAGAATACAACCAAGAATCCAGCAAGGCAGCCCAAGAATCCAGTTCAAACAGGGACCATAAGAAGGATAGTTTCCAGCCGTATAATCGGTCCCAGCAACTGCCAAAGCAGCAATGAACGAAGCAATCATGATACCGCGCCACGACCCCAAACGAAGTTGAGTAGTTCTAAGAACGGGATAACAAACGTAGTAGATCAGTTCCGCGAGAAGACTCCACAGAATGGTCTCGTGAAACAGAGCTAGCCGCACTCCGACAAGTCCGCTTAACGGTATGGCAAAAACAAGCGGCAAAAGAAGCCGGAGGAAGCGTCGCGTGTAAAACTCCTTTAGTCGCGGGCGTTCGCAGGAACCGGCAAAGGGGAAGTGGATGCAGAATCCTGAGATCACAAAAAAAACAATCACTGCGGCTGGCCCTGACCAAATATTCCCATAGAGACCGCGGAGTGCGTGGTTGGCAGATGAACCGCCCGCAAACGGATTCAATAATTTCGGGGCCGCACCGTGACCAAAGAACACCCACAGGGCGCAGAAGAAGCGGATAGAGTCGAGCCCTCGCACCCGATCATTAGTAGCTGGCACGCATTTCATGAAAGTTATGGCTGAAACTCTCTGGCGTATCCAAGCCTTCCTGCTTGAGACCAACTCACCCTACGATGAATAACGAGGACACCGTGAAACGGACTATGGAGACCCGCAAAAAAATTCCAGCAATGCCGCACCTACGAAATCTAGAAAACTATAACGCGGGGGCGTTCGCGAGGCACTTTCGATAGATCGCTTCGTAACGCCGCGCCACGGATTCAGGTCGGTACAGGGTCACATTTTCAAAACCATCTCGAATCAATCGACTCCTCAGTGTGGCATCCGAGATAACGCTCTTTACCGCATTGCTAATGGAAAGGGGATTCATAGGATCTACCAGTAGCGCCCCCTCACCCGCGACCTCAGGCATGGAACTCAGGTTGCTGGTGATGACCGGTCGACCGGTTGCCTGTGCTTCCAGAATGGGCAGTCCGAACCCTTCATAGAGCGAGGCAAACATCAGAAAATCGCAGCGATGGTAAGCGGCCACCAATTCTTCATCCGAAATCCGACCGAGTTCCCTCCATGGCACTCCCGTTGCATTAATCGCCATTCGCTGGGAATCGGTCAGTCGACCGACGATTTCCAGCCGGCAGCCGGTATCCCGCAAAGCCTCGGCCACGCGCTCCACATTCTTGTTCCAGCCTGTCCCTACCTGCAGGCAGAGAGGTTCATTCTCCGGCCATGGTTTGGGAGATGCGGTGAACTCGGATCCAACGCAATTGGGCACCACCACCACCTTCTCCGCCAACGGCCCCATCCATTTGAGCAGCTCGTTCTTGGTCGTCTCCGAGATCGTCGTCACCACCGCAGCGCGGCGCATCGGCCCGGTGAACCAAAAATAACGAAGAATCTCCCGCTTCCAGCCAGTCAACCGGTTCAACGCCGCGCAGTCGTGGATTGTCAGCACCGTCCGTGGTGGCGGCAGGCCGAAGGCGAGGTAGTGCACGTCACCGACGATGTGGTGAACATCCGCCCGCTGACGGCGGGCATGGAGCAGGTTCCTCAGCCGTGAAAGCAGGCCTTTGCTGGGAAAAGGGCTCGTCGCCTCCGACACCCTGCACTCGGCCGTCAGTTGGCTGCGGATCTCACCGAACAGCCGCTCGATGCTGACCTGGCCGTCATACGGCAGGCGCTGGTGATGGGTGATGGTAGGCACGGAGGAAAGAGGTCGGAAAAATTCCCTTTTTCATGGTAGGGTCGGACGGCCTCGGCTCCCCTCATCCAGCCCTAGCTGGACCGTTCGGTAGAACGGGTCAAACAGAAGGGAAAGATAGCCTCGCTGCGAAAGAAGGGAAAGTCGACGCACCCCCGTGGTCACGCCCCACCGGCAGTATCACTTAGCTCTTCTGCACTCGATTCCGGCTCTATCTTCCGTATTCTCCGTTTATTCGAACGTCTCCACCGGGGCCTGCGAGTAGTGACAGGAGCCGCCGCCAGAACTGCCGTGGCAATGAGCCAGACCATCGCCGAAGCAGTGTGGTTGAAGACCAGACTGCCGTAGAACTGCCCCAGCAAGGTTATTTGAGTTGCAGTCACCACCAAATTCCATCGCCAATAGCGTGAGTCTCCACGTGTTTCTTGTAGAGCCAGCAGCGTGGCGATCACCAACAGAACGAAGCCGACGAATCCAAGCAGACCGACCTCGGCAACAATACGCGGGAATTGATTTTCATACTGAGTAAAACCGGCAACACCGCTCGCCACATAATTGCCTCCCACCTGCTCGGTTCCCAGCCCGGTCCCAATTGGGTGGTGGATTACGGCATGCAACAGTTCTTCGAACTGACCGAAAGCGCGTCGCGAATTGCTGTCGCCCGCTGTTTCAAAACGGTCGAACACCCCTTCCCCCATGATGACAAAGCGCCCTGCCAACGAAGGAAACACCAACAAAACGGCGAGAGCAAGAATGCCAGCCAACCACAGTGACCTCCAAAGGACCCGGGAGGCCCGGACCGAGCTGAGTGCCCACAATCCTAACGTCGCCACCACCACAACCAAGGCTCCCCGGGAGCCACTTGCAAAAGCACAGGCAGATGCACTCAGAACCCCCAAGGCACCCAACATCTGAGTGACGCGGTTCTTCCCAAGGCTTAATAAAACCATCCCCCCCCAGAGACCCAATACTGCGACCATGGCAGGACCGCTCAGGTAAGCAAAAGTTCCAGTCGCGCGGACCCCGGATGCCACCTCCACCACTATCATTTCGTCCTCGGCATATTTGTTGAGGATGTGGCTCGCCGGAAGACCGCTTTGAATCAAGGACAGCGGGGCGTTGATGGCCGTCAGGAACACCGCGACAAGGGCGAAACCGATGATCGGAAAGCGAGTCACCCTGCCCGAATAGAGGTATCCAAACAGAGGCAGAATTACAAGTGCCCGCAGGCTCAAGGCCGCTCCTGTCGCATTGAAACCTTGCGATAGACCGAACAAGGCTCCTACTCCGATAAAGGCAAAGGCGATGCCCCCCCAGTCAGAGAGGCTTGTTAGCGCGACGCTCCGCCGTTGCCTCCCTGCCAAGAGTGTCACCACCCCTATCCCCAGAATGATATCTTTCGAAAAGTAGGCGAAAATCCGCCCCGCCCCCCCACTGAATCCGGGAACCCACTTGCGCAACGCCCCTTCAAGGACGTTCGCCACCAGCGCCAAGCTGAGCCAGAACGCCGGGCGACTGAAGGCCGCCACTACGGGCTGAACCAGTATCCTAAGGTTCTCTCGTCTGGCTTTCGGGACGACGGACTTGCGTCGACCAAGTCGCTTGATGGATGACGCGCGGCTCATCGTTTGTTTGCGTTCACTGCCTGGAGCGCCATGTCGAGATAGGCATCGCACATCTTCGCGGCGGTGAATTCCCTCAAGTGGCTCTTCGCCCGTTCCCGCAGTGCTTGCTGGCGTTCATGAGAACTTAGCAACTGGGAAAGCTTCAATGCTAGGTCTTCGGCATCGCCCCGGCGAAACACCATGCCAGCATCACCCACTGCTTCAGGCAGCCCGCCTCCATCGGCGACGAGAGGGACCGCACCACAGGCCATGCCCTCCAAAGCCACAATACCAAATGGCTCCCGCCAGAGCGAAGGCACCACCATCAATCGATGGCGCCGGAGTTCATCCGCCACTTCCCGCGGAGGCAAGGATCCGGTAAAACGCACGTTCTCCACGCCTAGATCGACAGCCTGCCGACGCAGCGCCGCCTCCTCCGGACCTCCACCAACGATAGTGACTGACAGTGCTTTCCCACCATCACAGCGGCTAACTGCCTCAAGCAACAAATCAGCCCCCTTGTCGGAAACCAAACGACCGACGAAAACAATTTCGCGATCACGGGGAACGGATGCGTCCAGCCAAAAAATAGCGTCGTCGTAGCAGTTCGGAACAACGACCGATTCTCTTAGGACCGTGGCCTCGCGGACAAAGCGGCTCACGCATATATTCCAAGGGTTTGCAGCGGCGATGTGCAGCTTCAGCTTTTCCCGCCAATCCCGCCGCTCACTACGATCTAGCCAATACGTGCTTTGATGAGCGAACACAGATGGGTTAGCGCGAAGTGCTGCCGGCCAGACGGACTTCAGACCGACCATCATGTGCACTACCACGTCATGGTCCTTCCAAAGCTGGAACAATTCCCATGGCCCCGGTCGGTGGTGAACGGCAGCAGGCCCCATATAGGGAGCATCCAAATCCTTGGCAACGTCGGTGCTCACCGTAACTTCATGCCCGGCCGCCGCCCAGTGTTCGCTCATGATGCGAGCCAACGACTCGATCCCGCCCACTGCGGGGTGAAACCGGGTTTGGAGGAGTATCCTCATTCGGGATTTTGAGCAGTTAGCCATAGCCAAGTTTGTTTCGTTCCACGGTGTTCATCCAAAGACTGCCTAAGTTTCCTATCATCCAACCGTTCCAACGATCGACTTCCAATCGCGCGCCATCCAGGTAGATCGACGGCCTCCTCGTCGAGACGACGGATGACGTGGGTTTGCTTGAACCTAGTTTCGAGATTCAAGCAAACATCCAAAGCAGAAAATCCTTCAAAATCGTGAATCTCCACGAGTATGTCCGCTTTGCTTAAGGCCGGGCAAAAACTGGGATTGAGCAGTTCAGCCTCCCACCCTTCAATATCACAAATGAGTAACGCGCGTTCCCGCAGGTTTAGTATCCGGCTGAGGGTTTCGTGGTTGCATTCTCCGCATACCTTTATATTCTCAACCCCATTTAGGAGAGCCAACTCTCGCTGAAGTTGCCGGGCAAAGGGGTCGATGTCAAAAGTCAGGACGGACGATTCCGGGCATGCCTTTGCCAATCCAACGGCATAGTATCCCTCCGCAGCGCCAATATCGATGATGGTTGGATAGTTGGCGCCCTTGATCTGTTCGATTAGTCCGTGAAGGCAAGCCTCATAGGATCCAAGCCATTTTGGAGTGATCGGGCCCCAGACTACGCGGTTGAAATATCGTAGTCCTTGAAAAGGACCGGCCAAAATGCAGATCGCATGATCATCGTAAAGCGTCCGTGCAATATCGCTTTGAAAATCGAAAAACATCCGACGGCACTGCCGCCGAAAGCGAACCGATTGAAACCAAAACAGAAGGACCGGAAACCTGTGCCTTAGGAAGTGTTTGAGTTTGTTTTTCATTGAAAAAAATCATAGCAACGGGAACCACCCCACGGGACGGATGTGGAAAAATGAGTTACTTGAAATCAGGTTAGTCATATGCGGCGTTGAGCTGGTCTGCGAATTTAGAAACCTGATGATCGATCCGGTGCCCTTGATGCCACCTGAAACACTCCGTTACCATTTTTGCGGCTACGCAAATGCCGTCATTCCCGATCTCCTCCGCAACCAGATAGTGACTTCCCAGTTCCAATGTATCGACTTCACGCCGAATAGAATGTCGGGGGACGACTAGAGGGAGACCGTGGGCCATATAGGCGGCAATGATTCCTGATTTTCCGAAACAATGGCTGGGATAAGAACTGAACCCTGCCCGACACCGTGCCAACCATCTAGAAACTTCTTTAGCAGGAAGAGGACCGGTTACTATCCATTGAATGTCGGGTAGATCGGGATGCGGAATGGAACCAGGCCCGATGTCAACGATCTGATCAATCGCCAATGCTCGGCAAGCTGCTGCTAGCGCATCGAGGTCCCGACTCACAGCAAGCCTGCGCCATTCCTCGCTACCGAAGATTGCGAGCTGACTCGCACGTTGCTCCCCAGGCAGGCACTGAGCCGGTTCACCCACGTTGGAAAATACCGGCAGCAGGCCAACAGCCCCCCCCCCCCGGAACCGGCGG
>JBDSNC010000169.1:0-22368 GCA_039915545.1 Luteolibacter sp.
CCCCATTCTCGCGACAGAACCTTGTGGGCAACTTTCCTAGCCCAGTGACGCTGGCGCGTGAAAAGCGGCGCTCGGAAAATCCATGCAGTTAGAGCCGGTTCCCACTCTTTTCTCGATTGTGCCGGAATTCATCAACGAGCAATTCAAGGAAAGCGGCCACCGGCTGACTCCCAGAGGGGTTTTCCGTTTTCATTCCCACGAGGAGGCAGAAGCATGGATGAGGAATTCGATACGACCGAAGAAGGACTAACATCGCGTGCTCCACGGCGCGCGGATCTGGCCGCGCTCGCCAGCGAATCGGTTGGGAGCCGATTACATCGTCATCGGTGGCTTCGCGATCATCCTCTCCGGCTACGCTAGATCCACGATGGACTTCGATCTCGTCGTCGCCACCGATCCCGAAAACGAGGCCAAGGTCTACAAATCCCTGGAATCCCTGCCGGACAAAGCCGTTCTCGAACTCGAACCCGGCGAGATCGCGAAATACACCGTCGTCCGTGTCGGCGATGAAATCTGCGTGGACCTCATGGCCTCGGCCAGTGGCATCAATTACGAGGAAGCCTCGAAAGACCAGGCCGACCTCCAGTTCCTTCGCGAGAACTACGCCGAGGAGATTTTCGGCAACGGTGATCAAGCGTAGGCTCGGGCACAACGGCGACCTGCTGGTCTATCGAGTAGGGACCGGTATCGCCGCCGATTCCGATCCGGAAAGGAATACGAGGAAACACTTCACAAAGCCGCAAGAATCCGGCTGGCGCGTGGAGCGATCCCGTATCCGCGCCGATTTCCCTGTTTGACTCCCTTCAACGCCTGGATTGGTATGGGACCATGTTTCGGCAGCTCTTCCTGTTGTTGATTGCCGCCAGCGCGCATGCCACCACGGTTTACCCTGAACTTCGCAAGTGCCCGGTCTGCGGAGTGAAATCCGTCTCCATGTCGCTCGGCAGCTATTCGCAGTTTGGCGAGCCGGCGCGGGATCTCTCGGATTTTCCTCAATTCCAATTCGCGAATGTAGAGGTTTGTCCTGGCGATCTTTACGCTTCGTGGGCCGATGCATGGAAAACAGTCGATGCAGGGGAGGAAGCCAGGCTAACTGATTTCCTCAAGACACCCGCACTCCATCTTACGGATGCGGAGAAGTCTATCATCGCAGACCACGAGAAGGCTTTTCGCGAAAGCGGCTGGTTCAAGCCACTTTGGGCGAGGACCTGCGATGGATTCCGCAATAGTGACGATCGCCGTAATTTGAGAAACATCCTGAGGCTTCACTTTGCGGGCAGTTACCTGGGCCGCGAGCGCGCTGCGGAAGGATGGGAAAAGCAACTCGTCGTTCTCTTCCACGAAAACGCCATCACGGCATTGAAAGATGCGGCGGCGGCCAAGTGGCCCAAGCCGACCGAACAACGCATCTTCGCCTACCTTCGCGCCGAACTCACCCGCCAGGCCGGGCGCGACGAGGAAGCATTCTTATTGTTCCAAGAGGTGATTGCCTCGGAAAAGACCGCCAAGCCGGACGAGGAACTCGCATGGATTTCCCGCTGGGCCTCCGAGCAGAGTCTCCGCTCCGGCCCATCCCTTGCCGACGATCCCAATGACACCCAGGTGACCAACGCAGTCCGCCGCGCTGTCGGAGGCACCGATGATCGCAAGATCTGGCGGAAAGAGGTCCTTTTGCCCATGGTTCGAAAATCCGCAGCCGAAGTCGGCATCCCCAAGATCGAAATTCCAAAAGACCACAGATTCGATGGACTTCCTCCTCTCGATGGCGGGACGCCTGCGATGCCACCTGACAAGCCCACCTACAATGAACTCAGCCGCGAACTCTACGAGCTTTGGGGCGAGCAGCCATCCGCGCGTTCGGACATTGCTTGCATTTATATCCGTATCCTCCGGCAGGCTGAGGAGAGTAAGGAATCCACCCAGTATCCAGTGATGTATTTTCTTCCCGCAATCGGGGAAACTGAAGAAAGCCGCGCGGTGATTCGCAGGGAACTCGATGGCCCATGGAAGAGTTCATTCTGGAAAGCCATATGCGCGTATGCCGCACGGCTTCCTGACTCCGCCGAGGCATTCACGCACCATCCGTTCACGGCTCACGCAGATGACGGGCTGATCTTCAAAATGCTCGCGCAAAGATCCGACGCGTCGTTCGAGGATATTGCGATCGCCAAGCTCAACAAGGACGAGTGGGTTTCGTCCGAACTGATCAATTATCTTGTTTCGCTCGATCTGCCGGAAACCAGGTTGGCCCTGGATACTTTCGCCAAGCAGATCCGAAACCAGGCGGGCGTTCCGAAGAGGACGGGAATGCCCGATGGAAAACTTTCCGCTCTGCAACAGATTGACGGTTCCCGGGTGGAAGCGCTGTTGCGGGCACTTCCGATCCGATGATTCCTACCGTGCCGTTACGCATGCGGCATTGCGTGATCTTGATAGATCGGCTTATTGGAGAAAACACCCGAACGAAATGGACATCCTTTTGGTAGAAGATGAGGAACAGCTCGCCGCGCTGGTGCAGCGGGCGCTGGTGCGCGCCGGACATGCCGTGAACACGGCGGGCGACGGCCACAAGGCGCTGAAAATGGCGACCGCCACCCACTACGACCTCATCCTGCTGGACGTGAACCTGCCGGGCATCGACGGCTTTGAAATCCTCCACAAGATCCGCGCCGCCAGCCTGCCGGTGCGCGTGCTGATGCTCACCGCCCGCTCGGAAATCGGCGACCGCGTCGCAGGCCTGAAGGCGGGCGCGGACGACTATCTGACCAAGCCTTTCGCGATGGAGGAACTGCTGGCGAGGGTGGATGTGTTAGGTCGGCGCGGCGGCACTCAGGAACCCGAAGCCGTGCTGCGGGTGGGTGAACTTTGCATGGACACCGTGAAACGCCGGCTCTCGCGTGGCGAGGACCGGGTGGAGCTTTCACCCCGCGAGTTTGAAGTCCTCCAGGTCTTCATGCGCGAGCCGGGCCGGACGTTTTCGCGTGATGAAATCTGCGAGCGCATCTGGGAGCGCGAACACGAATACGACACCCGCACCGTGGAAATCTTCATCATGCGCCTGCGCAAGAAACTCGACAAACCCGGCGAGGAATCCGCCATCGGCACCGTACGCGGGGTCGGCTACGTCATGCGATTGCCGCGATGAAAACCTGGTCCCTCAAAGTCAAGGTCGGTGCCTACGCGGCGCTGCTGACCGTCATCTCGCTGGCGGCGGGAATTTCCATCGTCATGGGGATTCTCTATTACAACCAGCTCGCCGAACTCGACGAGGAGCTGGAAGGCGAGGTGAAGGAGATGATCTGGGATTTCCAAAATCTCGCAAGCGCGCCTCAGGATCCGCGGGCGGCGATCACCGAGGAGATGATCCCCATGACCCTGCGCGATCATTACCTGGTGATCCGAGGACCGGAAGGGCAGGTGCTCTACCAATCGGCGAACCTGCGCGGCACCCTGCCCGGTGGCGAAATCGGCGTCCGCTACACGACGCACATCGGCAAGAGGAACTGCCGGATCGGAGTTGTCCAACAGGGTGGCTATCAGGTGACCATCGGCTCTTCGCTCGCCTCCATCGAGCGCTTCCAGCGCGACCTGCGCCGGAGTCTGCTCATCGCGCTGCCGGTGGTCGGCATGATGGTTTTCATCGGCGGCCACGTGTTAGGAAGGCGCGCGGTCGCCCCGGTGGCGGGCCTGACCGTGGCGGCGGAACGGATCAGCGCGACCTCGCCGAAGGAACGCCTGCCGCTGCCGCAGTCGGGAGATGAGATCGCACGTCTGACGGAAGTGCTGAACCGCAGTTTCGACCGCCTGCAGACGTCCTACGAATCCGCCACGCGTTTTTCTGCCGACGCCTCCCATCAGTTGAAAACACCGGTCGCCATCCTGCGCGCCGGACTGGATCACCTCGCGGGCGAGACGGGCTTGTCGCAGTCGCAGCTCGCCGAGGTTTCCGTGCTCCGCCAGCAGACGCGGCGTCTCACCGCGCTGATCGAGGACCTTCTCCTGCTCGCCCAAGCCGATGCCGGACGCCTGCAACTGGAATCCACCGAACTCGATCTCAAACCGATGATCGATGCGGCGCTCGACGATTTACAAACGCTGGTGCTCGAGCGTGGAATCACTGTGGAAAAGGAACTCCCCGGCGAACTGCTCACTCTTGGCGACGGCCGGCGTGTGCGGCTGGTTTTGCAGAATCTCGTGGAAAACGCCGCGAAATATACCGAGGAGAACGGCTTCGTGAAAGTGCGCGCGTTTCACGAAGGCCACTGGGCGGTGGTGATGATCGGAAATTCCGGCGGTACCATTCCGCCGGAAGATCGCGAGAGGATTTTCGAACGCTTCCGCCGTGGCTCCGCTGTCGGCGAAAACGTGCGAGGCTACGGCCTCGGCCTGAACATCGCCCGCGAGCTGGTCCGCGCCCATGGGGGCGAGTTGAAACTGTCCGCAGCGGAGAACGGCTGGACGGAATTCGAGTTCCGCCTGCCGGTGGTGCCCTTCGATCCTCAGATCTGATGTTTTGCTGGGCGGGGCAGCCACGTTCCCTATACTCGCCGCAGACGATGACACGCATTTCCGCGCAATTTCCGGCTGCTATCAAGTGGCTCGCCATCCTCATTCCGATGGCGGCGGTGGTTGGCACGGCGTCCGCGTTTTTCCTTTGGGTGCTCGATGAAGTCACGCGCCTCCGCTTTGCAAACCCGTGGCTGCTCTACCTGCTGCCGCTCGGCGGTCTGATGGTGGGCCTGCTCTATCACCACTTCGGAAAATCCGCGAACGGTGGGAACAACCTGCTCATCGACGAGATCCACCAACCCGCCGCCGGAGTGCCACGGCGGCTGGCTCCGCTGATTCTGCTAGGTACGCTGGCCACCCACCTGTTCGGCGGCTCTGCCGGACGCGAGGGCACGGCGGTCCAGATGGGCGGCGGCATCGCAGGGAGTTTCGCGCGGGTTTTCAAACTCGATGAGGCCGGCGTGCGTGTCCTGCTGATGGCCGGCGTGGCCGCGGGCTTCGGTTCGATTTTCGGGACGCCGATCGCCGGCACCGTTTTCGCACTGGAGGTTCTGGTGATCGGGCGGATGCAGTATGACGCGCTGGTTCCGTGTTTCATCGCCTCCGTCGTCGCTGACTGGGCCTGCCATTCGTGGGGCATCGGCCACACGCAATACCACGTCGCCGTCACGTCCGGCACCTTCCACGCCGAGCCCTGGCTGATGGGAAAAGTGATCCTCGCTGCGGTGGCGTTCGGCTTGGCGAGTCTGCTGTTTTCCGAGTCGTCGCACTGGCTCGGCGCCGCCTTCAAACGCATCATCCCGCGCCCGGAACTCCGCCCTGTGGTAGGCGGACTGATGGTGATCGGTCTGTTTTTCCTCGCTGGGACGCCGGATTATTTGGGGCTCAGCGTCTTGGGAAACCGACCGGACGCGATCACCCTGCCCGCGATGTTCGGCAGCATGCAGATCCCGGCGTCGGCGTGGCTGTGGAAGCTCGTTTTCACGGTCGTCACCCTCAGCGCCGGATTCAAAGGCGGCGAGGTGACGCCGCTGTTTTTCATCGGTGCGGCTTTGGGAAATGCGCTCGCCCATGCGCTCGGCGCGCCGGTCGATCTGTTCGCCGCCATTGGCTTCGTCGCCATCTTCGGCGGAGCCACCAACACCCCGCTGGCCTCGACCATCCTCGGCATGGAGCTCTTCGGCGCGGGCAACGGCCTTTACATCGCCACCGCCTGCATCGTCGCCTACCGTTTCAGCGGCCACACCGGCATTTATTCCGCCCAGCGCCTGGCCATCCCGAAATTCCGCGCCTTCCACAGCGACAAGTGACTTGCCTGCCGCCGCGCCGTCCGCTATCCACTGCGTCCGCCCACGCGGCACCGATGCCCCCGTAGTTCAATGGATAGAACAAGGGTTTCCTAAACTCTAGATTCAAGTTCGATTCTTGACGGGGGCATTTCCAAACCACTACCGGAGTCGATTCCCGCCCGATGAAGTAAAGGAAAGCCACCTACACGGCGATCATCCAACAGGACGGTGGCAAGTGGGTCGGCTTGATCAAAGAAATTCCGGGAGTCAACGCTCATGATAAAACCGAGGAGGAACTGCTCGTCAGATTGCGGGAAATTCTCAAGAAAGCGTTGGAGTCAATAGCGCGAAGCACGGGCATGCACCAACGGCAGTTACACCGAAGAGCTTGTATTGATGTGAAATGGATAATCGCTTTTTCTGACGAGCTAATATTTGAGGTTGGGAATGCTTGTTGCTTGGAAATTTTCGATTAGTTTTGCGGCAAATGAGACTTTATCGCTTTTTTAATGCTCAGTGGGGATTGGACGCTATCGAGTCAGGAATGCTTCGTGTGGGACGCTTGGCCGAACTTAATGATCCGTTTGAATGGAGGATGGCAACCGAAGGTTTCGACGGAGAGGAAAATATGGATCCTGCCCTTTTAGCGGAATTGCTGGAACGTCAGGAGGAAAAGTTTTTGAGAATGATTGGCGATAATAACGGAGTTTTATGTTTCAGCGGTAATGCCAGAGAATCCGTTTTATGGTCACATTATGCGGACCACCATCGAGGGCTCGCATTGGAAATGGCCGTGACTGATGACCCGGATAAATTGATTAAAATCAATTATTCCAATGACAGGATTTGCATGGATTATCGACGTTGGATAAAGGAAGAGTTCGCTTATCGCGCACCGCTGTTACGTCAGATGATGACCACTAAATCATCAGGATGGAGCTATGAAGACGAATATCGGACTTACGAAAGTCTGGAAGAATGTGAGAAAGTTTCAAATGGGAATTATTTTACCACAATTCCCAAAGGATCGCTTTGTCGGGTAATCATCGGTTGGAGAAGTGAAATAGAGGAAAGTTACGTCCGCCGGATTCTTAGAAATTCAGGTTTTTTGGACTGCAAAGTTTCAAAAGCAAAATCACAGAATCGATCTTACCACATCACGTATGATGAAGATGATTTGGCTGCTTCTCCCGATTTGGTAAAGTTCGGCGATTAGCAAAACCGCACGGATTGTGATTTTCGATTTCGAAAAGAAGCTCAAAAAAGCTGGAAAGAAATCTCACTTCGCCAGCCCGTCGCCGAGGTAAATCTGATAGTCCTTGATCCGGCCGGGGTTGGCGTCGCCGGCTCTTGGGGTGTGGCGGAGTCCGCCGACTTTGGTTTCCTTGCCGAGGTCGATGACGATGCGGTGGGGAACTTATCTTCGGTTTTTCCTTTGGGAGTGCCAGATATTCGAGATCGACCGGCCGGGAATCAAACGGAGCGGAGCGCCTTGCGGACGGCCTGCGGGTTTGCTGCCGCCACTTTGAGAAGTGTTTTCGCCGCTCCGCTTGGGGAACTGGTGTGTTGCTCCCAGTTGTGAAGGGTGCGGACACTGACATCCATCATGCGGGCGAACTCCACTTGCGAAAGTCCCATGGCCTTTCGGGTGGCTGCTGGATCCACATCCGGAAGTGGTCCCGGGGAAGCTGCCGTTGGCAGTGTCAATCCGGCCGCGTCCCATTCGGCGACGGTTTCTTCCGCCAGGCGTTTCAAGGTGCGGAAAACCTCCACCGGATCGCTGCCGTGATGGCAGTCGCCGCAAAGCCCGTCGATGCTTCCGATGAATGCTTCGTCCTCATCGCTCCAACGGACCGATTTGCGGAAGACTGCGGCCCGGCGGCGGATATTTGCGGTGATTTTCATGACTGGATCTCGTTGATTTTTTCCTGAACTTGCCGTTCCAAATAACCCTTGGCGTCATCCCCGTCGCGACCAGGAACAATCATGACGACCTGCCCATCCTTTGCGGAAAACTTTCGGTGGCTTCCCTTTCCGCCGGACACCAGCACGAAGCCGGCTTTCCGAAGGTCTTTGAGGAGGTCCCGGATTTTGCGAGGCACTGGAGAACTATACTCATTTAGGGGAATGTCGCAAGTCGGGATTCGCGAGCCGGCAGAGGCAAATCCCTGTCACCTCGCCAGGCCATCGCCGACGTAGATCTGATAGTCCTTGATCCGGCCGGGGTTGGCGTCGCCGGCTCTCGGGGTGTAGCGGAGGCCGCCGATTTTGGTTACCTTGCCGAGGTCGATGACGATGCGGTGGGGGAACTTGTCCTCCTTGTTCTTCCACTGGGAGTGCCAGAAGTTCGACGTCTGGCCGTCGATGGCGTTCGAGGCGGAGCCGTCCTCGCCGGCTTGTTCCTGGCTGCTGGCGTAGGCGATGGTCCAGGCTTGGTGGGAGATCGGATTGCCTGCGGGGTCGAGCAGATCGAGCTCGGCAATGGCGGCGAAGTTCTTGCCGTCCTGGGCGCTGAGGGCCTCGATGCAGAACTGGCTGCCGCTGGCGGGTTGCGGGAATTTGACTTCCTGAGGCTCGCCACCGGGTTTGAACTCGCCCTTGTAGACGGGTTTGACACCGGTGAGTGAGAGTTTGGTTGTCGAAGCCGGACCGCTGTTTTTGGCGAAGTCGAGCTCGGGGCGGAGCTTGTCGAGGATCGGTTTTTCCAAACCGGAAACCTGCGGGCTCGTGGGCTCCAACAGATCGAGGATGATGATTTCATTCGCTCCCTTTTTCAACCATGCACCGGGAAGATAAGCGGTCTGGGTGGGGCCGATGTTCCAGTAGCGGGCGAGGCAGTGGCCGTTCACCCAGAGCACTCCCTTGCCCCAGTTGGAGAGGTCGAGGAAGGTGTCGGCGGGGTTGCTGACCGTGAACGAGCCGCGCCAGAAGGAAGGGCCTTTGGTCGATTTTTCGGTGGCGGGTTTCCATTTCAGACCGGCGATCATCGGTGCGTCGAGTGATAGCGTATAGACCTGCCACGCACCTTCGAGCGTGGTTTCTCCGAGTCGGACGGGACCGCGGATGCCCTTGCGGTCGTGGATCTCAAGGCCGAAATTCACGTGGCCCACGGCCTCGACGAGGATGTCGAGCTGGGCGGGTTTTTCGCGGGCAGGGAGTTGCACGGAGAAACGCCGCGAGCGGCGGTCCATGATGCCCGCCTGTTTGCCATCGACGAAGACCCATGCAAAGTCGTTCGCCTGTTCGACCTGGAGTTTTCCAGCAGGTCCGGCGGGCAGCGTGGTCCGATAGACGGTCATGCCGTGGCCTTGGTCGTAGGCCTCCATGTTGCGCGGCGTGGTGTCGCTGATAGGAGCGGGCAGGTTGGCGAAAATGGGAGCCGTCTGGGTCAGGGTGAACGACGGCAGACTCATCACCGGCAGCGGGGCGGGGGGATCCGGGAGTTTCTCGCCGGGCTCCAGATGCTTCGACATCAGCTCTCGGGTGAGTTTGAATTTCTCCCCGATCCATCCGGCTTCGGAGATCGGCGCATCGTAATCGTAGCTGCTGGTGTCCGGCTTGAAGGGTCTATCAGCGCCGGACCAGAGGCCGAACGAGGTGCCGCCGTGGGCCATGTAGATGCTGAACGAGCCGCGGTTTTCCAGCATGTATCCGAGGTCTTTCAGATACTGGTCGGTCTTGCCCAGGTGGTGGGGCGCGCCCCAGGTATCGAACCAGCCGGGATAGAACTCGCCGCACATCAGGGGGCCGGTGGGCAGGACCTCGCGGAGTTTCTTGAATCCATTAGGCGCGTCGCTGCCGAAATTGACGACTTGGAAAAGATCGTCGCGGTAGCCTTTTTTCAGGTCGCCCGCCGGATTGCAGGCGAAGAGCGGGATGTCGAATCCGCCGTCGATCATCGCCTGGCGCATCTTGCCCATGTATTCCGCGTCCTTGCCGTAGGAGCCGTATTCGTTCTCCACCTGCGCCATCAGGATCGGTCCGCCGCGGGTGACCTGCATCGGCCCTAACACGCGGCCGACTTCCTTAAACCACGCGACCGCGGCTTTTATGAAATCCGGGTCCTGCGTGCGCAGCTTGATGTCCGGATTTTTCAATAGCCACCAGGGAATGCCGCCACCGTCCCACTCGGCGCAGGCGTAAGGGCCCGGCCGTAGGATGACCCAAAGACCTTCCTCCTGGGCGATCTTGCAGAACTCCGCGACGTCCGCCTGGCCTTCCCAGTTGTAGGTGCCTTGTTTGAACTCATGGAAATTCCAGAAAAGATACGCGCACACCGTGTTCAGTCCCATTGCGTGCATCGACTGCAGCCGGTTCCGCCAGTACTCGTGCGGCACCCGTGCGGAGTGGATTTCTCCGCAGCGGATGACGATCGGTTTTTCATCGAGCAGGAAATCCGTCTGTCCGACGGAAAACGTGTGCTGCGGCGGGGCGGCGTGCAGGCCGGCCGAGAGGGCGAGCGTGCAAAGGGCGGCGAGAGGTAGGTTCCGGAACATGGGAAAGTGCGTTAATGGGTTTGGCTCGCGATTCTTTGATTTTCCGAGCCCTGCATCAAGGATCACCTTTCCACATTGATGGCTATTTACCCCCTCATTTTGGGGGGATTTAAGACGGTTCCGCCCTCACCGCCGCAGTTTCCGGGATTCCATCGTCCTGACTCACCGTCCGGGTCGCCAGGATCAGCAGAGCCGCGAGCAGGGCGGACACCATCACGCCCGCCCATAGCAGCGGCGGACTGAAATGATAGCCGATGAGCCCCAGCGAGGGGCCGACCATCGTCGCGGAACTCCACGTCACAGACATCACGCCCTGATAGCGGCCGCGCATTTCGTTAGGTGCAAGACTGGCCATGTAGCCGCTGCTCACCGGCATCGAGATCATTTCACCGATGGTGAAAACGACCATGCTCACCACCAGCAGCGGCAGCGACGCACCGAGACCGTTGATGCCCATGCCAATCCCTATCAGCGAATAACCCGTGGCGATGGTTTTCACCGGAGAGAAACGCCGGATGAATCCGATCAGCGGCAGCTCCATGCAGGCGATCATGATGCCGTTCAAGGCCATTAGAAATCCGTAGGTCCGCTCGTCGAGACCCGCGCCTTCCGTGGTTTGCAGGCTGTAGCTGGAGCTCATCTGCAGGAACGAGAGCGTGATGAGAAACGCCGCCACCGATGCGAGTTGGAAAGGCGTGTTGCTTTTCATGTGCTGCAGCGCGTGGCTCCAGCCTTCCGTGCCTTTTTCCGGCTTCGTGACGGTCCGCGCCCTGAGGCCGAAAAGGATTGTCAGGCCGAGCACCACCGTCGTCGCCGCATCCGCGACGAAGAGTGTGGTGAACGAATGTTTCGCCATGAAACCGGCCGTCGCCATGCCCGCAGCGAAGCCCATATTGATCGCCCACCGCTGGCAGGCGAACGCGCGCACCCGCAGCTCCGGCGGGATCAGGTCGGCGATCAACGCACCTGCCGCCGGTCCATAGATGCCGGAGGAGAGGCCCATCATGAAGGTCGTCATCACCAGCGCGGGGACGCCCGTCGCCTGTGAAAGCAACAGCATGAACGCCGCCGATCCCGCGCAGGAAATGAGCATCACCGGCTTGCGGCCGATCTTGTCCGACAGATAGCCGCCGATGATCCCCGCGCACAGTCCGCCCGCGCCGTAGGCACCGATCGTGAGGCCGATGGTGCCCTCCGCATGGCCGCGCATTTTCAGATAGATGACGAGGAACGGCATCACGAAGTTCCCGAAGCGGTTCACCAGGGTGCCGCAGAAGAGAATCCAGTATTGTCCTGGCAGTGATGCGAGATCTTGCAGGAGCGTCGTGTGGCGTTGTTGCGTGTTCATCGGGAAAGGGCAAAAAAAAGCCCCGTCTGCCAGTGAGGCGGACGGGGCGAAAAAGTGGTTCGGGTTGGTCTATCCGATCACGGTTTCATCCGTCCGCACGAAGGTGGTTTTGCGGGAAATCGCAAGCCACGGGCGGCGGGTGACGGTGAAATTCCGGACATCACCATGCAGCCCCTCGCTCGCGGCGGGTGCGTGATACATGTGGGAAATGGACGGAAGACAGATCATCTGGCGGGTCGGCACGATGGGTTTTTGGGAAAAATTGTCAATTTTGAAAATGAGTGGCTTGGCGGGAACGCTTTCATCAGATAGTGCATCAGGGGTTCTTTGATCGGCTCTCCGTTGAAAATCATGAAGGTGCGGCTTTTGAAAATCCCGGGTGGACTCGCCATGCTTTGCGCGTTTGGTGCGTTCTATTACTATTTCGGCAATCATGATTGCATCGGGTCGCGCAGCTATCAACTGGAGAAGGAAATCCGCAACCTCCTGTTCCTGGAGACTCATGAAGTCGTCAACTATCCTGAGGCGCTGGTAAAATACGAGCAGCTTGCGCCGCGGATCCGGTTCCACGATGGCGGAATCAATTACACGGAGCGGTATGCGAAGGCCATCCGACGGACCCGGGTAAAGGCGGGGGCGTCCGAACTCTTCGACGACTATGCCCGGACTTCGGATGTCGCCAAACTCGCGCAAGGCTGGGCTCTTTTGAATGAGCCGGCCTACGAAAAGGACCGGGAATACGGATTTTCGGTGTTCTATTGGAACGGCGAGTCAATCAATCAGGAATGGATTGATTCGAAGATGGGGAAAGCCGGGTCAGGCGCTGAAAGGCGATGAGTCACTTCAGCTCCGCAGCGGTCCACGGGGTGGTGCGGGTGGCGTATTTGGCGCGGGTTTCCTTGATCTGGTCGGCGGTGACGGCTGTGCCGTCGTTGGACCATGACTGACGGATGTACGTCAGGACATCGGCGATTTCCTGATCTTTCAGATCGATGAGCGGAGGCATCAGGCTGGTGACCTTCTGGCCGGCGGCTTCGACGGGGCCTTGCAGGCCGTTAAGCACGATGCGGGTGGCGACGGTGTGGTCGGCGGCGATCCAATCGGAAGCGTCTAACGGCGGGAAGGCCATCGGCACGCCCTTGCCCTCGGGGCCGTGGCAGGCGACGCAGGTTTTGGCGTAAACCATCGCACCGCGCTCGTGGACGATGGCGTCCGGTTTGTTTTTCTTCACGACCACTTTTTCCGCGACGGGGCCGGCATTGAGGCGGGTGAGGAGCTGTTTCGAGAAATCGTCGGTGCGGCTGGCGAGGGCGGTTGCCAGAGCGGTGCGGGAGGCAGCGTCAGCTTTGTTAGCAAAGTAGGTGGCAACGGACCCGACCGAGGCGCTGATATCGCCGCCACCGGCGATTTCGTAGAGATAGACATCATCCCAGAAGGCGGTGCCGGTGCCACCGCCATAGCCGCCGAAGAGGCAGTGGACGAGGATATGGGAGTCGCCTTCACTCGTGAATTCGGTGCTGAGTTCGGTCCAGTCGGCGGTGCCTGTCACCGCTTGGGTGGAGACGTCCATGCCATGGACATTGAACAAGGCTCCGCGGCCGCCCTTGTTCTTGAAGTTCTCGGTTTTGACCCAGCCACCGAGGCGGTAGCGGGTGTTGGGTTTGACGGTCACAACCGTGGCGGCACCGGCGTCGGCGACTTCGGACGAGGTGATGGAGAGGCAGGGCGTGTCGTTTCTGCCGGCAGGCGAGACGGTCATTTTGATGGCTTCCGGGTGTTCGGAGCCGTAGGTCTTCAGGGTCCAGCTTTCGGGGCCGGGTTTGGAGAAATCACCGTTGGATATGAGATTGACCGGTGCGGCGGTGCTTTTCGATTCCCGGGCAGTTCCGGCGGCTGCGAGCAGGACGCCTGTTGCGTGGTGACGTGCGGCGATCTGCCAGGCGTCGTTGAGCGTCTTGTCCGCGAGGATTTTCGATTTTTCCGCGCTGAGGGTGGCGTGGAGCGCGCGGCCGATGGTGTCCGACGGAGCGAGGCGCGAGAGGGAAACGAAGATTTCCGCGAGCTCGCGGTCGTCGTTTGCGGAGATGATGCCTTCGACGATGACTGCCTTGGGCAGCGTGTCGTCGAGCGGCGCGTTCGCAATGGCGGCGCGGCGGAGGCCGCGGTTTTTCGAGGCGAGCGCGGCGGTGGTGGTTTCCGCGTCGATGGCGTTGAGGCCTTGCAGGGCGTAGAACGCGTGGGTGGCGGCCTTGCTGCCGGTGGCGGCTCCGGATTTCACGAGTTCCTTCAACTTCGGCACTGCGGCGGCGGAGCCTGACTCGACGATCAGGCGCTGGGCGTTGAGGCGCCAGAAGAGGTTGGGATGGGAAAGTCCGGCGAGCAGGCTGTCGAGATTGGTTGGGTTGAGCTTCGGGTTGGTGTCGTCCTTGGTGCCCTTCGGATAGACGCGGTAGATGCGGCCCATGCTGGTGTCACGGAGCGGACTTTCGTATGCGTTGCCTTTGCCGGTTTTCGCGTCGTAACCGGCGGAATTCTTGTTGGGAGTCGGGTTGTGCTGGATGATGAGGTTATACCAATCGCAGATCCAGACGGCGCCGTCCGGGCCGGTTTCCGCCTGCACCGGGCCGGACCAACCGTCGCCGCTGCTGTAGATGTTGTTAGGCGATTCTTTGGAGACAAATCCTGCGCCCTTGGGGCTGATGTCGAAGTTTCCGACGAGCTTGCCGGTGGGTTCGCAGACGAAGGCGGTCTTGTCCTGGTAGTCCTTCGGCAGACGTTCCGATGTGTAGAACGCGTGACCGGCGGCGGCGGTGTAGCGGTCGAGCTGGTCGACCTGGCGGATGTCCATCGAGCTGGGGAAAAATTTCGGATTTCCGTCCTCGTTGGGCGTGCGCGGTTGGGTGACGCCGGAGTTTTCGTAAAACGACTTTGCGAAAGTCATATACCACGACGGGTTGCCGTTCGCGGTGGAGCCGAGGATGTCGAAGTCCGAGTTGAAGCCGAGGCCCCAGGTGTTGTTAGTCGTGTTTTGCAGAAACTCCAGCTTGCTTCCGTCCGGGCGGAACCGGAAGACTCCGGTGTTGAATTTCTGATCCTCGCCGCCCACCTGGCCTTCGAATCCGGCATAGCCGACCGTTGCGTAGATCCAGTTGTCGAAGCCGTAGCGGAGGTTGGAAACGCCGGCGTGGGTGTCGTTGGTCTTGAAGCCGGAGAAAAGCACCTTGCGGACGTCCGCCTTGTCGTCGCCGTCGGTGTCCTTGAGGAAAAGCACTTCGTAAGCGTTGGTGCAGATCACCCCGCCGTTGGCGAAGACCATGGAGGAGGGGATGGAAAGCTTGTCGGCGAAGAGGGTGAACTTGTCGGCCTTGCCGTCGCCGTCGGTGTCCTCGCAGATGTGGATGCGGTCGTGGCCGAGGTTGTCGGACTGAAGGTTGTTAGGATAGTCGACGCTTTCCACGACGTAGGCCCGGCCGCGGGTGTCCCAGCAGACGTAGATCGGGTTGACGATGTCCGGCTCGCTGGCGAAGAGCGAGATTTCATAACCGGCGGGAACCTGCGCCATCTTGATGGAGTCGGCGGGCGAGAGCGGTTTCTGGGCCTTGGTGATGGTCTGGTGATCGCGGTAGCCGGGCAGGATGGCGTCCTCGGTTTCCAGCTTGGGGATTTTCAAAGCGGCGAGCTTGGCGCGGACTTCGGGCCCCACGCTCCAGAGGATGGAGCGGCGCAGAAGATCGTGAAACGCGGGCTGGTCCCAGCAGCGCATGTCGTGGCCGTAGGCTGTGTAGAAAACGTTGCCCTTGCCCTGCTTGCGTACCCAGGTCCACGGCTCCTGCTCGCGCTTTTGAAGCAGCGTGCGGTCGTTGGTGAGGCGGTCGTGGACGTAGGTTTCGTCCCATGTTTCGAAGCCCTGATAACCGCGCATGACCGGGTGATCCGGTGCGACGACCGTCGTTTTGAAAACCGCGGTCTGGTGGGACTTGAAGTGCCCGCCGACGAGATTCACGAACGCCTCCGAACCGCCGAAGCAGGCGGACGCGCAATGGATTGGCAGAAACGCGCCGCCGTCCTCGACATATCCGAGCAGCGCTTTTTCCTGCGACGGGTCCATCGCCTCGTTCTGTTTCCAGTTTCCGTACATCATCACCGCGTCGTAGTGGTCCAGCACGTCGCGGCGGATGTCGGCGAGATCCTCGGTGTAGGAAATGTTGATGCCGTCGGCTCCGAGCGCTTTCTTCAAAACCCGGTAGCGCTCGACCGGATCGTGGCCGGGATGATTCGCCGTGGGCGCGCCGAGAAACAGGACCTCGACGCGGCGGGCATTTTCAACGGGCAGCTTGACGGGTTGTGAAAAGCCGAGTCCGGCGGCGAGAATCCCGAGCGGGAGAAGAAGGAATTTTTTCATGCGTTGCGGTAGCGTCGAGTGGGAACGTGGCACCTTGCGGCGGGTCTTTCAATGTGCGTTATGCGACCAAGGATCGCTTGTAAGTTTGCGGGCCGTTTGTGTAGGTTTCCGTCAGATGACTCCTGAAGAAGATCAGAAAAACTGGCTCGAGCAGCTCTCCCGCGGCCAATTCCGGCATTTGTTCGACCACCTCTCCGGAACGCTGTTTTTCGCCAAGGACCGTGAGAAAAAGCTCATCGCCGGAAACCCCGATTTCGTCGCCCGCTGTGGATTCCATCACGAGCATGAAATCATCGGCATCACCGACAGCACGATCTTCTCACCCAAGCTCGCCGAAAAATACGGCCGTGATGACGACCAGGTGCTCACAACCGGCAAGCCCCTGCTCGGCATCATCGAACTTTTCCCCAACGCCGAGGGCAAGCCCGAGTGGTTCGTCACCGACAAGCTGCCGCTTTTCAATACCGCCGGAGAAATCTGCGGGCTCTGTGGCACCGTCCGCAGCTACGAGGCCCAGCGTGCGGCGATGCAGCCCTACCTTGAACTCGCCGTCGTCGCGGACCATTTGAAAAACCACTTCCGCGACAAACTGGACGTCCCCTCGCTGGCGAAAATGGCCCACATGTCCGTGCGCCAGTTCGAGCGGAAATTCCGCTCCACGTTTCAAATGACGCCGCGCGACTACATGATCCGGATGCGCGTCATCGCGGCCTGCGAGCTGCTGGTGCGGAGCAACGAACCGGTCACCAACGTGGCGCTCGAGTCCGGATTTTACGATCACAGCGACTTCGCCCGCCAGTTCCGCCGCCAGATGGGGCAGACCGCGAGCCAATACCGGGCCGAGCGGCGCAAGGAAGTGCCCGGGCCCTTGCTCAGCAAGCTCCGATGATGTTGGCGAGGATTCCGTGGTGACGGAATTTTACACAAGCCTGCCGTGAATCTCCTATCGATTCGGGGGCTCCACGCGCACAGTGCCTATCCGGAGGGCACACTCCGCCAACCCATTCTCCACAGTAAAACGCCATGTCAGGAATCAATATTGCCATCGTCGGCCTCGGATTCGGAGCCGAATTCATCCCGATCTATCAGCGTCACCCGGACGCCAACATGTATGCCATCTGCCAGCGCACGCAGTCCAAGCTGGACGAGGTGGGCGACAAATACGGCATCGAAAAGCGCTACACTTCCTACGAGGATCTGCTCGCCGACCCGGACGTGCATGCCGTGCACATCAACTCACCGATCCCCGATCACGGCAAGCAGGCGATCCAGGCGCTCAATGCCGGCAAACACGTGGCCTGCACCGTGCCGATGGCCACCAGCCTCGACGAGTGCAAGCAGATCGTCGATCTCGTGAAAGAGACCGGATTGAAATACATGATGATGGAAACCGTCGTCTATGCGCGCGAGTTCCTCTTCATGAAGGAGCTCTACGACAAGGGCGAGCTGGGCAAGATCCAGTTCCTCAAGGCCTCCCACCAGCAGGACATGGAAGGCTGGCCTGGCTACTGGCCGGGCCTGCCGCCGATGTTCTACGCCACCCACTGCGTCGGTCCGATTCTCGGCCTCACCCGCGGCGAGGCGGAGTATGTTTCGTGTTTCGGCTCCGGCACGATTGCTGAGGAAATGCACGCCTGTTATGGTTCCACCTTCGCCATCGAGAGCTGCCACATCAAGTTCAAGGACAGCGATTTGTCCGCCCAACTCCACCGTTCGCTGTTTGACGTGGCGCGCCAGTACCGCGAGTCGTTCGAAGTTTACGGCACGAAACAATCCGTCGAGTGGCCGCTCATCGAGCACGATCCGCTGGTTATCCACACCGCGAAGCTGCCGGAGCCGGAAATTCCAGCAGAAGTGAAGTGCCCGGATTTCGCGCATTACCTTCCTGAGGAAATCCAGGCCTTCACCACCGGCGGCGTCTATGGCGGCGATGGCAAGGACGAACACCTTTCATTCACACAAGGCGGCGGCCACGGTGGCTCGCATCCGCACCTCGTCCATCAGTTCGTGAACATGCTCAAGACCGGCACGGATTCCTATCCGAACGCCGTCGAGAGCGCGAACATCACCTGCACCGGCATCCTCGCCCATGAGTCGGCGCTCAAGGGTGGCGAGATCGTCCGACTGCCGGATTGGACGCACCGCGCCTGAACATTTTCCGGGTATTGGTATAATATGGTAGAGAGCCGCATCCCGTCGGGGGATGCGGCTCTCATCGTATCCGCTTACAGTTTCGGCATGGGTTGCTCGGCGCTTGTGGATCGGGCGCTGGGGGAGTGAGTTGGGTTCCTCGCGGCTCATCCGCGGGAATCAAAGCGATGAAAGGGATTTTAAAAACCGCCGCCGTCCTGTGGGCCGGAGCGGGAATGTTTGAATTCGCTTCCGCCGATGCCACCGGATTGTTTTTCGGAAAGCTCGCGGAAGGATCGGAAATGGACCGGCTGTGGTCGGTGCCGGTTTTCTATCATGATGAGGCGAATCCAATCCTGCAGGAACTCGCGCTGCAGGGTTCGCTCCAGACGCAATACGCGTATGGCTCGGACGATTCGGGAAACTACGGCTCCGGCGACATGCCGGAGAACTGCACCTGGGGTGACACCGAGGTCCGCCGTTTCCGCCTCGGACTGAAGGCGCGCTTGTTCGAGCATTTGAAATTCCACAGCCTGCTCGACCTCTATCCGGATATCTCGCCGCGTGTTTACAAGCGGACGGCCGAAGTCTATTTCACGTGGACGGTTTCGGACGTGTTCAGTGTTTCCGCCGGCAAGACAGAGCTGAAATTTTCCCGTGAGCAGGAAATTTCGTCGCGCGACCTGTTGGTGTTCGAACGCTCGCAACTGGTGAACCAGATGTATGGCGGCGAACTGACCGGCGCTTGGATCAGCGGGAAAAACATCGCCGGCGGCTGGCTCTACGAAACCGGAGCCTACAGCAACGACCGCAGCGACGAACTCAGCGGTCTGGAGGGCGGGACGATGATTCTATCGAAAATCGGCTGCAACTACACCAAGCTCACCCGCTTCGACAGCGCGCTCGCCCAGCTCCACTACCTCCACAACACCGATCCCGGCTACGTTTCCACTGGCGATCCCGCTTCGCCCTCATACTCGGACAGTATCGCCGTTTCTAACGAGCTGTCAAAAGGCCCGTATGGACTGACCACCGAAATCTTCTGGGCGGACGGAGCGAAGGGCCGTCCTGACATTTTCGGCATCACCGCGATGCCCACGTATTCATTCTCAAAGGAACTCCAGCTCATCACCACCTTCCAACTCGACACCAGCCCGCAGGACAACGGGGTTTTCCTGCCAACGCGTTACGAAGGCCAGACTCCCGACGACGGCGACAAGAGCGGCGACCTCTACTTCGCCGGATACGCCGGGCTGAACTATTATTTCTCCGGTCAGAAACTCAAGGTCATGTCCGGCGTGAAATACACAGGCATGGATGGCGGCACCGGCGGCGGGGATTTCAACGGCTGGACCCTTCTCGCAGGCCTGCGGATGGCGTTCTAATCGTTTTTCAGAACGATTCGGTAGTTCGCCTTGCCAGCGCGGAGGTGGTCGAGCGCGGCGTTCACGTCCTTCATCGCGAAGGTCTCGATCACCGGTGCGATCTGGTGACGCGTGCAGAAATCCAGCATCGTCGCCACCGTCGCAGGCGATCCGAGCGGTGACCCGGAAATCGATTTCCTCCCGCCGATCAGCGAAAACGCGGCGACCGGCACAGGCTCCAACACTGCTCCGACAAAATGCAACCGACCCGATGGCGCGAGCGCTGCGATGTAGGCGTCCCAGTCCAGAGTGACGTTCGCGGTGACGAGGATGAAATCGAGCGATCCCGCGATTTTCGTCAGCGCCGCCTTGTCGCGGGTGCCGACGATGTGGTGCGCGCCGAGTTGTTTCGCTTCGGCCGCTTTCGCCTCGCTCGAAGTGAACGCGGTGACCTCGCAGCCCCATTTGTTGAGAAATTGCAGCGCCATGTGGCCGAGTCCGCCGATGCCGATCACGCCCACGCGGTCGGTCGGCTTCACGCCGAAATCGGTGATCGGTGCGAACACCGTGATGCCGCCGCAGAAAAGCGGTCCGGCGCTGAGGGGATCGAGTTTTTCCGGAAGCTTGATCGCCCACTCCCAGTTCGCACGCACCCGGTCCGCGAATCCGCCATGGCGGCCGACGATGGTCTGCTCGCCCTTTGCACAGAGATTGTGGTGCCCGGACAGGCACGGGTGGCAGGACATGCAGCTCCCGGCGAACCAGCCGAGTCCCACGCGGTCGCCGACAGCGAGGCCTTTCACCTGATCGCCGGCTTTTTCGATGATCCCGACGACCTCATGCCCTGGAACCAGCGGATAGCTGGAATTTCCCCAGTCGTTGTCCAGCATCGAGAGATCCGAGTGACAGATCCCGCAGGATTCCACCTTGAGTTCGACCTGCTCCGGACGCAGCGGGCCGGGGTTGAATTCGAACTCTTGGAGTGCCTGTCCCGCGGCAATGGCCGCCCTTCCGTGAAAATTTCCGTCCATACCCGCAAGATGGGGACAAAACGCGTCCGCGCAAATTCCGATTGTGAGAAACTTCAGAACTCACCTCCGATTGTGTATGGGTGGTACAATCGCGGAATAGGGAAAAGCACTAGAATCTCCCTGATTTACTCCGGTAAATCCGTATTTCTGCTTCGGGAAAGACCCCCTTCCCGGTCGAGGAAGTCCTCTCTTACACAAAGGCAACTATCTGGCTTGCGAAAAAGACGATGTCTCTCACCGAAATGATCCTGTCAGTGATGGAAATGGTTTGTCCGGATGCAGAATGAGTTGCATCCCGGGCTGAAATGGCATTTTCCTTAACAGACAAAGTCGTGCAGTCAGGGGAACTCCTTCAGTGAGCGCCGAGTTGTTTCGCGAGCAGAATTGGTTTTGTGAAATGGGGGAATCCCGTTTCCAGCCACCTGTAGACGGATTTAGAGGATGTCCACCCGAGAAACCTTAGGTTTTCACGTGATTGCATCATTCATCAGGCGGAATTTGTTACTGCGGCACCGAGCCGGGGCATGCGTGCCCCGGCTCCAATCCGATACCGCCCCCGCCGATCGGAAATCCGGCGGACCCTTCGCCAATATCTGCCGCATCATCGTCGCCGGGCTGACCCGGACCAGATCGACATCACCCAGATCCGCGCCATCGACGGAAGACATCGGTTACTCGGCTGGAGCAACTCCACATCGCATACGAGCCTGTGAATCGGGGTTTCCGGTAGATGGGGCGTATGCAGAATTTGCAAAAGTCCGGCCGTTTTAAAAACGGCTGGGCTGATTGCTTTCCCCATCAGGGAGAAGATGTTCTCATCTGGAATCCACGATCTGTTTAGCAAATCGAAACGGTAGTGCTAAATTAAAAAAATCGACGCATATCCTATCACTTTTCACTGGAACAAAAGTCTAAAAATCGGCCAAAAGGGAATTGATGTCTCGTAATTCCAAGTATTTGTGAAGAATGCCTGGCTGGAGATCAAGCTGTGTAAAATGTTAGTAAAAATCGGCACTCTCAGAAATTGATTGCGTCTCAGGTGCGAATCATCTAATCACGAAATCTGTTTTATCGATGGTTGATTCTATCTGCCAGCGCCGGAACCGCTCCCGTTACAAACGATGCATACCCAGATAAAATTTCGATACAGAATCCGCCCGGCGCCATTTCTGGTTTGGACCGCTGGATCGCCGCACACTGGTATCCTGCTGAAGGCGGCCGGCCGGTTTGTCCCTTCACTGTTTTGTGTGGCGATCCCTCAATTTCTTGAATTTCTAATACCAATTAAGGATGGGGAGTCGGTGATTTTCATCTTTTGCCGTTTGTGCCACTCATCTCCAGCCTTTTCTTGATCCGATGAAATCCTACCCCATCGCCCTAACTCTGATTGCCGCCGCCTTGGTGATCATTGTTCTCGATAAGCAGAAGTCGGAAAGCGTGGCGGTCACCGCCGGACGAACTGAGATCAAGCCAAGCACTCGCTTTTCTCCGGAGAGAGACCGGACCACGAAGCAACGATTTCCGGTCAAGTCCGGAAACCACCCAAACGAACATCTGCCAATGGTTACAAAGGAATCGTCGGATTTGGCTGACGTCGCTTCGCAAACCAAGGCCGGGGAAGTCGCTCCTGTGAGAGGCCGTGACAAACTCACGGCGGAAGAAAGGGTGGCACTGGACAAACGCATTGATGAGGCGGCACAGACACCAGACACGTCGGACGACCGTGAGGTGATGCGGCAAATGCATGCTCTTTCCCTGACCGAGCAACAATCTGCCGGACGGTTTGTCCAATTTCCGTC
>JBDSNC010000120.1:0-10283 GCA_039915545.1 Luteolibacter sp.
GCGTGACGAGTGCGGAAGTCGCCCCGAAAAGATCGGCAGCGCCTTGGATGGCTACGGCAAAAATCCCCCACGCCCCCGAGTCCTTGCCGGGCGTGCCACCCATTTGCCTGACGTTGGCGGAAAGCCGCGCGGCGGACTTCGCGTGCTCGGCACGGATGCGCCGCAGTTCGTCAGCGACGGGCGCTTCGGCTTGGGTTTCGAGCGCCTGACCGTAGGTTTCGACGGCGGAGAGTTCTCCCCGAAGGAGGGAGTTGCAGATGGCGATGCAGTGGTCGTTGAGGGAATTCATGATGGGATCAGTGGGTTGTAATCGAAATATCCATCGCACGCCGGGTGCCAGCCGGAAATCACTGGAATATCAGGGGTTCCAGCTCCTTCTTCCGCTCATTCTGCAAATCACCTGATGATCCAAAGTGCATCATGCACGGTGGCTATTGACCTGAACTTCAGGAAATCAAGCGGCTTGCCGCCAACGGGGTTTCCCGCTTGATTCGCCGCATGCTGCGCCGTTGGGCCGTCCCACTCATTCTCGTCCTCGCCATCCTAGCGGCATCGTCCGGCCTCCTGCGGCTGCGGTTCGACACGGACATCCTCTCGATGATGCCCGCCGACCTGCCGGAAGTGAAGGGGCTGAAGACGTTTCATCAGGCATTCTCGCGCGACAATGAGCTGATCATGCTCATCGAGGGCGGCGAGGCGGACGAAGGCAGCATGCCCGCCGCTGCGGAGTCTCTGGCAAAACACCTGCAAGCGGATGGAGCGGTCAAGCGCGCCCGCTGGAAACCCCGCTGGAGCGACGAACCGGAAGGCATCGCCGAACTGCTTGCCTACCTCTGGCTGAACGGCGATCCCACGGCAACTGAGGCAATGGCCGGGCGCCTGTCGCCTGCCCGCTCAACCGGAACGATGAAAGAGTCGGTGGAAAAAGTCGGTACGGCGATGGAAGGCATGTCGATGGTGATGCTCGCCCACGATCCCTTCGGATTTCTCGATCACCCGGCCGTCACCCAGCTCACGTCCACCGAACAAGGTGGCGAGGCGTTCGAGAGCCCCGACGGTCGCTCGCACCTGCTTTTTGCCGAAGCTCCGGGCGCGATCAAAGGCTATCGGGAGGCCGACGTCTGGCTGAAAAAGATCCGCGCGTCGGTCGCCACCTGGCAGACCGGCGAGGGAAAAGGGCTGAACGTCCGTCTCACGGGCGAACCCGCGTTTTCCTCTGAAATCGGCGTGGCGATGGAATACGATCTCAGCGGCTCCATTAGTATCACGCTTGGCCTGATCGGCATCCTGTTCTGGTGGATGCAGCGGCGCTTCAGTCTTCTGCTAGGGCTGGTCGGAGTATTGGTGATCGTCTTCGCCGTGGCATTGGGCATCGCCGGCTGGCTCTACGGCGAGCTGAGCATCATGGCGCTGAGTTCCATCGAAATCCTCATCGGCCTCGCGGTGGATTACGGGCTGGTGATCTGTCAGGAAGCGAAGGTCGCCGGTCACGACAAACACGAACTGCGGAAATCGTCCGGTCCGCCCGTCATGTGCGGAGCGATCACCACGACGGTGGTTTTCCTCGCACTCAACCTCGGCGGCCTGCCCGGCATGGCGCAGTTAGGAACCATCGTCGCCATCGGACTGGCGGCGGCGGGCATTCTCATGCTGGTGATCTATCTGCCGTTTGTCGCGAAGTTCGGCGTCGATCGCGCGCCTGCCCGGGGTGATGGAAAATTTCTGCCGCGCAACAGGATGGCCTGGTCCATCACGGCCGCGCTCACGTTGGCGGCCATCGCCATTCTCCTCATCCACGGCATGCCCGGAGCCGAGTTCGACTCGAAGATCATGCGCCCCCGCCACAGCAACGCGATGGAATCCTTCGAGCGTATTCAGAAGGATTTCCCAAGCTGGAGCGGCAATTCCCTCGGTCTCGTCGTGGAAGCGGACAACGACACTGTAATGCTCCAGCGCATCGCTGAAGCGCAGCAACGCCTCCTGACGATCAAAAAATACGGCTCCATCAACGAGGGGAAACTCCCCTCCGGCTGGTGGCCGGACGCGGCGAAGCAATCGGTGAACCGCCCGGTGTTGGAGAAACTCTCCAACGACCGCGCGCGCCTGCTCAAAGAAGCTGATGCAGCAGGATTCACCGAGGAAGGACTCGCACTTGGAAAATCCGTGTTCGAAGCGATGGCCCGCCAGGCTGCGGAGGCCACCACCGTTTTCCCGAAATCCGAGTCCGCCCGCGAGGTGATGCGGTTGTTCGTCTCGCGCAAGGAAAACGGCGGAGGCTATCTGCTGGGCAACATTGAACCAGCGGCAGGCATCGATCCCGCGGGCAAGGACTACGACAGCTTCCGGGCGATCACCGGAGACGGCATCTGGCTGAGCGGCTGGGCGCTCTTCAAGCCCGCCATCTCCCGGTTGGTGAGCAAGGACATGACACGCATGCTCGTCCCGATGTTCATCCTGCTCGTCGGCATGATGATCGTGATTTTCCGCCGGGCCGGCGATGTCGCGCTCGCGCTTTTCGCGATGATGATCTGCACCATTCTCTTGTTAGCGATCATGAGCGTGACCGGGCTGAAGTGGAATTTCGTCAATCTCATGGCCACCCCGCTCCTGCTCGGCACCGGCATCGACTACGCCATCCACGTCACGCTCAGCCTGCGCCGCACCCATGGCGACTATCAGGAACTCTGGCAGGGCACGGGCAAGGCCTTGCTCTTCTGCGGTGCTTCGAATGTCATCGGCTTTGGTTCGCTGGTGTTCTCGTCGAGCGACGCACTGGTGAGCCTGGGGATCGTCTCGGTGATCGGAATCCTGTTGAGTATGGGCGTTTCCATTTTCCTGCTGCCGGGCTGGAGGACGCGGTGAGCCAGTGCTCATTTCCTCCCGGTTAATTGCGTATAAAGATCCTTGATCACCGACGGAGCTGAAATAGTTTACCGGTCATCCAACGAGTTCTCAAAAATCCAATATGGCTGACATTCCGAGGCGCGCATCCCGCCCTCGCATTGGTTTCATTGGCGCTGGTCACTCCGGTGCTGGCCGATTGGAAGGATGAGATCGGCTATACCCGTCTTCAGCTTTTGGCAGGTGCCGAACTCCCGTTCGCACCGACCCAGGGATTCACCCAGGTGGAGGCTCCCGAAAATACGACGAACTACACGCCGGACACCACGAACTCGAATTTCACCGGAAAAACCTTTGCTCTGAGATCCGGACCCTCCGGCGTCAGCAGTCATGCGACTACGGTAGCCAATAATTTCTACGGCAACACGACAAGCCTGCCCTCGGACAATATCCCGGTCGATCTTTTCAACGCCAACGGCTACATCGGCATGGATTTCCTCAAGACCGGCAGCTTCAACGAACCCGCGGTGGAAACACATGCGGTTCAGAATCACAGTTGGATCGCAGCCACGTATTCCTCCGCCGACGAGGCCAACCAGCGCCTCGACTACGCGATCAACCGCGATGGCTTCGTCTGTGTGGTCGGTGAAAATAACGGCAACACCACCGTGCTGCCCGACCTCCTCGGGCAAAGTTACCACACGATTTCCGTAGGCCTCGTCAACGGATCGCACAGCGCTGGATTCACCACGCTCGACGGCATCGGACGGATCAAACCGGACATCGTCGCACCGGATGGAGCCACCAGTTTCGCAACGCCGATGGTATCAAGTGCGGCCGGGCTGCTTTACTCGAAGCTTGCCTCGCTGGCACCCACGCTGGCGGCTCCGGACAAACCCCGCGTGATCAAGGCGCTGTTGTTAGCATCAGCCACCAAGGACACGGTCACCTCGTGGTCCAACACTTCCGCCCGTCCGCTGGACATCCGCTACGGTGCCGGCGAGCTGAACGTCAACCACGCCTATAACGACCTCCGTGCCGGACGGGCGACAGCGTCCAACAGCACGTTCCTCAAATCCCGCGGCTGGGCGGCGGAGAGTGTCAGCGGAAATTCGGCGAAGACCTACTATTTCACCATCCCCGCCGGCGCGGCCTCCCCGCCCTTCTGCGCGGCTCTCACCTGGCACCGCGTGATCACGGACGGCCGTTCCGGTTCGAATTGGGGCAACCTCACCACGTCAATAGCCAATCTGAACCTCCGCCTCTATCAGGCCAACGGCTTCTCGCCAGGCAGTGCGGTTTCCGACAGCCTGAGCACGGTGGACAATGTGGAACTCGTCTATCAATCCGCCCTTGCTCCCGGAAATTACGCATTGGTCGTGGAAAACGCCTCCGCCGCGGCCACCGACTACGGACTCGCCTGGCACAGCTTGCCCGCCGTGAGCATCGTCGCCACGAGTCCCACCGCCCGCGAAATCAACCAACAACAAGGCCTGATCACCATCACCCGCAACGGCGATACCACCCTGCCGCTTTACGTTCCGATCTGGGTAAGTGCCAGCGCCCTCGCCAACAGCGGCTTTCAACCACTCCCCTCCAGCGTCACGATCCCTGCGGGCCAAAGCTCCACCACTCTGCCAGTCATCCCCATCGCCGATGATCTGGCTGAGGGAGGCCGCAGCGTCACCGTCGCGATCGCCTCGGACTTCGGACTCGTTAGGGACCCCGGGCAAACGGCGTTGGTGACCATCGAGGACAAGCCGTTCGATGCCTGGCGCTTCGCGAACTTCACCAGTGTTGAGCTGAACGACTCCGGAACCAGCGGAGCGAATGCCGATCCCGATGGCGACCAGCTTCCGAACCTGATCGAATATGCGATGAACCTTGATCCGAAAAATTCCGGTGTCGCTCCTGTCTCCAGCGGCGTCCAAAGCGACTACCTTTCCATCTCAGCCACCAAGAACGCCGGTGCCACCGACATCACCTGGAGCGCTGAAGTTTGCGCTGATCTTGTCACCTGGAGTCCGGCGGTTGTATTGACCAACACGACCACCACCTTCGCCGCCCGCGACAATATCACCACCAGTACCGCCGAAAAGCGCATGATCCGCCTGAGGATCACACGGCCGTAGTCCGCACAGAGGACCGTGTTTACTGCGCATCCGTCACCCGGAAAAACCGACGGGCACCGGAAATGGGGAAACTCATCTGCACGTTTCCACCAGTGCCTGAAACATTCACCGCCACCGGCGCCCAGAACCCGGAAAGGGCATCAGACGCCTCCACCCGATAGATCCTGCCCGATACAGTTGCGAACGTCACTTGGAAGTCCGTGCCGGTAACCGCCCCGGTCGCGACCAAGCGGCTGGTGCGGTCGTTCGGATTCGTTCCCGCGAAGAACTCCTGGAGATTGCTGAAACCGTCGCCATCGTTGTCGAGAGCCGCATCGGATGCATTCGCAGAGCTGAGACCCGGTATCGCGCTCTCATAGGCGTCGGGCATTCCATCGTGGTCAGCGTCGGCTGATGTCACCTGGATTCTGTTGGAAAACCCGGAGCTATCGCCGGTTGCCTGCGAAGTGGCGGTGGCGGAAATCGATTTTCCGGCGGTAACGACAACCGGAAGGATCACGCCGATATTCGCATTTCCACCTCCATCAGCCGTGACGACCGCTTGGCCGAGATAGGTTCTACCATCCGCAGGAAATGCTGATGGCGAGGCGAAGAACTCAATGGTGAAAGAAGCATCGGGCGTGCTCGCGAGAGTGCCTGAAACATTGGTGGTCGTAGTGAGAACGGCGGTGCCGAGGATGGGAGCCGCTTGGGAATGGTTGGAAGTGTCATAAACTCCGATGCCGTCCTGACCGTTGCCGTAGATTGAATTCCGTTGGAAGGTATGCCCGGCGGTGTTTGACACGAACACCGCGATGCCGCGGCCACCGTTTCCCGAGATGATGTTGGCCGCACCGGCAGCGGTGCCGCCCACAAGTGTGTTTTGCGCACCGCCTGAAATCGAGATGCCTTCAAATTGGTTCGTGAATGCAGCAGCACCTGCCGCGCTGAGGCCGATGGTGTTGTTCTTGATGACATTGCCAGCCGTCCCGGCATCGGCGACCAACACCCCGACGCTGTAGAAAAGACCATTGCCTGAAATCAGGTTGCCGGTACCCGGTCCGCCGCCGAGATGGTTCGAGGTCGCTCCGCCGGTGATGTAAACTCCGGCGAATCCGTTCGGCACTGCTGCCGTTCCCGCCGGATTGGTTCCGATGTAATTTCCGTAGGCTGCATTGTTGACAGAACCACCGAAGGCAAGACCTACGGTGCCATTTCCTGATAGGATGTTCCGCTGACCTGGAAGCACACCGCCAACCTGATTGCCGGTCGCGCTCCAATTGACTGCGACTCCGGCGAATCCATTGCCGATCGCGCTGTTTCCGTCCGCGGCCGTTCCCACAAAATTACCGAAGACCGTGTTGCCCGTCGTTCCCGCATCGGCGATGCGCAGACCTTCGGAAGTGTTTCCGGAAATCACGTTGCCGACGAATGAGTTGTTGGAAGCTCCGTCGACCACGTAGGAGCCCACCACAGTGTTCGCAACCGCCGCCGTGCCGGCTGCGTTGAGGCCGATGTAATTTCCCTCCACCCGGTTGTTGGAGACTCCTGTGCCGGTGATCCAGATTCCCGCGTCCGTGTTTCCAGAGATCACGTTGCCCGGGCCGATGATGTTGTGGTGGGTGGCGTCGATGAAAATGACGCCGCCTTTTTGATTTGGCAGCGCTGCATTTCCATCAATGTTAGTGCCAATGTAGTTGCCGAGGATGGTATTTACGGTGGTGGTGGCTCCGGAAATATAAATGCCGTAGAGGGTGTTTCCAGAAATGACGTTGCGCTCGTTCGCCCCGGTTCCTCCGATGAAATTGCCGTGAGCCCCATCGGAGATCTGAATTCCTTCGAAGTCATTCGGCGCGGCAAAGTTTCCTGTCGCGTCGAGGCCGATGCTGCAACCCGCCACCCGGTTGCCGGTCGCGTTGGGAAGAAGCATGGCCACCCCAACCCACGGAAACCGTTGGATCCCCAAACCTTTCACCGTGTTGTTCGTTTCATAAAACAGAAACCCCGAAATCGATCCAGCCTCTGGCAGAAGGCTGGATCCATTGAGAAAGACCATTGGCTTGCCGGTGTAGCCCGGTTGGGTGGTGCCATCAACCACTACTCCGTTAGCCGCGAATGGCGGCAAAGCGCCGGTGACCCTGATCGTGAAAACGTTGTTCGAGAAACCCGGATCGCTCTGGGGAATATTGAAGGTGACCGTGCTTCCCGGGTGGTCCGTCGCGTAATACATCGCCGCCCGCAGGCTGCCGGTCCCGCCGTCTGCGGTGGTGGTGACGACGGAGGAAACCGCCACCGTCGGCGGGCCGTAGAGGTAGGCCATGAGCGCGCGGTCGCCGGGGCTGAGGGCGTAGTTGCTCATGCGCTTCTGGTATTTTTCGTAACCGGGTTTCGGCTGGAGCGTGTCGAGCACCCCGGGCTGGATGGAATATACGTCGCGGCCGTAATGCATCACCGATTCGAAATCATAACCGCCGTAGGTGTGCCCGCTGGCGTCGATGTCGAACGCGCCGTTGTTTCCGGAAGTCACATTCGTGTAGAGCACGTTCACATAGGTTTCCCTATCAGTCCGCTGGTGTTCGTGCGCCAGGCCGAGGGCGTGGCCGGTTTCGTGGCAGATCTGCCCGCGGGTGAGCAGGTTGATTTCCACCATCACCGGATTGCTGCCGGAGACGAGGTTCGGTCCGCCGGCCGCGTATTTGAAGAGGATGTATTGCGTCTGGCTGGTGCGCGGGATGAAATGGATGTTTGCGGCGATCTCGTATTCGCGCAGGCCGTCGAGGTAGGTCTGTTTTTGACCGGCTGAGAGGGCGTTGTCGAAAACGTAGGGAATCACGCCGCCCGGCCAAGGGACGTTCCCCGGAGAAACCGACGCACCATAAAATCCGGCCGATGCGGGAAGTGCTCCGACTAGCCAGAAAATGGACGCAACGACCGAAAGGAATTTAACCGGGGGATTCATCTCAACACGAAACCTATGCCGCATGGGCGGCCGGATTCCAGTTGAAACTTCCCACGCAGCCGCGACACTTCGCGGCACGAACATGCGTTTCCTCCTCTTGTTTTCCGCCCTCATCGGTCTGGCCCACGCCGACACCGCCGTGCTTGACGCCTGGCTGCAGCGCCAGCCTTCGATCAACTCGCTCGACACCACCTTCACCCAGGAGCGCAAACTCCCGGCTTTGAAAAATCCGACTTCGGCGAACGGCAGGCTTTCCTTCATGAAGCCCGGCAAGTTCCGTTGGCAGCTCGGCGAGCCGGTGGAAACACTCGCGGTTTCAGACGGCACCACGCTCACCCTTGTCGAGTCAGCGGAAAAGGTCGCCCACCAGATCGCGGCGGACTCGCCACAAGCGGCGCGCTTTTCACTGCTATCCGGCAAGGCCTTCGAATCCCCGGAAGCGTTCCAATCCGCCTTTGAAATCATCGAACAGCGTGTGACCGACGGCATTCATCAGTTCACACTGAAGGCGAAGGACCGGCGGATGCGCGCGCAGGTGCCGTGGATCTTTCTCGACATCGATCCGGTGAAAAACGAACTCACCGCGCTGGAACTGGAGTTGCAGGACAAATCGCGCGTGCGCACGATTTTCCACAATCCGAAGATCAACACTCCCCTGCCCGACTCGCTTTTCAAACCGGATCTGACTGGGATCACCATCAAGTGAAACTCCGCTCAGCGGAGCAAAGCGCTGGCCGTCCACATCATCGGTGACTGGCCGTGCAGATCGCCGGAGGTGCGCGGGCGGTCGAGATAGAATTTCTCATCGAAACCCTTGTCCGTACCGATGCAGACTTCCTTGAGATTCGCGTTCTCATCGAGCTGGGCAACCAACGCGAGCCAAGCCTTGCGTGCGGCGGGGCCATAGGTTTTCGCATCGAGCCAGCCGTTTTTCACGCCGGTGACCATGCCAAAGGTGAACATCGCCGTGCCCGATGTCTCAGCCCATGATTCCGGCTTGTCGATGAGCTGGCGCCACATGCCGTTCTCCATCTGGTTCGCCAGCAGGCCTGCCATCATCTTCTGATAGCCGGCGAGAATGCGGGCGCGCTGCGGATGATTTTCCGGCAGCGATCGGAGCAACTCGGCCGATCCGGCGGACATCCAGCCGTTGCCGCGGCCCCAGAAGAAGTGCGCGTTGGTGCCGTGATAGAAGAGTCCGTTGGGCTCCTGCATCTTGGCGAAATAGGCGGCCATCGTCAGCGCCGCGCGGTCGAGGTATTTCGCATCGCCGCTGGCGCGGAAGGCCTGCACCTGGAGCAAGGGAATCATGTACATGTCATCGATCCAATACCTCGCCTCCGCGGTGATGCCGTCCGGAGTGGTTTTCTCCCACTGCGCGTCTGCCAGTCCGAGTCCGAGCGTCTTGCAGCGCTCGTCCTTTGTTTCGATGTAAATCTCCAGCGGCACCGCGCCGAAAACGCGGTAATCCACGTGCGCGACGCGGTTGATTTTCTGAGAGCCCGGTTCGCTCAGGAACGGCTCGAATTTTTTCACCAGCCGTTCGCTGAGATCCTTGTCGCCGGTGAGTTTCGCCACGGTGAGTGCGCCATACCAGGCGATCACTTCCGGATAGATCACGCCTTGCTTCGCCTTTTCCGGCATCGTCTCGTAGCGGAACTTGCGGGGAATCACATTCTCCGCGATCCGCTTGCCGACCTCGGCCGGTGATGTGCCTTTCGGCCAGTCGGAGAAGTATTCGGAACCGGAATCGCCCGCCTTGAGCGAGCCGACGAACAGGAGCGCAGCGCCGAGGAAATGAAGTGAGCCGGATTTCATGATCGGAATGACAGAATGTTAGTTGCCGGTTGCCACGGTGACCTTGACTGGCGAAGCGAGGGATTGTGCGAACTGATCGACATGGGCTTTCCATGCGTCGGCCGAGGTAATGGCACCCACCTTATCCCAACAGAATCCGGCCCAGTAGCTGGCGGTGTTCCCCTCACCCAGCTTGGCGACGACGAGCTGGTTTAGGGTGTCTTCGGTCTTTTTTACGAAATCTTTCGGAGCGACGATGATGGCGAGTCCCTGGCTCCCTGCCTTCTTTTCCATCGGTTCCCATTTTGTGAGCCAGCCTTTCGCTTCGTTGGCCTCGACCTGTTCACCCGGCGCTTTTTTCAAACCGATGCCCAGTTCCAGTTTTGACGACTTGTTGGATTCCACGGAGTAGGTGCTCTGGAAGTGATCGAAATTCTGTCCGGCATCGAGGGTGATGCGCTTTGTTTCGCCCACGCTGCTGTTTTCGACCTGATAAGGTTCGTATTCGAGTTCGAACATCACCCGGATCGGCCCGTTGGCGAGCACGGTGGATTTCACGAAGTTTTTGGAAACCC
>JBDSNC010000240.1:0-11032 GCA_039915545.1 Luteolibacter sp.
CGGGCTGCCGGACGCTACCAGCTCCCGCATGGAACCCTCGCGTTTGACCGAACTGTTCGATGCCGACAAGGACGGACGCATCAGCAAGGATGAAGCTCCGGACCGCATGAAACAACGCTGGGCACAGATTGATGCCGACGGCGACGGATTCGCCACCAAGGCCGAACTCGAAGCCCGCGACAGCCGTGGCCGGCCGGGCGGAGCAACCAACCCAACTCCTGAAAAGTCCGCGGCTGGCGGCGGGGCCCGACCCGCCGCGGGCACTCCCGGCGCGCGATTCCAGGCCGCCGGCCCGTTCACGGTGATCACGCTCGGCACCGGCACGCCGCGCTTCGATGCCACCCGCTCCGGACCGGCGACGATGATCCAGCACGACGGCAAATTCTATCTGATCGACATGGGCAACGGCACCCAGGCCCGGCTCAACGAGATGGGGATCCCGCTCCGCCAGATTGATGGCTTGCTGATCACCCACCATCACCTCGATCACGACGAGGAACTCATCCCCATGTTCATCAACACCCGGTTGATGGGCTCCAAGCCGCCTGTCATCGGCACACCCGGCACCAAGGCTTATGTCGATTTCATCATGACATCCTATGCTGAAGACATCGCCTATCGGCTCGGCCGCAAGGGGCGGACCGTTCAGGAATTCGAGCCGCTGGACGTGCGCGATGTCCAAGGCGGCGAGACCTTCACGCTCGGAGTCATGAAAGTCACCACTGCCAAAGTGAACCATACCATCCACACCGTGGCCTATCGGTTTGATTTGGGAAACCAATCGATCGTGATCTCCGGCGATCTTTCCTATTCTGACTCGCTGGTCACGCTCGCTCACAACGCCGATGTGCTGGTCATCGACTCCGGCGGTCTGATCGTCCGCAAGGGCCAAACCCCGCGCGGCGGCGGCCCGGCGGGCGAGAAACCCGAAGCCGCCCACGGCTCGGCCAACGACGTCGCCACCATGGCCGCCAAAGCCGGCGTGAAACGGCTCGTCCTGACCCACATCGCACCGGGCGAGGTGGACGAGGAGGCAACCCTCAAGGCGGCGCGGTCGATCTATCAGGGTGAGGTGGTCGTCGCGCGCGATCTGTTGGAAATTTCGCCCGTCGTCACGGCATCCGCCACGCCTGCCGACAAAACGCCGCCCGTGCCCAAGTGAACTCCTGCAGCCCGGCCGCGACCGTGGACGGCGTGGTTGGGGACAGCGGGTTCTACCAGGAATGATCGCGCCGATGGTTTTTTTCCCGCGCGATTTCGTCAGAAGCGCCGGGGTATGCCAGGCGGACCCGTTGGCCCCGGCGGCGGACCGCGCCGGATCCGGTTCTTTGGATCGAGAGTTCCCCAGAATCCTCCGATGATGTGGGGGTATTTTCCCGGTGTGACATGATAGTGCCAGCCGCGCGCCTCGTCGTCGTGGCCGTTGAATGCATTGAGTGGATTCTTTTCCGAGTGCTCGGCCATCACGCCGGCTGATTCGTAAGGTCCATAAATCGAGAATCCATCAAACATGAAACCGATCAACGGAGAGTGGCTCTGGCCGTCGTCCGACCATGGTGTGTTCACACAAACGGGATATTTGTGATAGTGGTAGCTTTGCATGGGACTCGGGTGACCGCAGCAGCGGTCCACCCGCCAGACCGCGTCCACCTCCATCGATTCATCGAACGGATTGAAGAGGATGACTCCGTTGATCGCCACACCGATCGCGCCGCCGGGAAGGGCACGGTTGGAATTGTTGGCATCCATCGCGACATGGTTCGTGTTCTCGGTCGGATTGAGCGGGATATACCACGTATAATCCTGTTCCTTGATGTAATTGGGATTGCCGTCGAGCATCCGCCAACGATCCGGGAATACGGCGGTGGGGTGATCGGGAAGATTGTGTGACTTCATCACCAGATGGGTGTTGGTGAAGTTGATCACCACGTTTTCAGGAACGAACTGGTCTTCCTCCACCGTCTTGCCGTCGCGATCGAGGTAGCCTTTTCTCCGCCATGCGCTCATGTTGCCGGCGAAGGGGGCTTCGAGCCTGTCTCCCAGGTAGAGCAGGCGGTCGCTGTTGGTGTGATCGAACTGCTTGGGGATTTCCTTCGATCCGCCGCGCGGGTCGTAATACCAGCGCCCCCCGATCGCGACGGTGGCTTCCAAAGCGGGTGGTTTGCTCGCGGATTTGGCACCCGCGACATTGGGCGGACTGACGTAATCGGACGGAGTGGGAATTGCCGCGAGTTCGATTTCGTTGACGCGGAACTCGGATAGCTCGGCAATGCCCGCGCCGTTGTCGAAACCCACCGTCAGGCGGACCGTGTCGATTTCAGGAAAGGGCAGGCGGAACTTGATGGCGTAGTTCCTCCATGTGGCATGTCCCAGTTTCGGATTCGTCCCCTTGTCGGCGAGATCGAGCCTTTCGCGTTCGACCTGATCATAGATGTTCTTGGTGATCTGGTCCAAAGACCGCTTGCCACCGAGCGAGTAGAAATCGACACGCAGGAACAACTTGTCCTCACCGACCTTGAAGTTGTCCTGGGCGAGCGCCCGGATGCGCAGGTTGAACCATCGGCCGGCCTTGTTGGTATCGATGCCGGTGACCTGCCATGCCGCGCTTCCGTTAGGCGACTTGGACGGCAGGACAATGCCACGGCCGTCCGACTCGTAACGAGGATCCGCCAGCTCGCTTTCAAACGCGGCCCCGGAGAGAGCGAAGGGCGTGCCCGGCTCTTGCTTGGCGGGCACTGCCCGGAGCGGAGGGCTCAGGATCAGCTTGGGTCCGACTCCCGGATGGGCGGTCTCGGATTCGGCGCTCGCGGAGTCTCCGGTGAGAGCGACAAGGATCCCCGCAAGCAGGATGGCGATCTGACTGCCCCAGCGATGGGATCGATCCGGGTGGCGGGGGACCGTGCGCCGCGAGCCGCGGATCAGAGACTTCAGCGGCATCGAGGTCCACTTGGACTGTGGGTCGGCATCAGTGGAGTAAATTGTAGAGAAAAATGGCATTATCCCGAATCGAACTTCGTGATCGAAAAATGGTTGCTGGATTTTACACCAACTTTACAAAGGCTCTTGGCTGAAACCCCATGGAGGCGTGAATGACCGGCCGGAGCCTGGCTCCGCAATCCGGAAAATGCCTTATGAGACTATCATCCGTCACCTTTTTCTTGCTTCCAATTCGGGCACGGCGGTGGAGTTCGCGCGAAAAGGTAATTGAGTATGTGTTTTAGCAGAAGCGAGCATGGGATCGGGCTCCAGTTTCCCCGTATGGTTACTGCTTCTTCAGGATCACCATCCAATGAAAACGATCACCCTCTCCAGCCTTCTCGCCACCATGTGTGTCTCAATCGCCACTGCATTAGCCGCGCCTGCGGTGCAAGATCCGCAGCCACCTGTTTCCGGAACTCCCCGCCCCCCGGAAACGGTCTATGAAGCCAAGGTGTTCACCGGGGCCAACGGGAAAACACTTCCCTACCGGCAACTCTCCCCGACGGATCCCGCGGCGGAAAAACGCTATCCGTTGGTTTTGTTTCTGCATGGAGCAGGCAACCGCGGCGTGGACAACAAGCTCCAGCTCCAGTGGGTCCTGCCGGTTTTCGCCACGGCGGAAAACCTCACGAAACACCCCTGCTTCGTCATCGCCCCGCAGTGCCCCATTGACAAGCGCTGGGTCGAGGTGGACTGGGGGAGTGCTTCCCACACCATGCCGGCCGAGCCTTCGGGAAATCTGGCGCTGTCACTGGAGCTGATCGATCAAGCGGTGAAAACCCTGCCGGTGGATCCCTCCCGCATCTATGTCTGCGGGCTTTCAATGGGCGGCTACGGTACTTGGGACGCGATTTCCCGCAGGCCGGATTTCTTCGCCGCCGCCATCCCCGTCTGCGGTGGCGCGGACCTCGCCCAAGCGGCGAAGCTCACCAAGATTCCGATTTGGGCATTTCATGGCGGCAAGGATCCTGTCGTCAAGCCCGCCCGGACCACCGGGATGATCGAGGCCATCACCAAGGCCGGCGGACATCCGAAGATGACCATTTATCCGGCCGTCCAACACGACTCCTGGATTCAAGCATTCAACGATCCCGCAACCCTCGACTGGCTCTTCGAGCAACACCGCGTGCTCGTGCCGCTGCGGTGAATCCATCTTGAAAACCATTCGATGAGACCCCTGCACACCCTGACCGTCGCGTTCCTTTGCCATGCCATCGGATTTGCTGCGGACTACGACAACAAATCCACCGAAGCCGGCGGCGCGAAAGATGCCGCCGCGCAGGCGACGGTTCCCTCGCCTAACGGTATCTCGGAGGTGGTGATCGTTTACAAGACCCACTTCGACATCGGCTACACCGCAAGGGCCTCCGACGTCATCCATGATTACCGGACGGAAATGGCGGACCGGCTGCTGGAGGCCATCGAAGCCAACAAGCCCCAGCCCAAGGAGAAGCAGTTCGTATGGACGCTTTCCGGCTACCCGATGAAGCAAATCCTGTGGGAAGGCCAGACGCCGGAACGCCGCAGCGCGATCGAACAAGGCATCCGTGACGGCAACATCGTCACCCACGCCTACCCGTTCACCACCCACACGGAAATCGCCGAACCGGAGGACCTCGTCCGCGGCCTCAATATTTCATCAACGCTTGCCCGGCGCTACGGCCAGCCGCTCTCCCGCGCGGCCAAGATGTCCGACGTGCCCGGCCAGTCGTGGATCTTCCCCACCTTGATGACCCAGGCGGGCATCCGCTTCTATCACATGGGTGGCCCCCTGGTGAACAAGTCCTTCGACCTGCCGCCGATGTTCTGGTGGGAAGGTCCGGACGGCTCGCGCCTGCTCACGCTCTATAACAACAATTATGGCTCGTCCCCACTGCCGCCGAAGGACTGGCCCTACAAGTCATGGGTGTACATCAGCATGACCGGCGACAACCAGGGACCTCCGCCGCTCGATATCGTCGCCCGCGACCTCGCGTTCTATCAGGGCAAGGGCATCCATGCCAAGGTCGGCAGGCTGGATGATTTCGCCGACCTCGTTCTCAAGGAGGATCTATCAAAGCTCACGGTGGTCCGCAGCGACATCCCCGACCCGTGGGTCCACGGCCCGATGTCGATGCCCGCCGCGGCCAAACTCGCCCGCAACTCCCGCCTCAACATCGGCGCGCTCGACGCCCTCACCACCCTGGAACGCTGCTGGAAAATCCACCGGCCTGACTTGCGCGCCAGCATCGCCGAGGCCTACGAACAAAGCGCACTCTACGCCGAACACACCTGGGGCCTGGCCAACCAGCATTACGTCAAGTTGCCGTGGGGGAAGGATTGGGACAAGCTCTGGGAAGAGGGGCTGCCAGCCAATTTCCGCATGATGGAGCAATCGTGGAAGGATCACGCAGGCTATGTGGAAACCGTCGACCGCCTGACCAGCGCGCCCTATCAGGAAGCGGTCACGACTCTGGCGGATCAGGTCAATGTCAGCGGCCCTCGCATCGTGGTTTACAATCCGCTGCCGTGGAAACGCGATGGCGAGGTGACGATCAATGCGTTTCATTTCCCAACTGGCAGCGCGCTCAAGCCCGTCGATGGCGGCGACGCCGTGCCTTTTGCTGTCGAGGGGCCCGGTATCGAAACTCCGGACCGCGTCCGCCGCTTTATCGTCAAGGACATCCCGCCGCTGGGCTATCGCACCTTCATCGTGACCATGGACAGTCCCGCTCTGCCCGAGCTGCGTGCCGATGAATCCGCCGGCATCATCGAAAGCCCGTATTTCAAGGCCACGCTCGACCCGAAGCGCGGCCGCATCGCCAGCCTCATCGACAAACGAAGCGGACGCGAACTGGTTGATCCCACCGCCCCGCAAGGCTTCGGACAGTATTTCTACGAGCGCTTCTCCTGGCAGAACCTGGAGGATTGGCTCAACGCGTCGCTCTATCCGCGCTATAAGGCCCACCGCTTCGCTTTCACCGCCTATGACATGCCGCGCGACGTGCCCTATGCCTCCGCGCTGCCTGAGGACATGACGCTTTCCATCAAGCAGACCGCCCTCGATGTTTCCGCCGTGATGACCGGCACCATCGCCGGCCCTGGCAAGCCGCAGCGGGTCTCCATCCGCCTCACGCTGCCGGGTGCCACGCCCTACGCGGACCTGACCGTCGGTTGGCAGAAGCAACCGAACACTCTGCCGGAAGCCGGCTGGATCTGCCTGCCCTTCAAGGTGGACCAGCCGAAGTTCCGCCTCGGAAAACTTGGCGCCGACCTGGATCCCGCCAAGGACATCACGATCAGCGAGGCAAACCATCACAATTCATGGGTCAATACCGGCGTCACCATCCACGACGGCAACACCGGTGCGGGCATCGGATTGTGTCCGATCGATTCACCGATGGTCAGCCTTGGCATGCCCGGTGAATATAAGTTCGAGTCCCGCTACACACCGGAGAAATCCTGGGTCTATCTGAATCTCTACAACAACCACTGGCGCACCAATTTCGCCGCGTGGGTCGGCGACGGCAGCCCGATGAACTCGAAGGTCCGCCTCTGGTCATTCGACAAATACGCAACAGAGTCCGCGTTGTTTAGTCCGGCGATGGAAGCCCGCGTGCCGCTTGCGGCGGGCCGCTCGGTCGGCCACCCGGGCAAGCTTCCGCCCAGCCAGACCGGCATCGGGCTTTCCCGCAAAGGCATCATGCTCACTGCCTTCGGGCCGAATCCGGATGGCGATGGCACCGTCGTCCGGGTATGGGAACAAGCGGGCAATGCCGGCGATCTCACCGTCACGCTTCCTGCCGGATTCAAAACCGCCACGCCAGTGAATCTCCGCGGCGAGCCCGCCGGCGAACCCCTTCCGATCAACGACACAAAACTCACGTTCGCTTTGAAAGCCTACGCACCTGCAAGCTTCGTACTTCATTAAACTTCATCACTCCCATGTCACCCAAAGCCTCGCTCCGCCACACGATTCTTGCTGCACTGGCAACCATTCTGCCCGCTGCCGCGGAAACGACAGACGCGCCGTTCATCAACAACTGGCTCGTCTGCGGTCCCTTCGCCAATGCGCCCGAAGTCTCCAACGCGAAACCGGACACCGGTAACCCACTCGGGGACAAGAAATGGGAGTTCCTCGACGACCGCCTGTGGAACCGCAACTACGAAAACTATCAGGACCTTTCCGGCTACTATGCGGTAAAAAAGGGCATCGATACCCGCAACCAATACGTACTCGCGCGCAGCTATATTTTCAGCCCGGGCGACCAAGCCGCCGAGTTCCGCTTCGGCAATAGCGGCACCAGCCGGCTGTTCGTCAACGGCACGGAAGTTCACAAGGAAGCCACGCCCAAGGAAGTCCAGCGGGACATGTACAAACAACTGGTCACCCTCAAAAAGGGCTGGAACCGCATTCTGGTGGAGGTCCGCCACGACTTCACGGCGGACACCAACGCCAACGGCGCGGAAATCGCCAAGGACGCCGCAGTCTCCTACCTCGGTCTCTACGGCCGCATCTCCGACACCGGCGGCAATGCCGTCCCCGGCGTCCTCTACTCCGTCGCAGGCGACACCAGCAGGGAGCTCACCATCGACACGCAAGCATTAGCCGCAACCGATGTGGTCGCCGATTCCACCGCCAAAGGCCGCGGACTACCATCCAACGTTTTGCCAATCGGCTACGTCGAGTGGCCCTACGTCTGGAACAAATCGCTCTACGGCCGCGACAGCCGCCGCATCTGGGCCGATGCCTACCGTTTTCAAGCCAGCGGCGGCCAGCCTGGCTATCAGTTTGAAATTGCCGGCGGTGCCTTGCCCGACGGTCTCACGCTCAAGCCCGACGGCTCCCTCGACGGCTTCTGCGAAAAAACCGGCAGCTTCGATTTCACCCTCCAGGTGAAGGACGGCGCGGGCAGGACCGCCCGGAAAAATCTCAGCATCCTCATCAAGGATCGTCCTAATAGAAAGTTTGAGGAAGGCCGCGTCGGCGCGCTTTCCCACTGCATCGCCGTCTATCCGTTCTGGGTGGATCCCAACTTCTCCGCGGACCTCTGGGCCGAGCGCGCGAAACGCGAGGGGCACTCGTTCATATCCATCGAGGCGCTCCAACAAAACTACTATTGGCCGTCACAGTTTGAGGATCCCAAGCACCCGCGCAACCAGTTCCAGCCGCGCGACAAGGACGGCAAAGTGCCTGATGGACTCAAACCCTTCGCGGATGCGGCCAAACGCTACGGCATCACGTTCGGCCTCTACTACGCCACCGAGGGCGGCGGCCTCGGCCACCACTCGACCGATGTCTTCGTCCAGAACTGCTCGGACCTCATCCGCCGCTACGATGCGAGGTATCTTTACTTCGACGGCCCTCAGACCATGCCGGGCGCGAACTACGATGTGATGTATAGCAACGTCCGCAACTACGGCGACGACATCATCATCAACTCCAACGTCTGGGCCGGCCATGGTGAATTCGGCGACGCCGACCTCGGCACCAGCGAGGCTTCCCACATTTATTCCGGGGCGGAAGCCGCCCGTTACACCAAGCGCATTGTTGTGGAGCCGTGGAAATCCGCCCACACCAAGAACAACCCCACGCCCTACTATGCGAAGCGCGATGACTTCCGCCAGGTCGCCAAGGAAATGGTGATGAATGCCGCCCGCGGGTTCGTGGACAACAACGACCAGATGCCGCTCATGAGCCGCGGCCCTAACTGGGATTCTCCCGCCGATATCGCGAACCGTTATCCCAAATCGATCCAGGAATTCAGCGACTTGCGCGAAGGCCTCGCAGGCTGGTTCGCCCAACCCGGCAAACCCGAACTTCACGAGTCCACCACCGGCACCATGCCCTACTTCCTCGCGGGCTGCGGCTATGACGACGACGGCAAGGGAAACATCGATTCCTTCGCCCATGGCAAAGGCCCTGCCTGGGGATACGCCACCGCCCGCGATAACAATATCTACCTCCACTTCATCAAAGGCCCCGATGGTAAAAAGGGCTACACCGGCGAAACCAGTGTCACCATCAACCCGGTGAAACATCGCGTCCAACAGGTCGCCTGGCTCAACGAAAACAAGCTGCTCAAGTTCCAGCAAAGTGGCGAGAGCCTCACTATCACCCTCGAGGACATCACCGCGGATCCGGTGGATTCCATCATCAAGATCACCACCGACAACCCGGCGCGCAAATACAGGCTTACTAACATCGTCGCCACTGGCAAACAACTCAGCCCGTCAACGTTGCAAGTCGAAGCGGAAGGCTACGCCACCTATCCGGCCCTCAAGGTCCCCTTCGCCCAAGGTGACATCCACTTCGCTTCGGACAATCCGTCCGTCGCCACTGTGGATGTAAACGGCATGGTCACGGCCATTGCCCCAGGCAAGGCCGTCATCAGCGCCGAAGATGTCCACGAAGCTCCCCACAAAGCAGCAAGCCCCAAGGGCCCGCTCTCAGTCATCGTGGATTCTGCCAGGAAGCTCCGCGTGGATGACACGATGATTGGCGCCGTGCTCAAAGTCAGCGGCAGGGAAGCCTTCCTCTCCTGCTCTGGCACCGGCGAGCTGCCGTTCACCCTCGAAGGTCGCTCGGAGAAAGGCGGCCCGATCTCGTTGCACACCGCCAAGGTCAGCTTCAAGAGCGGCGTGGTGGATTACGCCAAGGGCACCCAGAAGCAGCCCGTATTCATCGAGGAGAAACCTGCCGCCACCTTCACGAACAAATCCTTGAATGCGAAACAGGTGGAGGAACTCACCCGTATCGCCGTCTGGGCCGAGGTCGATCTCGATGGCACGAAGGTCACCACCAACAAGGTCTTCCTCGATCTCGAACCCCGCGTGCCGGTCGATCTCACCGGCGCGAAAGTGGCCTCCAGCGGCAATCTTACCGATTTTTCACCGGACAAGGCGATCGACGGTGTCACCCACACCTTGGATGGCTCGGATCGCTCGAAGTGGTCCGCCGACGGCAAACAACCCTCTTGGCTCGCCTTCGATCTGAAGTCCCCGCAAAAGGTTTCGCTCGTCTCCATCCACTTCAACACGCTGGACCAAGCCTATATCAACACGCCGGAAACCATGGAGGTCCAGGCCAGCGCCGATGGCCGCCAGTGGACCACGCTTGGCACCTTCAGCCCGCCCGCCCAGGGCAGCGGTGCCTACTACGGATTCCCGTGCGACTTCCGGTTCAAGCCCGTCACCACCCGTTACCTCCGCCTGTCTTTCCCGAAAGGAAATCCCAAGGGCGAAGCGGTGGATCTGCTGGAAGTGAATTTCTATCAGGGTATCGTCAACAACCTGGCAGTGCTCGCGAAATTCTCCGCTTCCTCGGAGTTTAACGAAAGTTACGCCGCCTCTAACGTAGCCGATGGCGTCGTCGGGGAGACCGGCCGGGGCGAATGGGCCAGCAAAGGTGAAGCCGACCCATGGATCAAAATGGAATGGCAGGACAAAGTCAGCGTGAACCGCATCGTGCTGCGCGACCGCCCGAACGGGAGTGACAATATCCAGCAAGGCATCCTCACCCTCAGTGATGGCAGCAGCATCAAGGTCACCGACATGTCTAACGACGGCAGTCCGAAAACCATCGAGTTCCCGGCCAAATCCATCCAATGGCTCAAGTTTGAGGCCACCGGCAACAAACCCGGCAACAACGGCCTCTCCGAAATCTCCGTCTTCGGCCCGAAATAAGTCGTTAGAGTCGATCTTTTTCCAATCCCAACCAAGAGCGCACCATGAACTCCCGCCGACTTGCCGCCTGTCTCATTCCCGGTCTTATCCTGCTTTCGCCCGCCACGGTGCGGGCCGAAGTTTCCGTCATTCCCCGCCCGCTGGTGGTGGACGAAAAAGCCGGAACCTTCACGCTCAAGGCGGGTGCCAAGGTGCGGATCGAGGGCAACTTTCCCGGCAAGGAACTCATTCTGCCGCGACTGTGCGCAGCCGCCGGAATCAAATTGGAAGCAGCCAATGAGGGTGAACATGCGACGATCGTGTTCAAGCGCGCCAAACAGCCGGGCTGGAAAACGGACGAAGACTACCAGCTCGACGTCACCAACGGCGGCATCGTGGTCACCGGCGC
>JBDSNC010000298.1:0-9435 GCA_039915545.1 Luteolibacter sp.
TCAATCAAACCGCCGCATCCCAGTCAGCTCACCCATCAGGATTGATGAATGACGATTGGTGATTGCTGATTTTTGATTGGAAGACCCGGTAGGGCCCGACCGCCGGGCGCGCCCAAACTACCTTCCCCCGCCGGAGGCTCCTCTTCACGGACCGCAATCCAGATCCTGCGTTAGCAGGCCGGAATATACAGGCGCAGCCCCGACCGGCTGGCCCTTAGGCAAACATTCATTCCGCCCCCCAATGAAGCGCGAAACAGCGCCAAAAACAGCCCCTCCGATTTCGCACTCCCAGGCCAATCCGCCTCACTTTCGCTCCCTCCGGAGTGCTGGACGCTCTGCTCCAGCCACGTGGCGGGTGGAAGCTCTGCTCCATGCGGTGCGGAGCCCTTCCTCTTCAATTCCCTGCTCCATCAGCAATCTATCCCGTTTGTTCAAATTTTCTTGAACAAGCGGGTAGGTCATGAAAGATCCTCGCAGTAATTTCCATCCGCATTTTGCATTGGAAAACACACCATCCACAGCCCCCCATCCGGTTTTCTCCTTCCCCTCCGGAGAATTGACCGAGGGCGGCAGCGTGAAGCCTGAACATGCGCTCCTTTCAATGTTGGGTTTTGGATGCTGGATTTTGAATGAAAGAAGAAAATCTGATCATCGAGAAGTCGTATGCATTCGCACTGGAGATCATGCGGGTCGCTCAATTGATCCGCGACAAGAGGGAATACGATCTGGCATCGCAGCTCTGGCGTGCTGGAACCAGTATCGGGGCGAATGTTGAGGAGGCACAGGCGGCACAGGCGGCACAGGCGGCACAGGCGGCACAGGCGGCACAGGCGGCACAAAGCCGGGCGGACTTCCGCTCGAAAATGAGTATCGCCGCAAAAGAGGCAAGGGAGTCCCATTATTGGCTCCGACTCACCAGAGACGGTGGACTCCTTCCCGATAGCGAAGTGGCCCCACTGATCCATGATATCGAGTCGATCAAGCGCATCCTGACGTCCATCGTGAAAAGCTCTGGAGAGTGACTGAAGAGATTTTGGATGCTGGATTTTGAATTTTGAATGAATGTAGAGGATTCAGCCACTCCTCAGCGCCAAGCTCTCTTCGCATCCAAAATCAAAAATCAAACATCCAAAATCAAAAACTCTTTCCTCATCTCGCTCGCCCTGAGCCTGGCAACGATCGAAGGCTTCTCCTGCTGGTGGATGCATCCCGCCCCCGCCGGCCTCGGCGAACCCGTGCTCGTCTATCGACCGGAGACCGGGAAGCAGTTGGCTGATGGCAGCGAGCAGACGACGGATTCACCTCGACAGCCAACCGCCAACCGCCAACCGCCAACCCCTTCTTCCAATCAACAATCAACAATCGACAATCAACAATCGTCAATCTCCTCTTCTCCATCTTCCTCTTCTCCATCAACCATCAACTCTCAACCCTCAACTTCTTCCCTAACCCCTCTCCCCGAGATCTACTCCAAGGCGGCCCCCATGCTGCGTTGCTCCGGCGGTCAGGTGAATTACGCGAAACTCTCCGACTCCTCGGGCATCCACCTCGCTTTTTTCGAATGGGACGGCACCGACACCGGCAGCGTGCTCGAAGCGTTTCGGCACATGCCCGAATACTGCATGGGGTCCATCGGAATGATTCTCGTTTCTCGGGAAAAACCGGTTCCCTATACCGTCGATGGTGAAACCCTGCTCTTTGATCACACCGTCTTTCGCGAGCCATCGCAGAGTGGGGGAGGCGGCATCTCCAGTCCGCTCATCCATGCCTTCCGCGCTGTTTGGGTCGCTGGCGTCAGCAATGCGAATGCTCGTGAGGGGTTGGGTGGTGATGATTTCAACCGCCTGCGCACCATCCGTCTGAAAAGCGCCATCAACCGCTTCCGCCCTCAACACGCGCGCGTCATCCAAGGAGCCGTCCGCGGCCTCCCCAGTTCGGACCTCGCTTGGGAAGCCTTTGAAAACGCCATGCTCAAGGACCTGCACATGGAAAAAAGGTAGCGCGCCAACACAAAGGTAGGGTCAAAAACGGAGAAGGCTTGTAACGGTTTTGACAGCAGCGAATGCGACGTGCCCCACTGGGGCGAAGGAGCGGGCGGCGCATCTGAGTCAAACCGCCGGGGCCGACCGGCCAATCAATCACCCGCCGAAGGCTGTTCTTCCTCTTGAACGCCCGCTCCAGCTTGGCTGGTGGTTGATCGAGCGGCTTAATCAACTGGGTTAGAGCCGTAATCAAATGATTAAGCGGCAGAATCAATTGATTAGCCGACGGAATCCACTAATCGAACGACGGAACCAGCTAATTGAGCGACGGAATTAACTAATTAAGCGACGGAATCAATTGATTGAGTGGCGGAATCAATTGCTTGAGCCGATTGCCCAAGAGAGCGGCTTGACTTCGCAAGTGATTGATTGAGAGCTATTATCGACTCCATCGGGCCTTTAGCTGTCCGGCTTCATCTTCCCCCGTGGGCTTTCTGGGGAGTTGACGGTTCAGAGACCGAGAGAGAACTACAATTACCTCGAAGGCTCCCAAAACACTTTCTAAGGCGCTCCGAAACCTTTTCAGATTCTTTCTAAACCCCAGAACGTCAGCCGGCTGGGTAAAATTCAGACCAGTTGGTGCGTTAATACCGCAATCACTGCCCACTGCTTTCCGTTTTTTGCCATTTCACGACCAGCCGACAACCGCCCATACTCTCTCCCCGTGTCCCACCTCCGCTACCGCACCGACATTGACGGCCTCCGCGCTGTTGCTGTAATTGGCGTCGTGTTGTTTCACGCGGGCTTCGGGTTTCCCGGCGGATATGTGGGCGTCGATATCTTCTTTGTCATCTCCGGCTTTCTCATTACCAGCCTGATCCTGCGTGATCTCAAGACCGGCACCTTCTCCATGTTCGATTTCTGGGAACGCCGTGCCCGCCGTATCCTTCCCGCACTTGCTGTCGTAACCGCTTTCACACTCGTCGTCGGGTATTACCTACTGTTTCCGCAGGACTATCGGGCGCTGGGAACTGGGATCATGGCGCTTGCTGCCTTTTCTTCGAATATCCAATTTTGGGGAGAGACTGGATACTTCGCCGCTGCAGCCGATCAGAAACCGATGCTGCATACTTGGTCCCTCTCCGTGGAAGAGCAGTTCTACCTGCTCATTCCGATCATTCTCTGCTTGCTGTGGCGGTGGGGAAAAGCTCACCGGGCTTTCCACTTACTCCTTTGGGGGGGCCTAGCCAGTCTCGCGCTTGCCATCTATGGCACCTACCGCGCTCCTTCCGCCACATTCTTTCTCCTTCCGACGCGGACCTGGGAAATTGCTGCAGGTTCGCTGTTGGCCTTCGCTGCTCCCGTTTTGTCCTGGCGACTCAGGAACGGCATGGGAGCGCTCGGTGCGATTTCCATCCTCCTGCCATTTTTCCTATATTCGCCCGTTACCCGCTTTCCAGGGTTGGCCGCCATTCCCCCGGTTGCGGGTGCGGCACTCCTGATCTGGTCGGGTATGCGCAGCGGGGATCCCAAGGACGGGAGCTGGAAGCCGGCAATCACCGAACGTTTACTTGCGATCCGCCCACTTGTTTGGATCGGCCTGCTTTCGTATTCCCTCTACCTCTGGCATTGGCCGTTGTTGGCATTCTATCGCTACGCCGGAATCTTCCAGGACTCCGTTTCTATTCGTGCAACTTTGCTTGTCGCTTCGTTGGGGCTTGCCTGCCTCTCTCTCCGTTTTGTCGAGCAGCCCTTCCGCAGCCGCAGCCTGGTTTCAAAGCGGACATCCGTCTTTGCCCTCAGCGTGGCGACTATTGTTGCCTTAGTTTCTCCATGCATCTTTTTATGGCATACAGACGGTATTCCACAGCGACTCAGTCCCAAGGCGAGGTTATTTGCCGCGGGTGCGGCGGATTTTGCTTTCCGTGACAAGAGTCTCACACTTTCGGATATTCCAAACAACTTGGTGAAACTCGGAACCCCCGGGAAAGAGTCCGTTGTCTTTGTTTGGGGAGACAGTCACGCGATGGCAATCCTCCCGGCGGTCGATGCAGCGTGTAAGGAACTGAGTTTGTCCGGAGTGGCAGCCACACACAATTGCACTCCACCAGTCCTGGATTGGTTCATAATCAAACCCTTCGGCCTGGGGGCTGACTCTTTACCCTACAACAGGGCGATTTTCAACTATCTCAACAGTTCAGAAGCGCGCAAGTCGATCAAAACCGTGATCCTTGCGGCAAAATGGTGCTGGTATATGGATCAAGATTTGAATTCGCTTCAAACCGCAGTTGCCTCAACCGTGGCCGCTCTCAACCGCTGTGGGTATCAAGTCATCTTGTTGAAGCAAGTGCCCGGTTGGTCCACGGATGTTCCCAAGGCACTCGCGCTTCGGGAGATGATGGGCTCCTCCCGTTTTCTCCCACACGCTCAGCCTTCAATAACGGACTATTATCAGCATCGTCAGGACCTTCTTTTTGCGCGGGTCAACACTGCGAACGCCTCGGTCCAGTTCATCGACCCGCAGGATTTCCTGAAAGATGCGACTGGAAAGTTTGTTCCGGGAGATGAGAACGGTGCATTCTTCGTCGATACAAATCATATCAGCGTCCACGGCGCGCGGCGCTTGGTTCCGGCATTCGAATCTCTGTTGCGAGCCCCTATGGCCGCAATTGTCCCTCCAACCTTGATTGAGTCGGTCAATTCCTCTTTGGAGTCGGAAAGATCACTCCCTCCAATGTCTCACTGATCCCCAGTTTGCTTCTTTCACAAACCTGCGTTATCACAGTCAACGTGGCTGGTGTGTCCAACTCAGTATAGTCAACATTTTCAAAGTGGCTGCGGCCGTCGCGCAGCAGGCCCGTGCGAGGAGTGTTTTCCTCTCCTCTCTCTCGCGAACAATTGAAAGCGAATCGCCACCATCGCTCGTTAGACTTTGCTTTGGTCTCAAGCCTCCTTCGTCAGGACTCGACCCCTCTACCGGCAGCTTTCCCGATTTTTTAACTTCCCGCATTTCACCATGAAGACCATTCTCGAACCCGGACGCGCCGAAAAAAACTACTGGCGCGATCTCTGGCGCTACCGTGAGCTTTTCCAGGTCCTCGCTTGGCGCGATCTTTCCGTGCGCTATAAGCAGACCATCATCGGCGTCGCCTGGGCCCTGATCCGACCGTTCCTCACGATGGTGGTATTTACCGTGATCTTCGGCAAAGTCGCCGGCCTGCCGTCGGAAGGGACCACGCCCTACGCCCTCATGGTTTTCGCAGGCATGTTGCCTTGGACTTTCTTCTCCACCGCGCTGTCCGAGGCTTCCAGCAGTCTGGTTTCCAATTCCAATCTCATCTCGAAGGTCTATTTTCCGCGGCTCATCGTCCCTACTGCCACCGTCGTCGTTGCGTTTGTCGATTTCCTCATCAGCTTCATCATCCTCGTCGGCATGATGGTCTGGTATCGCTTCCTCCCTGGCTGGCAAATCCTGCTGCTGCCGGTCTTCGTCGTCGTCGCCTTCCTCGCCTCCCTTGGGCCGGGTCTGTGGATCACCGCGCTCAACGTGAAATACCGGGACTTCCGCTACGTCATTCCGTTCATCGTCCAGTTCGGTCTCTACGTCTCTCCCGTCGGCTTCTCCAGCTCCGTCATTTCGGAAAAATGGCGGCTCCTCTACTCGCTCAATCCCATGGTCGGCGTCATCGACGGCTTCCGCTGGTGCCTGCTTGGCGGCCAATCCCCGATCGACTGGCAGGCCTTCGGCCTCTCCCTCGGCGTCACCGCATTCTTCCTCTGGCTGGGAATCCGTCAATTCCGCAAAACCGAAAAAAGCTTCGCCGACCTCATCTGACCGGTAGGGAGTGACCGCCGGGCGCGTCCAAACCAACTTCTTCCGCCGGGGCCTGAACATCTTCATCATTCTTCGTATCGCCTCCATTTCATCGGCCGCACGAGCACTAGATAATCACGCTCCGTCCCTATATCGAACTTCCTATTGCTTGGCGTCCCTTGGCACCTCTGCGGTAAACTCTCCATTCTCTAATATGTCTGACGTTGTTATTTCAGTCGAAAACCTGTCCAAACGCTACCTCGTCGGCCACGAAGGCCCTCGTGAAAGTTACCAATCTCTGCGCGACACCCTTGCTCGCCACGGCAAAAACTTTGCACGCAAGACGATGGATATGGCGCGTGGCCGGCAGATTATCCAGGGCGATATCGTCGAAGAGTTCTGGGCGCTAAAGGATGTGTCTTTCGAGGTGAAACGCGGAGAAGTCTTGGGCATCATCGGACGCAATGGCGCGGGGAAGAGCACGCTTCTCAAGATCCTCTCACGTATCACCGAGCCGAGTTCGGGACGCGTTGAACTTGATGGCCGCGTCGCCTCGCTTCTTGAAGTGGGAACCGGTTTTCATCCCGAACTAACCGGTAGGGAAAATATCTTCCTTAACGGCGCGATCCTTGGAATGGCGCGTTCGGAAATTAAGCGGAAGTTCGATGAAATCGTCGACTTCGCGGGTGTGGAAAAATTCCTGGATACACCGGTCAAGCGCTATTCCTCAGGCATGTACGTGCGCTTGGCTTTTGCCGTTGCCGCGCACCTGGAACCAGAGATATTGGTCGTCGATGAGGTCTTGGCAGTGGGTGATCTGGAATTCCAGAAAAAATGCTTGGGAAAGATGCAGGATGTTGCAACGAAGGAAGGAAGGACTGTATTGTTTGTAAGCCATAATATGGCAGCCATTCTCCAACTCACGAACTCGTCCCTCCTCCTTAAATGTGGAACAATAGATTTAGTCGGTCCAAGTGAAGCGTGCGTGGAGCGATATAACAATTCAAGTGAACTTAGCGTCAACGGTGAATTCGATCTTAGAAAAGCTAAAAGAGTATACGCAGGAACCGGAGATGCCAAAATTGTTTACGCCCGATATGACGGGCATTACGGTATTATCCATCCCTCACAAGCATGGGATTTTAGTTTTGATGTTGAGGCAGCTGCGGATATTAGACGAATGCGGACAAGCATGACAATCTTCCGATCCGACGGTAATCCCGTGGGCAGTGGATTCAGTCCTGACGATATAGATCTGTGCGCAGGTGAAGTGAAAACTGTAAAAATTTCATTAAAAAATCACAGTTTGGCTCCTGGGCATTACTACTGTGGCATCGCGATCGGAATCGGTAATCATAAAACTGCTCACAAAGACTTTGATGTGATCATGCAGACTCTCCCATTTGAAGTGCGTCCGGAAGAGGGCTGTGATGGTGGGCTTTCTCAATGGACATCGGGATGGGGGGCCATTGTCTTTGATCAGCTTGAGCAAAAAATCGGAAAATCCTAAAATGACACAATTTGATTACAGCATATATTACTCGAGATTTCACGATGACAGTGAAGAATACGCTGAAAGCATGGCTAAGTCCATGGAAATGAGTTTGCGGAAATGTTTGCCCGACGACACCAAAGCCAGAATCTTGGATATAGGTTGTGGCTATGGTTTCGCATTGAGGGCATTGCGGAATCTGGGATATCAAAATATCGAAGGACTGGAGATATCATCGGCGCAAGCAGATAGGGCGACTCGGGCAGGATTCTTAGTGGGACTTACAGAGGATACCATCAGGTGGCTAAACGCTCATTCTAACGAATTTGACCACGTTATTTTGTTTGATGTGCTCGAACATGTTCCTGTCGGTAGTCAAATAGATTTGATTGCCGCTATTCATACGAGTCTTAGACGCGGGGGGGCGGTACAGCTGACAGTGCCGAATGCCAATGCTATATTGGCGGCGCGCTGGCTTCACAACGATTATACTCACCACAGTTCCTTTACCGAGCATTCCCTATATTTTGTTCTGAAAAATGGAGGTTTCGATAGAATTGAAATCGATGCAGAAAAAGGACTCGGGCGTTTCCCTCGTCGCTTGTGGAGGAGGAGCGCTTGGCCAGCCGTGCGCAAATGGCTAGTCCGTTGGTGTTGGCTTCAAGTGCACAAAGCTGAAATTCCCTGGGAGAAACTTGATGAAATCAGTTTCGAACTGAATCATAAAGCTGTGGCTACCAAATAATGAAAAAAGTCTATGCATTTGATGTTTTCGACACGTGTCTTGTTCGCAAGGTTGCCGTGCCGTCAGCCATATTTCGCGAGGTTGCAGTCAGGCTCTCCCTGAAACTTGACGCCACTAGCGCTTCCTTTGTGGATGATTTTGTCGCGGCTCGGATTGATGCTGAGGAAGTTGTCCGCCGACAATCAAAGCGAGAGGAGATTACGCTTTTTGAAATCTGGGCCCAAATAAAAATCGTCATGGGCTGGTCCGGTCATGAATCGTTAGAGCAACTGGAATTGGATGTTGAGGATGAGGTGCTTGTTGCCGTCGCAGCGGTTTGTAAAAAGGTTCAGGTTGCACGGCAAAACAGCGGCCGGATCGTTTTTATTTCGGACATCTATCTCCCGGCGAAGTTTGTTGAGCGGCAGCTGAGAAAACACGGAATCGCGCAGCCTGGGGATGGGTTCTACATCTCTAGCGAGGTCGGAATGACAAAAGCCAGCGGAAATCTGTTTCGGCATGTTTTGGACGCAGAAGGGGTGCAGGCTTCCCAGATGTTACACGTGGGAGATAACTTGCACAGCGATTACTCCATACCCAAAGGCTTGGGGATTGTGGTGGATGCTTTTTCCGATACTTGCCTGTCTCCGGGGGAGGTCAGTTTAATGAGGCTCAACACCATCCCGGCGGCTTCTGCCAAGGTTGCGGGGGCGATGCGGGCATTCAGGCTGACAAACGATCAGGCAAACTTGGCGCGAGTTGAATTGGTGTCTCAATTTTTGGCACCGTTCACAATGGGATTCGCCACTTGGGTTTTACGACAGGCGCAAAAAGATGGTATCAAGCGGTTATATTTTCTTTCTCGAGATTGCCAGCTGACGTGGAAAGCAGCTTGCGAACTTTCCCCACACTTCGGCCTCATTGATTGTCGGTATTTATATGTTTCTCGACAATCACTTCTCTTGCCCTCGACTACAGACATTTCGCCCGAGGGGATGTCGTGGATAAAGAGTCGATGGGAGACAAAGGTGCTATTGAAAAGTCTTCTTGCTAAAATCGAATTAACTTTTGACGAAGTTGAAATGAATTTTTGTATGTTGGCTGGAGAAGCGCGTGGAGACTTTTGTGTCTCCAGTGAGAATGACTGGTGTGAATTTTGGGCTGCTTTGAACGAACCTGAGCTTCGCATACGCATCCAGGCATTAATTGCCAAGCGTCGTGATAGCACGCTTACTTACTTTAAATCTGCTGGGCTATTTGACAATATTTCGTGGGCCATTGTTGATTTGGGATGGTATTTGAATGGTCAAAGCGCTCTATGGCAGATTTTAAAAAGCCAAGGCTGGGAAGGGCGGATTGCTGGCTACTATCTGGCCCTTAAATGCCATCGGAGACCTCCTTCGAGTGCGGGGGAGGCGACGGC
>JBDSNC010000003.1:0-20108 GCA_039915545.1 Luteolibacter sp.
AAAGGAATTCTATCGGATCCTCCAGCGTCACGATGTGCCGCGACATGTTATGGTTGATCCAGTCCAGGCACGACGCGACGGTCGTCGATTTTCCTGATCCGGTCGGCCCGGTGACGAGGATGATTCCCTGGCGGCGCGTCATCCATGATTCCAGCAGTGATGCCGGCAGGCCGAGCTCCGCGAGAGGGGGAATCACGTTGCGGATCGGACGGAGCACCGCGGCGAGCCGGCCGAGAGTGTGATAGAGATTCACCCGCAGGCGGCCGCCGTCAGGGACCTGCCACGAGACATCAGCTTCCGGTTTCGCGGTGTGGTCGATGCCGCAGGTTTTCCAGAAATCCTCCATGCCGGAGCGCGGGATGGGGCCGGGGTGCAGCACCACCACCTCGCCTTCGCGGCGGATGCGCGGTGGCTCGTTCTCGACGAGGAAAACATCCGAAGCGTGGTCCTCAAAGGCGTCGCGGATGAGTTGGTGGAGTGCGTTGTCCATGGATTTTCAGATCCACCTTCGTGGAAACTTCGGAAATCCTAGGGATTCGTTCCGGAGGTAGAAGCCAAAACGTCAGTGCTCCGGTTTTATTCGCCGAAGGGCAGCTCTCCGGCGAGTTTGGCCGCTTCCTCGCCGATCCGCTCCCGTGCGGTTTCCAAATAGTGCGCGTCCATCTCGATGCCGGTGAACTGATCGATACCCTGCCGTTCCGCCCCCACCGCCGAGGTGCCGATGCCGAGAAACGGATCGATCAGCCGTGTCGCCGGCCCTTTCCCGTGGAGTTTCACGCACTGCTCGACGAGTGCCACCGGAAACGTCGCCGGATGCGGCCGCTCCTTGTCGCGGGAGTTGATGGTCTCGTAGGGGATGAACCAGTTGTTCCCCCGGCAGCGCAGGTCCGCGCCGCCGGTGTGACCCCAGCGGGCGATGTTCGATTTGTCCTGATAGGGCACGCCCGCGGCGCGGCGGTCGAGATTGACCTTGCCGGTTTTCGTCAGGTGGAAGACATACTCGTGGCAGTCGTTCACGAAGCGCTGCGAGTTGATCGGCTTGAAATGCCCCGCGCTGATCTGCTCGTTCGCACGGGTCTCGATGGTGATCGACTTGATCCAGTGGAATGTGTTCTGCAGTACGAACAGCGGTTCCTCTCCGTCCGTTAGCGCGAGAATAAGCTGGTGCGGCATCAGCGGGTTCACCGGTGACGCGCCCACGTTCAGGAAAAACGACGCGTCATCCGCCATCACCCGTTTCAACTCCGCCGCCCACTTCCGGCACCAGCCGAGATATTCCTCACGCGGAGCCGTGTCCTTGAAACTCTTGTAGGCGATTCCCAGGTTGTAAGGCGGCGAGGTGACGACCAGATCGAACGAGCCGTCCGGCAGGGTGGGCAGGACTTCGAGGCAGTCGCCGTGGAGGAGTTTCATAAGTCTTATAAGTCCCATAGGACCCATTTCTTCTCACGCATGATGCAGCAAAATCGAATTCGCGGCGAAGTGGTCTGACAGAATGTCGGAGACGATGACCAGCGGGGTGCCGGGGCGGACGAGGCCTTCCTTGAGGAGGAGATCGCCGACGCGCTTGATGGTTTCCTCGATGTTGGTGGCGAAGGACAGCTTGAACGCGCGGATGCCGCGGGTGAGCGAGAGCTTGCAGCAGACGGTTTCCTTGGGCGTGAAGGCATAGAAGCCGGAGGTGCGCGGGCGCAGCATGGCGACGTGGTTGGCAAGCACGCCGCGGCGGGTGAGCACGACGAGGCGGGCGTCCGGCAGGGAGTCCGCCAGGGTGACCGCGGCGCGGGCGGTTTTCTGACGCTCGTCGCGGAGCAGGGCGCTCTGGCCGAAGCCGTGGCCGCCGGAACGCTCGATACGCGAGGCGATTCTAACGAGAGCCTCCACGCAGCGCTCGGGGTAGCGGCCGACGGATGTCTCGCCGGAAAGCATTAGGCAGTCTGCCTCTTCGTAGGCGGCGTTCATGACGTCGGTGACCTCGGCGCGGGTGGGCGTCGGGTTGGTGATCATCGATTCCAATAACTGGGTGGCGACAATGACGCGGGTGCCGAGTTCATGGCAGCGCTTGACGATGCGCCGCTGGAGGATGGGGAGTTCCTCAAACTCGACTTCGGTGCCGAGGTCGCCGCGGGCGACCATGATGACGTCGGCCTCGTTGATGATGGCATCGATGTTGCGGATGGCTTCCTGGTCCTCTACCTTTGCGACGATCTGCGCCTCGCCTTCGAGAGCGATCATGGCGTCGCGGAGTTCGCGGACGTGGGCGGAGTCCCGGACGAACGAACCGGCGATGTAGTCCGCGCGGCACTCGACGGCGAGGGATAGGTCCTTGTGGTCCTTTTCGGTTAGTGCGGGGAGGTTGAGCCGCACGCCGGGCAGGTTGATGTGGCGTCGCGAGCCCATCGTTCCCGGAGTTTTCACGTAACAGAGGATGCGGTCCGCCTCTACCACATCGATGCGCATGAGCAGCGCGCCGTTGTCGACGACGAGTGTGTTGCCCGCGGTGACATCGCCCATCAGGCCGTCATAGTTCACGGTTGTGGACAACGGAACGGTGGCGTCCGCGCCGACCTTGCGGAACTCGACGGTGTCGCCCTCGGCGAGCGTGTAGGGCTTTTCCAAATCCCCGGTGCGGATCGACGGGCCGGTCAGGTCGAACAGCACGGCGATGTGGGCGTCCCGCTTTTCGGACTGGCTGCGGACGCGCTTGGTCATTTCCGCAGCCCATTCGTGTTTCGCATGGCTCATGTTGAGGCGGAACACGTTGGTGCCGGCATCAATGAGCTTGCCGATCATTTCCTCGGATTCTGTTGCGGGTCCGAGGGTGATGATGATTTTGGTTTTGCGGGACATGAGTGGAGGAGTGGTCGGAGGTGGGAGGGACGGAGGCCGGAGAGAGAGCAGAAATCTTGCCGATCTCCGATCTCTGTTCTCCGGCCCTTGGATTGATCAACCTTGGTCGATGGTTTTTTCGGTGGTGGCGTCGATGATGGCGAAGCGCTCGCGGTTGAGTGTCGGGTCCGAACGGAAGATGAGGCGGCCGGAGTGCGAGCGCTCAAGCTCGACGAGCAGCTTGGCGTCCTCGCTCTTGAAGCGGTTGAGAACGTCGCTGTTGACGATGACGATGATGTCGCCGACGGCGTCGCGGTGCTTCTGGATGACGGTGTTGAGGCGGCGCTGGATTTCCACGGACATGGTCATCGGCGTCTTCACGCGGGCACGGCCCTGGCAGTACGGGCAGGGCTCATACATCGAATCCCGCAGCGATTCATTGAGGCGCTGGCGGGTCATTTCCATCAGACCGATGGGGGAAATCTGGAGGACCTGGGTCTTCGCCTTGTCCTTTTTGAGGCGGTCCTTGATCGCCTTGTAAACCGTCTGCTGGTCCTTGCGGTGGCGCATGTCGATCAAGTCGATGACGACGAGTCCGCCGATGTTGCGGAGGCGGAGCTGGCGGGCGACCTCGACGGCTGCCTCGACGTTGGTTTCGAGAATCATCTTGTCCACGTCCTTCGAACCGCGATTGCGGCCGGTGTTGACGTCGATGGCGATGAGGGCCTCGGTTTCATCGATGACAATGTAGCCGCCGCAGGGCAGCCAGACCTGGCGGGAAAACGCCTCGTCGATCTGCTTCTGGATGTGGATGCGCTCGAAGATCGGCTGGCCGCCGGCGGATGGCATGTAGTGGACGCGGCGCTTGGCGCGGCGGGAGATTTTTCCGGCGATCTCGCGGATCATCTCGGTGGTGGCGGCATCGTCGCACATCACTTGGTCGATCTCGTCGGTGAGGAAATCGCGGGCGGTGCGCTCGATCAGGCCGGGCTCCTGGAAAATACAAACCGGTGCGGGGTTGTTCGCGCGGCGGGCTTCGATTTCATCCCACTGCTCCAACAGCATGTGGAGGTCGCGCACGAAGTGGCGGGCGCGGGTGCCTTGGGCGATGGTGCGCATGATGATGCCCATGCCTTCGGGGACGGCGAGCTTCTGGACGATCTTGCGCAGTCGGGCGCGTTCCTTGGGATCCTCGATCTTGCGGGAAATGCCGAACTGCTCGGTGTAGGGCATGAGCACGAGGTAGCGTCCGGCCATCGAGATGTTGGTGGTGACGCGCGGCCCTTTCGTTCCAATAGGACCTTTGGAAACCTGGATGACGATCTCCGATCCGATCGGATAGATGTCGGGGATGTCCTTGGAGGTGATTTTCTTCTGCTGCTTCTTCTTACCCTCGCGCTGGATTTCCTCCAGTCCGCCGTCGAGCGCGGCGGGGATGGCGTCCCAGAAGTGGAGGAAGGCGTTCTTGTCGAGGCCGATGTCGACGAACATCGCCTTGAGTCCTCCCTCGATGTTCTTCACGCGTCCTTTGAAAATGCCGCCGACGATGTTCTGATCACCCTCGCGCTCGACGGTGTATTCCTCGAGCACGCCGTCCTCGAGGAGGGCGACGCGGCGTTCGAGTTTTTCGACGTTGACGACGATGCTGTTGCCGCGGGAGGGGTCGGGCTTGCCGATGCCGAGGAGTCTTTTGATGTGTTGGATCATGTTATTGAATGGTTTGATGAAAATGGTGGTTTTTGGTTAGGGGAGGATTTGTGAGGAAATTCAGTTTTCGGGAACAGGGACGGCCTTGGGGATGACGGAGCCCTCGGCATCCACTTCCGGTGTGATGGTGGGAGTGGGCATCACCGCGGTGTCGGGTGGCGGGGTGACGGGAACTTCGTCGCCCACCTCGGCGCCGGTCTCGCCGGCTTCCGTTTCCTCCACCGTGGCCGGAGTGGCGGCGACCTGGGCGGCCGCCGCGGCGATGGCTTCGGGTGCCGGACTGGTGTCGCCGGCTTCCACGGCGGCGATGGCTTCCGGAGTGATTTCGATCGACTTGATGTTTTCCCCCATGAAGCCCGGCACCTTGGCGAGGGGCTTGAGCGGGAGACGGATGCCTTTCATGTCGCGGGCGAAAAGGCCGCGGTAAACGAGGTTCACGAGCGGGCCGCAGACGGCGCCACCGGACTGGCCGTTCTGCACCATGATGCAGATCGCGTATTTCGGATTGTCGTAAGGGGCGAAGCTCACCACCCATGAGTTGTTGGAAACTTTCCCGAAGTCCGAGCATTGGGCGGTGCCGCTCTTGGAAGCGACGGAGATGTTAGCCAGCTTCACCTTGCCCGAGGTGCCGCCCGGCAGGTTGGTGGACATCCACATGCCCTTGCGGATGAGTTCGAGGTCGGCGGGTTTGATGCCGGACTTGATGAGATCCACCTGGAGCTTCGGGGTGTCCGCGACGACGACCTTGCCGTCCTCTGAAACGGCGTCCTTCACCACGCGGGGCTGATAGTATTTGCCGCCGTTGGCGACGCAGGCGGCCACGGCGCAGACTTGGAGCGGCGTGGCCATCGAGGTGCCCTGGCCGATGGAGAGCATGGCGATCTCATGCCCGGTGAGCGTGGCATTCGGATAGGTGGCGCGCCAGACGCGGCTGCCGGGGAGCATGCCCGGGTTTTCCGAGGGAAGCTCGACGCCGGTGCGCTTGCCGATGTTCACCATCGAGCAGCCTTCGACGAGGGCGTCCTTGCCGATCGTGTTGGCGAGGATATTGAAATAGGGATTGCAGGAATGCTGGATCGCTTCGGATAGATTCTGGTTGCCGTGGGTGCCACCGTGCTGGCGGAAGATCCAGCATTTCACCTGGGCGTTGCCATAGGTCACGTAGCCGTTGCAGGTGGCGCGGAGATTCGCCCGGCCTGCCAGCGCGGCGGAGAGGGCGGTGGGGATTTTCATCGTGGATCCCGGAGCAAACTGGGAGATCGCGCGGTTGGTGAGCGGAGACAGCTTGTTGTGGTTGTATGCGTCCAGATTCGCCCGCGAGATGCTGGGAAAGAAGTCGTTCGGATCGCAATCGGGCACGGACGCCATCGCCAGCACCTCGCCGGTGTTCACGTCCATCACCACTCCGGCGGCGCGGCCGGCGTAACGCAGGGTGTTTTCCAGCAGATATTGGACGGGAGCGTCGATGGTGAGCCGGAGTTTGGCGCCGCTGCCGGGCTTCGTGTAGTCGGACATCTGCAGCGTGCGGCCCTTTTCGTCCTTCACGATCGCTTTCTGTCCCTCGGGGCCCAGCAGGTATTCATCCATCGATGCCTCGACACCGGCGATGCCCTTGTCGTCGCCGACGTAGTGGTCGAACTTGCGCATCGCGCTTTCCGGCACGTCGCCCTTCTCCCACTTTTTCATGTAGCCGAGCACATGGCCGGCAAGCGCTCCATACGGGTACTGCCGCTGAGGACGAAGTGTCAGATAGACGCCGGGCAGGTCGAGGTTGTGCTCCGCGAAACGGGCGAAATCCTCGTAGCTGAGGTCGGTCCGGTAGCTGAAGGGGATCAGCCCGCCGTGGGTGAGGTAATGGGTGCGGAGGTCGCCGGCCTTGTAGTTTTTCGCGAGGCCGAGCTTGCGCAGCCGTGAGATGGTTCCCTCGTTGACAATGGTGACGATGTCTTTTTCAGTCCGCTTGCGGGGCATGCCCTTTTCCTGGGTGACCTTGTCGAGGTAAGGATCCTCGACGTGCTGTGAGAGATAAGCCTGGCGGATTTCATCGAGGTTGAACGAGACCTCGTAGTTGCGGAGATTCCGCGCGAGCGTGATGCCGTTGCGGTCGGTGATCTCGCCGCGGATGCCGGGCTCGCGGACGGTGACCGTGCGGTTGCCGGGGACCTGTTGGAGAAACTGCTCGCGGCGCACGATCTGGAAATCGTGCAGCCGGGTCAGCAACGCACCGAAGCCGACCACCACGAGGGCGGTCAGCAGATAGAGGCGGAGGCGGTAGCTGGGTTCCATGTCAGGCGAGGCGGCGGCGTTTGCGTCCGGCTTCCGGGTTGATCGAGTGGTCGCAGGCCTTCGCGACGCGGAACAACAGCCAGAAGATGAGAGGGGAGAAAAGCATCGTCACCAGTGAGGTGTAGGCCATCTGCATGAGGGTGGCCTTCGACAGCACGAACTCCCCACGGACGAAGTTGATGATGGCGTATTCGGCGGCCAGATAGAGGAAAATGGCGATGCCGGAGAGCAGCGCGGAGAACTGCCATTTGCCCTGTTTGAAAAGCGGCTGGATGCCCTGCATCAGGAAGCCCATCGCCGCGAAGAGCAGGATCGAGTAGCCGAAACGCAGCGACTCGACCTGCTGCGAGTAAACCTCTGTATCGCCGCCGTGCGGGCCGAGCGCGCAGTGGGCGTCCCAGAAAAACCCGCCGACGAAGGCCAGCAGCAGCATGGTCGGCTGGCCGACGGTGACCGCGGAGCAGAGGAAAACAAGCTGCACCAGCAGGATCCGCGAATCATGCAGGCCCGTGAACGCGGGCAGAAACTGTTGGACCACGAAGGAGGCCAGCAGCAGCAAGATGGTGATGAGCGAATAACGGATCACGGACGGGAGGGGTCGGCGGAGAGCACGACGAAAACCGTTCCCAGATCCGCGAAGTTCACCGATGGCCGGACGAGAGCTTCGGAATCCAGAGCGCCTTTTTCGACAGACTCGATGGTTCCAAGTAAAACGTTAGGCTGGAAGATGCCCCCCCGGCCGGTGGTGAAGACGCGCTGACCCTGGTGGAGGGCGGCTTCGGTTGATAGAAATCTGAGACGCAGCAGCGGGTTGCCGACGAAGTGCCCGCGCTGGCCGCTGAGGATGCCCACTTCCGGCGAACCTTCGACCCGCGCGGAGACCTGGCATTTTTCGTCGGTTAGTAAAATGACGGACGAACGGCCCTTGTCCGGGCGGTCGATTTTCCCGACGAGACCGTCGTTCGAAAGCACGGCGAGCTGGGTGCCGATTCCCTTTTCCTCGCCGGCGTCGATGTCCACCGTCTGCCACCAGGTGGTCGGGTGGCGTCGGATCACTTGGGCGGGCACGACGACAAAATGAGTGGTCTTTTTGAAATCCAGCGCGTGGCGCAAAGTTTCGTTTTCCGCTTCGAGACCGCGGAAACGGGACTCGATGATCTGCAGTTTTCCCAGCTCCTTGCGGGTAGCGTCCAGCTCCACTTCCAGTTCCTTCGAGTGCCGGGTTTCATCGAGAAACTTGCGGGCTTGTGTCTCCATCGTCGATCCCGATTTCAGGAACGGAGACATCGCGGAGAAATAATAACCTTGGATTTCCCGCACCGCGCGGTCACTCCGCGTGAAGGCCCAGACGGCACCTCCGAGGAAGAGCAGCAGGGCGATGAGATTGAGCGGCTTCATGGCCGGGGTGGGTCTTGGAAGGTCCGCTTAACGGTCCGAATTGGCGACCCGCTTCAGGAGAGAGAGCTCTTGAAGTGCCTTGCCAGTGCCTTCGGCCACGGCGCTGAGGGGATCCTCGGCGATGTGGACCGGCAGCCCGGTTTCTTCACGCAGGAGGCGGTCCAGCCCTTTGAGCAAGGCCCCTCCGCCCGCCAGCACAATGCCGCGATCGACAAGATCGGAGGCAAGTTCCGGTGGGCAGCGTTCGAGAGTGGTGCGGACCGCGTCAACGATGGTGCTGAGGGGATCCGCCATGGCCTCGCGGATTTCCTGCGAGGTGATGGTGATGGTTTTGGGAAGACCGGCGACGAGGTCGCGGCCTTTGACCTCCATGGTCAGTTCCTTGGGAAGGGGAGCGGCGGAACCGAGACGGATCTTGATTTCCTCCGAAGTGCGCTCACCGATCATCAGGTTGTAGGCGCGCTTCATGTATTGGATGATCGCCTCGTCGAGTTCGTCACCTGCGGTGCGGACCGAGCGGGCGTAAACGATGCCGGAAAGGGAAATCAGGGCGACCTCGGTGGTGCCACCGCCGATGTCGACGATCATGTTGCCGGATGCTTCCTGGACCGGCAGTCCCACGCCGATCGCGGCAGCCATCGGTTCCTCTATAAGGTAAACTTCGCGCGCCCCGGCTTGCAGCGCGGACTCACGCACGGCCCGGCGTTCCACCTCGGTGATGCCGGATGGAATGGCGATCAGGACCCGTGGATTCGAGCGGCGGCCCTTGTTCACCTTCTTGATGAAGTGGCGGAGCATCGCCTCGGTGACTTCGAAATCCGCGATGACGCCGTCTTTCAACGGGCGGATCGCGACGATGTTGCCCGGCGTCCGGCCGAGCATGCGTTTGGCATCGTCACCGACGGCGAGCACCTCGTTGGTGCCTGCCTTGACGGCCACGACCGACGGCTCGCGCAGGACGATGCCGTGGTCCTTGACGTTGATCAGCGTGTTCGCAGTGCCTAAATCGATGCCGATATCATTGGAAAAGAAATTTCCGAAAAGCTTTTTGAACATGGATGGTGTTGAAAATGAGAGAGTGGTAGGGAAATCCGGTAGATCGGAAAAGGCGGGACCTTGGTTCATCCCGGCCCGCTGGCCTGATTAGGATGTTGCAAAAGTCCCGACGCTTCCGAAAGAAGTGGGAAACCGTCACCATTCGCCGCTACAAGGTCAAGCGGGAATCCGTGTTCCTCATTGACAATCCCGGCGTTCCACGCCCTGAAGATCAAGGCGTCGCGAGCAACGGACCGCACACCGCGTGGCGGGTCAGGAATTCATCCGCCAGCGCACCGTATGCCTGGGCGCCGAGCCCGTTCGGGTCGTGCTCGAAGATGGTTTTTCCGTGGCTGGGTGCCTCGCCGATGCGGATCGTCCGGGGGATCATCGTTCGGTACATCTGATCCGGGAAAAATTTCGAAACCTCGTCCACCACCTGCCGCGAAAGCAGCGTGCGACCGTCATACATGGTCATCGCGATGCCTTCGAGGCGGATCCCCGGGTTTGCGTCGGAACCGCGGATCTGGTCGATGACATGCACGATCTTCGCCAGCCCTTCGAGGCCGAACCACTCGCACTGCAGCGGAATCAGGATTTCATCCGCCGCCGCGAGCGCCGAGGTCATCAGCACGCCGAGCGATGGTGGGGTGTCCAGAATGCAGTATTCGAAAAGATCGTTCGGTTTCAGCCCTTGCAGGATCACGCGCAGGCGGGTGAGGTGGTCGTCGCTGCGGGCGAGCTCGATTTCCACGCCGGCGAGGTCCATTTCCGAGGGCACCATCGAGAGATTTTCCCGTCCGGTGGGAATGATTTTCTCCGCCACCGTCGCCTCGCCCATCAGCACCGGATACATGCTGCATCCGTCCTCCGGCTCCATGCCGAGGCCGCTGGTGCAGTTCGCCTGCGGATCGAGGTCCACCAGAAGCACGCGCTGGCCACGCAGCGCCAGGGCTGCGGAAAGATTCAGGGCGGTGGTGGTTTTTCCCACGCCGCCTTTTTGATTGGCGATGGCTACGACTTTCATGCTTGGTAAATCTGATACTCGACGCGGAAACTCTTCCGGCTGGCCGCGCCGCTGGCAATCAAAACCGCAGGACGATCGCAAATCAGCGCCGCCGCCGCGTCAATCCGATCAGACTCCCGAGCACGCACAGCCCCAGCGTTCCGGGCTCCGGCACCGCCGCGATGCCGGTGTTTGAGTAAATCCACGACTGAAACTGCTGCAAGTCCACCGCTCCGCTCAATCCACCATACTTCGAGTTGCTGGTCGCCGCTGAAACGTAGCCCGAGTAGCTGTTGATCCCGATCAGATAGCGCACACCGCCCACCGTGATGAAAACCCCGCCGCCGCTGTCGCCGGGCGTCACGGCACCTTCCAGCCGGGTTGCCACTGGGTTCGAGTCCTGGCGGTTGCTCGTTCCGGTGGGATTGTCGAAGTCCGAGACGAATGAAGTGGTGGTCAGGAAATACTGATCTCCATAAAACTCGATGAGGTTCGTGAACGCCCGCAGCTCGATCGGAAGCTCCGCGCCTGTCAGGCCCGTTCCGGAATAGCCGAATCCCACGTAAGTCGCCTCCCGTCCGATAATGGAGGCAGGCGCATCGAGATGCAGCATGGTCGCCGCATCGACACCGGTCACCGCCGAAGCCAGATAGAGCAGCCCGAGATCGTTCGAATAGGAGGCCCCGGAGGTCGAGTAACCCGGATGCAGGATCGTGCTCTCGATGACGTAGTCCGTTCCGCCCACGGTGAAAATCCCACCCGCCTGCTTGTCCTGGGAAACATGTCCCGCAGTCAGCACCCAGCGATCGGAAAGCATCACGCCGGAGCCGTTGAAGCCCGAGCCGGTCACCTTGCCCACCGACGGATAGAGCAGCGCCTCGTCCCGGTAATCCTGCGGATCTACCGTGTGGAGAATGGTGGAAGCCACCGAGCGGTCGGCGCCCAGCGCCGCGATTACGGAAATGAACAGAGCCTTGAAAAACGGAGTAGTCACTAACCACCTCTATCTGCATGTCCGGGCCACATCAAATAAATTCAGGTGACGGAAGAGCTCTTTAATAAGAAGAAGGGGTTTGCAACCCCTTTGCGAAGCACCGCGTCTCCTTTTCCTGCGCTACAAAGAAAGGGGTTTCAAACCCCTTCTCCACATTGCCATAGCCGATAGCTATCGGGGTGGAGATTCAGCGGATTTTTCAAAATATACTCCCGCGTCCAGTCGAAGTGGCGCTGACTCCGGATCAGCCTGTCCCAGTATTCCCTCTGCCAGAGTTCTCCCGCATTGCCAGTGGCCTTGTTGATCTCGCGGGCGGTGAAGCGTTTCCATGAATGCATGATGTCCTCCTATTGGTTCTCCCCCAGTGGACGAAAAAGAACATGAACATGATTCGGCATCACGACGAAGCAATCCAGCCCATAACGGTCGCCGTGGAAATGCAGCAGCGCATCTGCCACGATCGCACTCATCCCCGATTCCCGCAGAACACACGAGCCGTGCGTGTCATCTAGCAGTATCTCGAAAGCCAGCGTGAAACGGCGGTTGTATTCCTTTTGCGTCTCATCGTCCCAAGGCTTCGGGTGCCTGGTTTCCCAGAGCGTGCTCTGCTCCGCCAGCTTCTCGATCAGCGCCTTCGGAAGTGAGTCTCCAAGCCGCCACGTCACGAAAATCCATGCCTCCCCCTGCTGCCAGTGAGGAAGGTTCACCCGATGGCGGTTGATCTTCTTATTCGGGTCCAGGAACATAAGGAGAAGGGGTTTGCAACCCCTTAGCAAAGAATCCCGTCTTCCCAAAGCCTTCGTTCTCAAAGAAAGGGATTGCAAACCCCTTCTCCCTATTCCTCCGGGCCGAGCTCGCCGACGAGTTTCGGCGGAACCAGATAAGCGAGGTTTCCGAAGCGGGCGGGCGGGGTGATCCGCAGGCAGGCGATGGTGCCTTTTTTGACTTCCACGCCACCACCGGTGACTCCCAGGACCCATTCGATGAGTAAGGAGAAATCCGGTTCGTGGCCGACGATGGCGACGCGTTTGAAATCCCGGAATGCCGCCAGCTCGGCCATCGCGGTTTCCGGGTGCATGCCGCTTGCGAGCCAGCCTTGGATCACCGCACCGGGCATTTCCGCAGTCTGGCAGAATTCGTCCGCAGTCTGGCGGGCGCGGATCAACGGACTGGTGAGCACGATGTCCGGGAGGAGCCCGCAGGCTTTCAGGGCGCGGGCCGCACGGCGCGCCTGTTCACGGCCTTTTTCCACCAACGCCCGCTGGAAATCTCCCTCGGGGTTGAAGTTGTCGGCTTTGCCGTGGCGCAGTAGAACGAGTTCCATCATGGGGGGAATGCTGAGAGGCTGAAAATCTGGATTACATGGTCATGCCGCCATCGACGGCGAGAACCTGACCGGTGATGTAACGGGCGGCGGGGCTGGCGAGGAAAACGACGGCTTCGGCGATGTCCTTGGTTTCTCCGAACGAGGCCAACGGGATTTTTCCGATCACCGCGTCCTTCACCGCCTGGGGAAGTTCATCGGTCATGTCGGTGGTAATAAAACCGGGGGCGATGGCATTGCAAGTGACACTGCGTCCGGCGAGTTCGCGGGCGACGGCCTTGGTGAATCCGATGAGGCCGGCCTTGCTGGCGGAGTAGTTCGTCTGGCCGGCATTGCCGATCAGGCCGATGACGGAGGCGATGTTGATGATGCGCGGGTCCTCGGCTTTCATGAGCACGCGCATGAAGGCTTTAACGGTGTTGAAAGCGCCTTTCAAATTGGTGTCAAGAACGGTGTCCCAGTCCTCTTCCTTCATCCGCATCAGCAGGCCGTCGCGGGTGACTCCGGCGTTGTTGACGAGGATGTTCACGCTGCCCAGCTCTTCGCCGATTTTCTTGGCCAGCTCCTGCACGGCGGCGTGGTCGGCCACATCGACGGCGTAGGCGGTGGCGGATCCGGGATAGAGCGCGTTGATTTCCTCAGCGGCTTTCCCACAGCTCGCAGCACTGCGGCTGACGACGGCGACCTTGGCTCCCTCCGCAGCAAGCGCGCGGGCGATTTCCTGACCGATCCCACGGCCACCTCCGGTGACGACGGCGACTTTGTTGGCAAAACGTGACATGCCCGGAGCGTGGCGGGCGGACGGGGCGGGTGTCAATTCCGGGGATCATCGAGAGTAACCGCAAAGGCGCGAAGGTCGCAGAGTGGACGCGGAGGAAGAGGTTTTCAATGAGACTGGTGGAAAGAAGGGCGCTTAAATGAATTGGACTGAAGTGTCGGCTCCGAGATTCCATTCCTCAAAATCCACACTGATCTTCCTCCGCGTCCACTCTGCGACCTTAGCGCCTCGGCGGTTACTCTTATCCCCCTTCACCCGACAATCGCCCGCAGGAATCCGCGGATGATCCGGAAAATGAGGAAAATCGCGCCGAGCACGACACCGACGGTCAGCATCAGCACCAGTGCGATGATCCCGAGAAACACCCAAAGCGGCCACCAGCGGGCGTCGAGCTGGCGGACGCGGCCCTGCCAGTTTTCCCACGGCTGGCGCGATCGGGATTCTCCGCTAGTCTCTACTTTCGCGGGCGGCGCGGCTCCGTCGATTTCGAGCACTTCGACTTCGATGGCCTGGGGTTCGTCTGTCATGGTCATCATGGTTCAAGCAGAAATCTTGCCGCGATCCGGCGGATGGCAATCCGAATGACCGATTCTGGAAAATCCGGGTGATTTTCGAATGAGGCGAAATCGTTTGAAAACGGTTCTGGGGACGGGGTGGTGCTTCGTTTGTCGTCGGGGACATTTACCCAATCCATCCCCATGCGCCGCCATCTTTTACCCATCCTTTCCGGTCCCTTTATCATCGCCAGCGTGGCGGGAGTCATTTCCTGCGAACATCGTGAGAACCACGCCAGGCCGCAAACGTCTGATAGCGGCAACCATTTCGAAAACACGATCCTGGTCGCCAACCGGCCGGAGTTGAAACCCACGGCGTTTGTGGACAAATACCTCATCAATCCGTGGGGCATCGCGCTGCGACCTCCCGGAGCGGGCGGGCATATCTGGACGAGCAACGCCGGCAATGCCAGCACCTCGACCTATATCGGCGATGTGAACGGCAAGCCGCTCACCCAGGACGGGCTCAAGCTGGTGAGCATCGCCGGGCCGCAGATTTCCTATGAAGACGGACTGACCAACGTGACCGGTCAGGTTTATAACGCCGCCAGCGATGTGGCGGGGCAGCCGGCGGAGTTTTTCATCAAGGGCGCGGCGAGCGATCTAACGAGCGGTAAGCCGGTGCAGCTGCCCGAGTCTTCAGGGCCTGCGAAGTTTGTCTTCGTCACAACGGACGGCACCGTCAATGCTTGGCGAGCGAAGACGGCCGAAAGCATGGACACCGCCATCGTGGTGAAGGACTACTCGGATCACGGAAAGGAACATGACAGCAAGCTGCCGTATCGCGCCGCATTTACCGGCGTGGCGATGACGACATCAGCCTTTGTCAAAGACGCCACGGGCAATCCGGTGGCTGACAACCGCCTCTACGTGACGGATTTCCAGAACAACCGCATCCACACGATCGATAACAAGTGGCAGGACATCTCCGACAAGGTGCGTTTCGAAACTCCGGCGAACCTGCCGGAAGGCTGCAGCGGTTATAACATCCAGTGCATCGGTGACAAACTTTACGTCGTTTACGCGGTGGTGGACCAGAGCGCCGACGAGGCTGCGGTGGATGAACCGGGTGTGGGCCATGGCCACGTCGTCGTTTATGATTGCGATGGCCATTTGCTCCAGGAATTCGCCGACAAGGGGCTGCTCAACTCGCCGTGGGGTGTGGCCATCGCGCCCAAAGGTTTCGGAGACTTCGGCGGGGACATCCTGCTGGCGAACTTCGGTGACGGCAGCATCGCAGCGTTTGATGCGAAAACCGGAGCGTTCCACGACTATCTCCGCGATGGAGAAGGCAGGACGCTTAACATCGACGGCATCTGGGGCATGGTCTTCGGCAACGGCGTGGGGCTGGGCGATGCGATGTCACTCTACTACACCGCCGGTCCTAACGGTGAACAGGACGGGGTTTTCGGCAAAGTAACTTTCTCATCAGGTAAAACGGGACGGTAAACCATTAGAACCGGTATATGAAAAAGCGGGCGCGCCGGTGAAGGCGCGCCCGCTTTTGATAGATGACGGTTTGGTCAGTTGCGGCGGCGCTTGAGCAGTACGAGAACGCCGAGGCCGCCCAGCAGTGCGGCGCTTGGTTCAGGAACCGCGGTAGTGGTGACTCCTGCAAATGCTCCCGTGCCGGAACCCGTCTGGACGGTCTGTGTGCCGTAGGTCGCGCCGGTGATGTCCACGTGGAACAGCGAGTCTCCCAGTCCGTCGGTGGTGATGTTGAAGAGGTCCTTGTCCAGGATGGCGAAGGTGAATCCATCCGGTGTGGGGCTGGCCACATTGGTGCTCAGATTCAACGTGAAACTGAGCGTGGATCCCGGAGTGAACTCCTGGAAGAACTCGTTGAGGAAGCCCGACGTGTTGTTGAGTGAGATGGTGGTGCCGAGGTTGCCGGATGCGGAACCGGTATAGTTCTCCGTTCCGGAAGTGGCCGAGCCGCCGCCGAAGTTGAAGTTGCTGATGGTCGCGCTGTTGTTACCGCCGTTGCCGATGAGCTGGAAGTCCAGGGAGAACGGCGAGGAGGTCACGTTGGCGGCGAGCGCCGAGGTGTTGATGCTGACCTGGTAGCTCACCGCGGCATAGGCGGAAGATGCGCCTAGCAGCGCGCAGGCCGCGGCGAGCGCCGGCATGAGGGATGTCTTGTTTTTCATAGGATGGTTTGTTTTGGAAATGATTGTTTCGAGGGTGATCAGGGAGCTGTTGGACCGCTGAGAACGCGCGGGGTGTAGTTGATGGCGGTATTGCTCGGATCGCTGAACTGGAACGTCGCGCTGAGGGATGCACCCGCGGCGACTCCGCCGGCTGAAGCAGGCATGAGCAGATAGGGATTGCCAAGCGGCGCGTTGTTAGCCGTGGCTCCCGTTGCGTTCGCCAGGGTGACGCCGAAGGTCAGTCCGTCCAACGCGACGTTGAAAGGACCGGCGACCGGGAACTGCTGGCCGTTCTGCAGGGTGACCAACTGCGAATACAGTCCGGTGCGGCGGTCGCGGGCGTAACCACCGCGCGTCAGTTGCGCGCCGAGCTGATGGATGACGACCATTTGTCCGCCCTCCACCTGTGTGGTGGTGATGTTGGTGGTGTAGTGGGCCTGATCCGAGGTGATGTACCAGGCTTCGCCCGGATTGCCCTTGTGCAGCGCGCTGCCGGCCATGATGTCGGTGATGTCGATGACGCCGGAGGTTTCCTCGTCGTTGGTGAAAGGCGTGGTCGCTGCCACTCCCACATCGCCGAAACGGGCCGGGTCGTGCGAGGTGATTTTCACAAGTGTGCCCGAGTTCGACACGCCGGTGAATGTCGCGGGATCATATTCGTAGATCTTGCCATTGTGTGCGGCGGCACCGACGTCTTCCTGCAGCAGGAGGCGACCGGTCTTCCGGTTGACCGTCACGTTGTCGAACATGTTGACCTTCGCACCGGACGCCGTCTGGCCGTCGATCATGCACTCGATCTTGCCGCCGGCATCGGGATTGGATAGATCCTCGAAGGTCAGACGCCACACGCGGGTCTGGCCGATCTGGCTTCCGGTGCCATCGCCCACTTGGTCGAGGCGGTCGGTGGTGAGGAAATAATACTCGCGCGGATTGAGGGGATTCCATGCTCCGTCCTCAGGGCGTGAGAAGGTGGTGGAAGTGGTGGCGCTGAGGGTGAAGCGGGTACCGTTGGGAATGGCGTTCGCGTGAGTGGTGCCGTTCGTGAATTCCTCGGTGGTGGATCCGCTCGCGTCGGCGAATCCGGTGGCTGCGATGAATTTCAGGGTGCCGTTGGTGAGGCCGGCCTTGTCCACTTCGGATCCGGTGCTCTGCTTGGTGCCGACGTAGACGGCGACCGAGTTGTTCATGATGCCAGTGCCGCCGTCGTTGTTACCGATGACGATGGTCTTGTCCTGTGGAAAGGGGCAGGCGAGGGAGTTTTCCCAAGCACCGAGTCCGGTGAGGCCGGAGCCGTTGGTGGTCAGGTTGAACTTGCCGAGGGTGTAGCTTTTTCCCGCATCGGTGCCGGTGATGACGGTGGCCTGCTGATAGGCGGTGGCGCCGCCCTCCTCGCCGTGCATGAAGATGCGCTCCTGGCTGCCGAGGCCGCTGGTGGCGTTGTAAAACGCGCTCACTTCCGGCAGGTCGGCCGAGCAGAAGCGGTTGAACGCAAAGGTGGCGGGCGTGGTGTTCGACTGCTGGGTCGTGGAGTTCCAGCCATAGATGGAAGTCATCAAGTCGGTGCCGCCGGCGACTGACAGGTTGCTCTTGTTGATGATCCATTTGGAGACGTAGGAGCCTTTCGATCCGTGGGCGCGGACGGCACCCGACGTGTTGCCGATCTCGTGGTTGACCACCAGGGTGAAAGTGCCGTTACCGTTGTCAAAAGCGCCCATGCCGTCAGGGAGCCCGGCCATGCCGTAGGCGGCTCCGCCCACGAGATTGGGGACCGTGTCATCAGCGGCGGCTCCGGTGCTGTCCACCGTCAGGACGGAGATCGTTTCCATGCCGGGGACGGCGGGAAGGACATAGGGTGCGGTGCCGGTGCTAGGCCCTTGAACCTGCGCGTTCGCAGCCTGTGCCATTGTCAGGACAACGGCGGTGGATAATGCTTTCTGGACGTTTTTCATTGGTGGGTAGGGGATTTGGATTGTTAGCCGTGAATGCGGATGAGTTGGTTTCCGATCGTCCGCAATCTGGCGACGGTGCAAACTGGCGGTTCACCGATCCTGTCGACACGGCTTCTTTGCTGAATTTTCCGTCACTGATTTTTTCGTCACACGAGCCACCGGCTGAATGTGTGGAATCCGTCACATTTGCCTCCGGCGGAAACGGAATGATGGGGCACAAAAAAATCCTGAAGCCCGGCAAGGCTTCAGGATGATCCGAGGAAAACGGCTGCCTTTCTGTTATTTGTCAGAGGCGCGGATGCTCCAGGTCACCTGGCCGGCCAGGGGATCCTGCGTCAGCTTGAGCGCCTCTTCCTGTTTCTCCACGGAGAGCGGCAGCAGTTTGTTGTCGGAAGGCAGGCACACGAGTCCTGTTGCGGGTTGTGCGTTCTTCGCGTAAACGACCAGATCCAGCTTGCTCCAGTCCATCTGCGTGGTGGATTGCGCGAGGCCGATGTGAGGGATGACCGTGCCGTCCTTGACGAGCATGATGATCGGGAGTTTTCCCGCTTCGATTTTCTGCCAGCCACCGGTATAGGCCTTGCCCGTCTGATAGTCGATCCACGATCCCGGCGGCAGATAGACGTCGCGGCTGTTGACTCCTTCATGCAGCAGCGGTGCGATCAGCATGCTCGAACCGAAAAGGTATTCGTCCTCAATTTTCCAACTGCCGGGATCCTCGGGATATTCGAGGAAAAGCGCGCGCAGCATCGGCAGCCCGCGGTCGGAGCTGTCCTTGGCCTGGGCGTAGATGTAGGGCATGAGCTTGTATCTCATTTCGTCGATCTCACGGAAGCGGTCCATGAACGCGGTGTCGTAGTTCCACGGTTCCTTCGGCGTCATACCGTGGCAGCGGCTGTGGGAGGTGAGCATGCTGAAGGCGAGCCAGCGCAGATAGAGATCGGGCGTTTCCTTGCCGACGAAACCGCCGGCGTCGTGGCTCCAGAAGGAAAATCCGCTGAGGCCGAAGGAGAGTCCGCCGCGCAGCTCGGAAGCCATGCCGGTGTCGGTGCTTTCGGCATCGCCGCCCCAGTGCAGTGGATAGCGCTGGCTGCCGGCCCACGCGCTGCGCGCCCAGATGATGTTGTCACCGGTGATCTTCTTGCTGACATCGGCCACTGCCTTGTTATAGCGCAATGGATAGAGGTTGTGCTCGTAGAAGCCGCCGCGGCCGGAAGCGTAGGCGCCGTTGACCGGAGCGGCTTCGCCGAAATCGACCTTGATCGCACCGACGCCGAGCTTGAGGAGGGCGGCGAGCTTCGCCTGATACCAGACGACGGTGACCGGATTCGAGAAATCGAGCATGGCGTCCTCGCCGGGTATGTTGCCCTTCTGATCCTTCACCGCCAGCCCCTTGGCGATGATTTCGGAAAAGAGTTCATTTTTCGGAGTGAAGTAAGGGAGCTGCCAGAGCGAGACGTGGAAGCCGTTGTTTTTCATATCCGTGATCATCTTGCCGGGGTCGGGGAAGCGGGTTTTCGAAAACTGATAGTCGCAGCGCCAGTCGGTTTCGAACCAGCCGGTGTCGAGGTGGATCACGTCCGCTGGGATCTTGTTCTCGCGCAGTTTGGTGGCGACCTCGCGAGTTTGTTCCTCGCTGTTATAAGTGCAGCGGCTCATCCACAGACCGAACGACCAGAGCGGCGGCATCGGGGCCTTGCCGGTGAGCTTCGTGTATTCATCGAGGATTTCCTTGGGCGAGCCGAGGATGACGAAGATGTCGAGTTCGTCGTCGCCGATCATCAGCGTGTTGAGTCCGTGGAAGGTCTGGCCGAAGTCACAGGTGACGGGCGTGGTGGTGTGCATGAACATTCCATAGCCGGCGCTGCTCATGAAAAACGGTATGGGCTTGTACATGCCGGACGTCTGCACGCCGTTCGCGTCGTCGGTGAAGAGCACGACCTTCTGCCCGCGCTTGTCGAGAGGGGTGAACGATTCGCCGCAGCCGAAGATTTTCTCCCCCGGCGGCGAAGTGAACGCGGCGGAAAAACTGCGCGTGTAATCCGAAGCACGGCGCACGAAGGAAAACGGCAGCAGCGGTGTGAACGTGCCGTGGTCC
>JBDSNC010000005.1:0-30316 GCA_039915545.1 Luteolibacter sp.
CGTCGTTTCCCTGCTGCTGGCCATGCCAGTATCATTCGCCCAAAGTCCGGACGATCAGTATGTGCCTGGTCCCGATTCGAAAGAGCAGCCCGGCGTACCGAAGGGCAAGGTGACCAAGCATGTGTGGGACAAGAGCAAGGTCTTCCCTAACACTACGCGCGATTACTGGATCTATGTCCCGGCGCAATACAAGAAGGGGATGAAAGCCGCCGTCTTCGTCTGCCAGGACGGAATTTCCTATCAGACCCCGACGGTCTTCGACAACTTGATCCACAAGAAGGAAATGCCGGTGACCATTGGCATCTTCATCCAACCCGGCAGCATTCAGGAAAAGGCCCGCCGCAGTGAGACAGAGGAGAAGCCGCGCTCGAACCGCAGTGTCGAGTATGACACCGTGAGCGACGACTACTCAAAGTTTCTGCTCAAGGAAATCCTGCCCGAAGTCGCCAAGACCTACACCTTTACCGACAACCCCGACGGCCGCTGCATCGCGGGCAACAGCTCCGGCGCGATCTGCGCCTTCACCGTCTGCTGGGAGCGGCCGGACGAATTCCGCAAGTGCTTCACCACGATCGGCAGCTTCACAAACATCCGCGGCGGCGACAAGTATCCCGACATCATCAGCAAGGCGGCCAAGAAGCCGATCCGCATCTATCAGCAGGATGGATCTAACGCTTTGAACAACCAGTTCGGCAGTTGGACCGAGGCGAACAAGGCGATGGCCGCGGCCTTTGAGAAAAAAGGCTACGACCACCAATTCGTCCTCGGCGAGGGCACCCACAGCGCCCGTCACGGCACCGCGCTTTTCCCGGACGCCATGCGCTGGATGTGGCGGGACTATCCGAAGGATTAGGACGCGTGGAGCAGTTGCTTCACCATCGCCTGCACCATCCGCGGCAGGTCATAGGGAAAGCGCGCGGTGATCAGATTGCCATCCACCACGCAGGGTTCGTCGGACACGGTAGCCCCGGCGTTTTCCAAGTCTATGTGGATGTTCCAAACCGCGGTCGCCTTCCTGCCCTTGAGGATCCCGGCGCTCACCATCACCCACTGGCCGTGGCAGATCGCGCAGGTCGGTTTTCCAGAGGCGTGCATCTCCCTCACGAACGCGCGGGCGTGCTCGTCCATGCGCAACGCGTCGGGGTTCCAACAGCCACCCGGCAGGATCACCGCGTCGTAGTCCCCCACCCTGGCCTCGTCCATGTAACGGTCGATCTTGATCCACCCCGCGTTTTCCATCAGCCGGATCGCCAGAACATGCGTCGCGGAAATCGGTGGAAACCGCAGCCCGAGTGTGGGGTGGAATTCACCGATCCGCGGGGACACGACATGAACCGTCGCGCCATGCTCGATCAGCCAGCGCTGCGCCCCGAGGATTTCCACCTCCTCCACCCCGTTCGTGCAGCAGATGGCGATGCATTTGCCATCCAACAACTTCGGGTCGGACGGCGGATCAAACAGGAAAGCGCGAAGCTCGCGATTGAGTTCGCCATCCGCCGTCGCCAGCAGTTCCGTCGAGATCGACGGCACGAGTGAGGGCGTCATGAGCTGTTGCATTCTGGAGAATGCGGCGGTTGTCGGCTCCGTTGGGTTCATGAGGGTTGATTTCGATTCAGCGGCCAAGCTCCGCCGCCGTCCATGGTGTGGTGCGACCCTTGGCTTTGTCACGGGTTTCCTTCACTTGGGCCGGAGTAACCGGCGCGGCGTCGTTCGACCAGCTCTGGCGGACGTAAGTGAGCACGTCGGAAATTTTCCGGTCATCGAGATCCACGTGAGCAGGCATCATGCTGTTATAGTCGTGTCCGGCGACCTTGACGGGACCTTGGAGACCACCGGTCACGATCCGGATCGGCACGGATGGATCGCCCGTCAGCCAGTCGGAACCGTCGAGCGGCGGGAACGCTCCTTCCAGACCCGCGCCAGTCGGCTGGTGGCAGGCGATACAGGTCAGGCCGTAGATTTCCGCGCCGCGCTTGTGGACTTCCGGATCGGGCGCGAACTTCCTCTTCGGCGCGGCGGCCGAGGGATTCGCGGCCTTGGCGGCGAGTTCGGCGAGCAGGCCTTTCGCTCCGCTCGCACCGGGAATTTCCGTCAGGGAAATGTCGTCGTAGATCACCTTGCCGGTCGCACCGCCGAAAGCGCCAATCAGGCAGTGCACCAGCAGGCGGGGGCGGTCACCGGTTTCGAGTTCGGTGGAAAGCTGGGTCCACTCGGAGTCGCCCTTCACGTTGGAAGTGCGGTCGCCGCCTTCACAGAAAAGCATCGCGCCGAGACCGTCGCCGACCGGTTGGAGATTGACCGCCTTCGCCCACACCGAAAGCCGATAGCGGGTGGCCGGCTTGACCCGCAGGCTGATGACAGCGCCGCCATCGACCGGCTTGGCGGCGGAGGAAAGCACAAGTCCCGGCGTGCCGTTGCGGCCGTCCGGAGTGCTGCCCACCTCGAACGGCGTGCCGTCGCCATAGACGCGGACCTCGTTCCAACCGGTAGGTTTGCCATCGACGACCTCGTTGAAACCGGGGTTCGTCATCACGTTCGGCATCTCGCGTTTTTCGGTCCCCTCCCCGGTATAGCCAGAGGCCTTGGCGGCAGCGGTCACGCTCGCGGCGTGGCGGTTAGCCGCGATCAGCCAAGCGTCTTTCAGCGTCACCTCCCCGGTGATCCGCGATTCTTCTTTCGTGATGAGATTGAAGAGCGCCTTGCCGAGATCCGCGTCCTGAGGGAGACGGGAAAGCGAAACTAGCACCTCCGCCAGCTCGCGGTCGTCGGCCACTTTCACGGTGCCGTCCGCCAAATACGCTTCCCTGAGCTGCTGCGGGGTGGCGACCTTGATGCCGGCGCGTTGCACGGCTCGTTCTTTCGACTTCAGCGCGGTGCCCACCGTGGCTGGCTCAATCACGCCGAGTCCGGCAAGCGCATACACCGCATGGCTCGCGCCGAAGGTGCCGCCACCGGCGACGGCGCGCAGCTTCCCGGCAAGGTCCTTGTTGCCGCTTTCCACAATCAAACGCTGGGCGTGCAGGCGCCACAACAGGTTCGGATGATCCAGCGCGGCGATCAGGGTCTCCGGATTGTTAGGATTGAGCCCCGGATTCGCGTCATCGGGTGAGTCCTTCGGATAGATCCGGTAAACGCGGCCGTGCTGCTTGTCGCGCAGCGGGGTTTCGTAGGCGTTGCCCTTGCCGCTCACGGCATCGAGTCCCGAAGAGCGCACGTTGGGCGTCGGGTTGTGCTGGATGATCAGGTTATACCAGTCGCAGATCCACACAGCGCCGTCGGGGCCGGTTTCTGCGCAAACCGGGCCGGACCAGGCGTCGGCGCTGTTATAGAGGTTGTTGAAACGTTGCACCGCCTTGTAGCCGGAGCCTTGGCGGGTGACATCGAACGTGCCCACCAGCTTGCCGGTGGGTTCTGTGACAAAAGCGGTCTTTTCACGCCACGCGGCGGGGAAACGCTCCGCAGTATAAAACGCATGGCCGGCTCCCGCGGTGTATTTTTCATGCTGGTCCACCTGGCGGATGTCGGCGGAGCTGGGATTGAAAATCGGGTTGTCGTCGGCCCTCGGCGTGCGCGGCGCGCGGCGGCCGATGGAGTCGTACGCGGCCTGCGGATGAGTCAGATAGAACGACGGATTGCCGTTCGCGGTCGAACCCATGATGTCGAAGTCCGAGGTGAAACCGAGACCCCAGGTGTTGTTGGTCGTCGGCTGGAGGTATTCGAGTTTCGATGCGTCGGGCCAGAATCGGAACACGCCTTGGGTGAACGAAAGCGCCTCGCCGCCAACCGTGCCCTTGAACCCGGAGTAGCCGACCGTCGCGTAAATCCAGCCGTCCGGCGCGTAACGCAGGTTCGATACGCCGGCGTGGGTGTCGCCCATGCCGAAGCCGCTGAAGAGCACCTTGCGGACATCCGCCACGTCATCGCCGTCGGTGTCCTGGAGGAACAGCATGTCGCTGCCGTTGGTGCAGATCACGCCGCCGTTGCCGAAGACCAGCGAGGTCGGAATGGAAAGCTTGTCGGCGAAGGTGGTGAACTTGTCGGCGCGGCCGTCCTTGTCGGTGTCCTCGCAGATGATGATCTTGTCGTTGCCGAGATTTCCGGCATGGAGATTGTTAGGATAGTCGGTGGTTTGAATGACAAAGGCGCGGCCACGGTGATCCCAGTTGACGAAGATGGGATTCACGACGTCAGGCTCGCTGGCGAACAGCGACAACTCGAAGCCCGCCGGCACTTGCGCAAGTTTCATCGAGTCTTCCGGCGAAAGCGGCTTCTGCGCCTTGGTGATCAGCTCGCGTTTCACGTACCCCGGAAGCTGGACTTCCTGCTGCTCCAGCTTGGGCAATTCCAGCGCCGTGAGCTTCGCCTGCTTCTCCGGTCCCACGCTCCACAGGATGGCGCGCTTGATCAAATCCTGAAATGCCGGCTGGTCCCACACCCGGTGGTCGTGCCCGGCGGCGGTGTAGAAAACGCGGCCCTTGCCCTGCTCGCGGACCCACGTCCACGGCTCCTGCTCGCGCGTTTCGAGGATCACGCGGTCGTCGGCGTGCTGGTCGTGGACATACGTTTCATCCCACGCTTCGAAGCCGCCGTAGTCGCGCATGACCGGGTGCGCCGGGTTCACATTGGTCGCCTTGAAAACGCCAGTTGCGTGGCCCTTGAAACGTCCGCCGACGAGCTTGATGAACTCCGGCGACTTGCCATAACAGGCGGACGCGCAGTGGATCGGCAGTAAAGCGCCGCCGCCCTCAACATAGCCGGTTAGAGCCTTGAGTTGATCGGGAGGTATCGGTCCGTTCTGCTCCCAGTTGCCGTACATCAGCACCGCGTCATACTTCGCGAGGGTGTCCGACTTGAGCGCTTCGGCGGGATTTTCCGAGTAAGTGAAGTCGATCCCCTCGGTGCCGAGGTTCCGTTTGATCGCGCGGTAGCGGGTCACCGGATCGTGGCCGGGGCCGTTGGCGGTGGGCGCGCCGAAGAACAGGACTTCCAGCCTGCGCGCCTCCGGATTCGGGGTGACCATGGGCTTGGCCAGCACCACCCCGAGGGCGGCGAGCGGCAGGAGCAAGGTGGTGTGTAGCAGTTTCATGAATTGTGTGAATGGGTTGGGCGCATGGGAATCCCCCGGTCAGGGAACTTCCGCAATCCTGTAAAATTTTTTGGGCTGATTCAAATTGGATTCCGGATACAGGACGAAGCCGCTGGCGTTGGCGGGCTGGACAACGAGGTTCTGCCATGAGGCTGGCGAGGCGAGATCAAGGGTCGTTTGGACATTGTAGTTAGAACCCGGCGCTCCCCGGCCGACGAAGGTGGCGTTGACGGTGCCGTTCGGATTTCCCGCAGCGATGACTTGCGCCGTGAGTGGGATGGGAACGCGGAATACCGTGCCCGAGCCACCCGGACCGCCGGCGAAGGCGGTGCCGAACAGGGCGTTCCCCACCCGCAACAGCGGGGCGACCGGATGCGCGCCGTGTGGGTTCGTGCCGTCCGCCGCCACGGGTGCGAAGCTGTGGAACGTGCGGAAATCCGGCACGAAGGGATCGAGCGCGAAAACCGTGCCCGCGCCGCCCCCTCCGCCTGCGGAGGTGGTGCCGTAGAGCACATTTCCCGATAGGCAAAGTCCTGCGGCGGGCCCGGCTCCGTCACCAATAGTGCCGGGCGCGGAAAAATGATAGAGCGCGAGGAAGCCGCTTCCGTCGGTGTTGATCGCGAACACTGTACCCTTTCCACCCGCTCCGCCGGCGAGGGTGGTGCCGTAGATCACGCCGTTGGAAATGACGAGCCTGCCGGTGGGAACCGCCCCGGTGGTGTTGGCGGCAGTAACAGAGTCGAGCGGATCGAAGTCATGGAGCACCGTGAAATTCGCGCCGTTCGCATCCATCACGAACACGACGCCCGCTCCTCCGAGGCCGCCGGCGGACGTGGTGCCGTAGAGTTTGCCACCTGATGGGACGATGCCGCCGAGGGGCAGCGCGCCGTCCGCGTTGGTTCCGTAGTTCGCATCCAGCGCGCTGAAATCATGCAGCACGGTGAATCCGGTCCCCGTGGTGGAAACGGAGAATACCGTGCCATTTCCATAGGGGCCGCCGGTGGTTGCGGTGCCGTAAAGCGTGGTTCCCGAGAGGGCCAGCGGACCGGACGGGCTCGCTCCGCCGACGTTGGTTCCGGTGTGCTGGGTGATTTGGGCGAAACTACGGAGAATGACCACATTTCCGCCCGCCTGGCGCTGGAAGACGGTGCCCGTACCGGACGCTCCGCCCGCCCGGGAGGTGCCGAAGAATCCACTTCCATTCACGATCAAACCGCCTTGGGGGCTTCCCGCAGCCGTGCCACCGGCGAAGCTGTCCAAGGTTTCGAAAATCATGCCGTCCAGACTCACCCGGAAGGCGGCGCCATCGCCTTGGAGGCCGCCGTTGAGCGTGGTTCCCTGCAAGTCGCCGCCTATCAGAACCAGCTCCGAAGCCGGATTCGCGCCGTCGGGAGTGACACCCAGATTTGGCACGCCGAACCGGTGGATCGCGATCCCATCCGGGCCTTGAAAGGTGATGCCGTCCGGCGGTGTGGCGACGCTCCCGCTCTCAAGCTCCGCCACAGTCAGGCTGACGCTGGACGGCGCGAAAACGAAACGGTCGATGTAGAATCCATCCTCGCGCCCGCCGATTTGGAAGGTCTGGGTCAAACTGCCGCTGGGGACGGTGAAGACCGTTGCGAATTTCATCCATTTCCAGACCTGGGTGCCCGCCGTGCCACTGTCGGAGGTCACCACGTCGGTCGATGCCGTGAATCCACCCGAGGCAAGGCCATTGGCGAAAACCCAGTTGGAGGCGGTCGTCGGCGACTTGGCTCCGAATCCGTTGCCGAGGAAGAAGCTGTCGTCGTTGAAGCCGTCCGGCCCCACGCGGACACGCGCGTAAAGCTGATAGGCGTCCGCGGCGGGGAATGCCACGGAGTAGGATGCCACGCGGGCGGCGCTGCCGGGAACGGTGGTGCTGGCGGAGGTGGGTGAAACGGTGATGTTGGTCGCGCTGTCGAGAAGGTTTACGGAAAACTCGGAACCGAGCGTGCCGGATTCCGCCTCGACGACAGGCAGGCCCGCCGCGTTCGAAGAAACCCGGATCCCGGAAATGAAAATGTTAGGAAGGCTGGTGGAACCGCCGGTGGTGCCGGCCGCGGCGAGCGTGAGCACGCCCGAGGCGTTCGTCTTCGCCTGCACCGTGATCACGCTGTTGGCCAGCGAGGTGGGAACGGCCGTCGTCGAACCGTTGAAGGTCAGGGTGGCCGAGTTTCCGGTGACGCTGTCCGTCCAGACGGTCGCGCGGGTTCCCATGGAGTTGATGTCGAAGGCCCAGATCTCGACGGTGAAAATCGTGTTGGCTGCCAGACCGTTGATCGTCGCGGTGGCCGTCGCGCCGCCGATGGTGCTGTTGGCGACAAACCAGAAATCCCGCCAGAGACTGGCGTCCGAGGAGAAACTCCCGACGTTGCGGTCGCGGTCCTGGCCATCGCCGGAGGTGGTGAGCGTCAGGGTGTGGGTGCCGTCCGTGCCGGTAAGCGTCTCCGCATCGTTGACGGCGCCTGTCACCGCGGTCCAGCCGGACAAGGTCGGCGATGCGGTCGCGAAATCGTTGATGTCGAACTGTGCCACGGCCGCGATGGCCGACGAGGTGCCGAATGCCGCAGCCAGCAGCGCGCTCCCGAGCTTGGTCATGGTTTGAAAAAGTTGAGATTCACCGAATTCACCATCGCCTGATAGCCCGAAGCATTGATGTGCAGGCCGTCGTTTTGATAGAGATAGGCGGTCAGAAGGTTGGACGGCGCGGAAGGGTCGCGCACGACGGCGTCGAAGTCGATGAAGCCGTCGAAGACCGTGTTGTTGCGGATCCAGTCGTTGACCGCCTGGCGGATGGATTCCAGCGTGCCGGTGTTGCCGAACGGCGTGATGGTCGCCGCATAAGCCTTGATGTTGCGGGCGTGGGCCTGGTTGGCGAGGCTGGTGTAGGCGGTGATCAGGTCGTTCGCCCGGGTGGTCGCCGCCGCAGGTGTGGTGATGCCGCTGAAGGCGATGTCGTTGATCCCTTCGAAGACGATGAAATAGCGCACGCCCGTCTGGTTGAGAATGTCGCGGCTGAAGCGCGCCTGCCCCGACGGAAATCCGGCGCTGCCCTGGCCCAGAACACCATTGGCACCGATTCCGAGATTCGCGACGCCAACGTTCGCGGTGGGGGGATTCGCGGCGAGCCGCGTGGCGAGCTGGTCCGGCCAGCGGTCCTGGCCGTTAGTGGTCGAGCCGCGGCCATCGGTGATCGAGTCGCCGAGCACGGCGATGGTCCTGCCTGTTTCGTCCGCCAGTGCCTCGATGGCGTGAATGACATACCAGTGATCGGTCTTGGCCGCTCCTGCTAGATCCGCCGCGGATACCGCGTTTCCATCCTTGATGAACGAAGTCGTCCGTGAGCCCGGATGGCCGGTGATCGTGGAGGCGGATATCCCGCCGAAATGAAGGCTGATCGCGACAGTCGCCGTCACCGGAAGATCGAAAGCGAGCGAGTCCGACCAGATCGTCTGCCCTGCCGGAATGACCACACCGGGCGCTCCGCCGAAGGCAAGCGTCCGGTCCGTCGCCGGGTTGATCTCACCGGTGCCCGCGCTGCCGGTGCCCGCAGCCAGCGCGAGGTGAGCGGACTGGATGGTCACGGGCTCGGTTCCATAGGCGTTGCAAAGCCGCAGGCGCAGATGCTTGGCCCCGATCGAGGTCCGCACAAACTGGCGCAGGGTTTTGTAAGCCAGTGGTTCCGGCGGCAGGTTGCCGACTTCGGTGAGGTATGGCGATGTCGCCCAGGTGGTCACCCAGTGGGCTGGCCCGGCGTAGGTCCCGCCGACGCCAAGGAGAAGCATCGCGAGGACAAGAGTTGAAAGCATGGGTGAACGATGGTTTTTCACAGGTCTGTTATGGGCTGAACGGCCCGAAAAGGCCGAGTTTGTTAATTTGTTAAAATGCGAGGGTTTTGGATGGGGAGGCTGTGGTCCTAGGATCTTGCTTCCACTTCCGCTTTTATCGAAAATCGCAAGGGATCGGGCAAGCCGAATAAATCGTTTAATTCAATGGTTGCAATTTCAGGGTTTGCGGGAAATCCTGCCAAAAGTTCCATCCCGTATGATTTTAGCGAATGGAGCACGAAACCCACGGATTCCGGACAACTCTGGCAACTGAGTTGACCCGTACTTTCGAAGGGTTCGAATCAACCACATTCAATTCTCCATGCAGCCAGAAACCCGCAGTCGATTCCAATCTCCCGCCTTGATCGCGGTCCTGTTCTCATCCGCCGCCGCTTTCGTGATTTTTGTTTCACACGGGGTGTTTGGTGCCGAAACCGGCGAAAAACCCACGCTCGCAAAATCCTATCAGGACCACTTCCGCGTCGGAGTCGCGATCAACCGCACCATCGCCATCGGTGCCGCCGTCCAGGCGAACAACGTCAACCGCACGCTGGAGCAGGTCAAATCGGACATCGCGGTCGCCAAGGAGCAATTCAACCAGATTTCACCTGAAAACGACCTGAAGTGGGCGCTCATCCACCCGAACGAAGGGAAGGATGGATACGATTTCGGACCGGCCGATGCCTTCGTCCAGTTCGGCATCGACAATCATCAGGAAATCGTCGGCCACACACTCGTCTGGCACGGACAGACTCCGCCATGGGTCTTCGCCGGGACCCACGTTTCCGAGGCGGCCAAGGAGACACCTGCTCCGGAAAACGCGAGTCGCCCCGCTCCGGCACCGGGCCGCCAACGGGGATTCGATCCGACCCAGCCGCACGCCTCCAGAGAGGAACTCCTCGAGCGGATGCGCGAGCACATCCACACCGTGGTCGGCCGCTACAAAGGCAAAATCAAAGTCTGGGACGTGGTCAATGAAGCGCTTGCCGACGGCGGACCGGACGTGCTCCGCCGTTCCGCGTGGTCCGAAATCATCGGCCCGGATTTCATCGCCAAGGCGTTTGAATACGCCCACGAGGCGGATCCCGACGCGATCCTCCGCTACAACGACTACAGCCTCGAAAATCCGGAAAAACGCAAGAAGCTCATCTCCCTGATCAAGTCGCTCCAGGAGGCGAAAGCACCGGTCATGGCGATAGGCACTCAAACCCACATCAGCGCCACGTCGCCCAGTTATGAGGAGCTGGACCGCACGATCACCGAGCTCGCCTCGCTCGGCCTGCCCGTCCACATCACCGAACTCGACATCAACACGGCGGAACGAGGCCAGCGCAACACGGGGGCCGACGTCGCTAACAACGCCGAGACCACCGGCGGCGGCCAAGTGGAAAAAGCCCTCGAACGCCAGGCGGAACAATATGTGAATCTCTTCAAGGTCTGTCTCAAGCACAAGGACTCCGTGAAAATGATCACCCTCTGGGGCGTCAACGACGGCGTTTCATGGCGCGCGGCCGGCAAGCCGCTGCTGTTCGACGCAAGCAACCAGCCGAAGCCAGCCTATGACGCCTTGATCCGTCTCACCGCCAAGCCCGGAAACTGACAGCTAACATGAAGTTTTCATTTCGCCAAATCATCCTTCCTGCAGTGACCGCCGCCTTGTCGCTCACCAGCGTCCCGGCCGCCGCCCGCGATCCGGATCTCTTCATCTTCCTGTGCTTCGGTCAATCGAACATGGAGGGCTTTCCCGGCTTGGAGGAAATGGACAAGGGACCGGTGGATGAACGGTTCAAGATGCTCGCCGCCGTGGATTTTCCTGACCAGGGAAGAACCAAAGGCACGTGGTATCCGGCGGTCCCGCCGTTGAGCCGGCCACGCGCGGGCATTTCGCCAGCCGACTATTTCGGCAGGACCCTGGTGGCCAAGCTCCCGAAGAAATACAAGGTCGGTGTGATCAATGTCTCGGTCGCGGGATCGAAAATCGAAGTCTTCGATCCGGAAAAAGTCGCCAATTACGTCGAGACCGCGCCCGATTGGCTGAAGGGTGCCGTCAAATCCTACGATGGCGATCCCTATCAGCGCCTCGTCGATCTCGCCAAATCGGCTCAGAAAGACGGGGTGATCAAAGGCATCCTGCTGCACCAGGGAGAGTCGAATTCCGGCGACCGGGAATGGCCGGAGAAGGTGAAGCGAATCTACGATCGCCTTCTCAAGGATCTGGACCTCAAGGCGAACGATGTCCCCCTCCTCGCAGGGCAACTCGTGGCCAAGGATCAGGGTGGCGCTTGTGCGGGAATGAACGACATCATCGACAAACTGCCCGAAACGATCCCCACCGCCCACGTCATTTCATCCGCAGGCTGCGAAGCCCGTCCCGATCACCTGCACTTTTCCCCGGTGGGCTATCGGAAACTCGGAGAGCACTACGCCGAGACCATGCTGCAACTGCTGAAGCAACGCGCCGCGAAAATCAGATAGGCCGCCCGCCCGCTTCATGGCCCAGGCTGCGGTCCGTGGATTCGGAATTTCCCGCTCGCTTCCAGCAGGCCGATCATGGTTAGCAGGCCGTCATAATACCGCCAGCTCCGGAGCGAGCCTTCCTCGCGGATGCCATCGTGGTCGCGGCCCTTGTCGTCGGGCACCGGAATGTCCCACAGCCGCTGGACGAAGGGGCGCGCCAGTTCAGGATCCGCAGCGAGTCCCGCGGTGGCGGCCATGGCATACAGCCCCGGCGACTTCTCGCCACGCCGCACCACCGTGCCATCAAGTTTCAGGTGGTCCGGCCAGTCGTCCGCCGGTTGTTTCGCAAAAAACCTGAGCACCCGCTCGGACTGCTCGACCTGCCATGGATCGGCACCCCACCAGCTCCAGTCCAACGCCGGATTGGACAGCGTCCGCCACGCATCTTCCCGAAACTCCCCGGGCATCCAGCGCGTCTCGTGCGGTTTGCCATCGAATCCGGTATAGTTTGCCATCAGGCCGGTCTCGGGATGGGCCGCCTTGCGGAACAACTCGCGGCTGGCCTTCGCCGCCTCTTTCATGAATTTCCGGTCCTCGGGATCATCCGCCCATTTCGCCCAGAGCTCATAGAATGCCGGGAGATGATAAGACGGATCGGTGAAGCGGCTTCCGTTAGAATCCGGAGTGAAGACGATCTGCTTCGTTTCACGATCAAACATGTTGGTCACCTGCTCCCGCCCTTCCTCTTCCTCCTTGTGCAGCATGCTGCGCAGCAGCGACTGCGCCTCGCGGCCATAGTTGAAGATTCCTTCGCCGTCGCCCCATCGATGGGAGGCGAAAAACAGGGACATGACAAACCATTCCTCGCCATCGGGTGCCGGCCCCTTGCCGCGGATCACGGAGCCGTCGTCGCGCGTCATCGTGCCGTTGTAAGCGGTATGCCAGGTGAAGTATCCACGCAGCGGTCCGCTATCCTGATGCATGTGGGTTTTGGCGAACTTCCAGATCCGGTCGAACTCCTCACGCTTGTCGAGCTGCACGGCGACCATCATCCCGTAGGAGAGCCCCTCCGAGCGCACGTCCCGGTTTCCAACATCAGGGATGTAGGCCATCCCGTCCTCTATCGGGTAGAAAATGCGCTCCGTCTCCGGATCGCCGTGAAACAATTTCTTCCACGCGGCGTCCACCTTCGCATCCACCTCGGCATCCGTTTTTCCGATCAACTCCTTGAAGAGATTCCGGTATTCCCCCGTCTCGCCGGACTTGGGAGAATCCGCGGCCGTGGCGATGCTGGCGGCTGCCAAGAACAGCGGCAGAGACCGTTTCAACAGGCGGAGGGAATGAATGGGGTCCATGATCGGCGGGGATTGATAGAGAAAATCGCGTTTTCACTTTGCGCGGCTCTCTGTTCCCGCCTTGAGCACGGAGAAGAACGCCGGTTTCGGTTTCATCTGCCGGTCGATCAACAGCGGATGGTTGGTACGGCCGCGGATGGGGAATCCGTTCAGCCAGGTCTGGCCGTCGTCGAGCCCCCACAAGGTCACGCGGTTGATCGACTTCCGGTGTTTCAGATAGATATCGAAAATCTCCGCATAGCGCTTCGCCAGCTTTTCCTGCATGTCGTCAGGAAAACCGGTGGTGTAGGGATTACTCGCCGCGTCGCCCTGCTCGCGGCGGTTCACGTCGGCGTTCCCCTGCGGTCCGCGGCCGGGGAGAACGTCCACGTCGAGTTCCGTGATCATCACCTTGAGGCCGAGATCGGCGAAGTCCTTGATGGTCTTCTCGATCTGATCGGTGGACGGGCTGTTCAGGTTGAAATGCGATTGGGTGCCGATGCCGTCGATGGGCACTTTGCGTTCGAGCATGCCTTTGACGAGTTTCACGCAGTTGGCGCGCTTGCGTTCGTTCTCCAGGCCGTAGTCGTTGTAATAAAGCTCGGCATTCGGATCCGCTTCCCGGGCGAAACGGAAGGCGTGGTCGAGAAAATCCTCGCCGATGATTTTCCGCCACGGCGAGTCGCGCAGGATCTCCGGGCCGCCGTCCGATAGAGCCTCGTTGACTACGTCCCAGCCCTTCACCTTGCCCTTGAAATGGCCGGCCACGGTGTGGATGTGGTCCTTCATCCGCTTGAGCAGTTCCTCGCGGGTGGCGGGCTTGCCACCGTCACCTTGGAAAACCCACTGCGGCGTCTGGCTGTGCCAAACGAGGTTGTGGCCGATCAGCGCCATGTCGTTTTTTTTCGCAAAGTCCGCGTAAGCGTCCGCCCCCTTGAAGTTATAGACGTCCGGCTGCGGATGCAGCGACTGCCACTTCATGTCGTTCTCCGGGGTGAGCGCGGAAAACTGTCTGGCGGCAATCTCCCCGGCTTTGGCGTTGCGGCCATCGACCTGCGCCGTGTTCAGGGCCACGCCGACGAGGAAGTCGTCCTTGAAGGCACCGCGCAGTGTTGGAGCGTTCTTGTACGGTTCGGTAGCCGGTTCCGCTGCTTGCGCTGACACATGAAGACCAGCCACTGAAACGGCGGCCATGAGAGTGAGAAAGGTTCGGGACATGATGGTATGATAGGTTAAATGGAATATCCCGGGAATTACTCAAATTTCCAGCAGTCCAGATTGAACAGCGATTTGTCTCCGCCGGTGAATCTCAGGCAGAGATCCTCCACCCCGGCCGCTCCGGAGATTTCGCAGGAAACGCTCTTCCATTTCTGCGAGCCGCCGGTCGGCTCCACCTTGCAGGTGCCGATGAGTTTACCGTCAGGTCCGCCAAGGCGAAGTTCGATCGTTCCTCCACTACCGTCACTGGCGACGCGTGCGTTGAATTTCTTCGCGCTGCGTTTCGAGAAGTCCACGCCGGAGACCTTCACCCAGTCGCCGTTGTCGATGGAAGTGAGGTTCATGCCGCCCTCGGAGCAGGTTTCCGTCTCGATCCCCTTCTGGGCACAGGTGGTCTCGCCCTCCGCCTTCACGAAGGGATCAAGATGGCCGATCTGCTTCACTCCGTTCGTGGTGTATTCCACTTTTTTGACGTCGCCGTTGTCCGCATATTCCATTTCCTCAATGGCGATGTTGCGGCGGAAACCGGTCGGGATTCCCGCCTCCTTCGCCACGATCCGATTATGATAGACATGATACCAGCGATCCTTGAACTTGAACTCGGCTGCGTGGTTGTTGTTATTATTGATCGGCGGCTGCGCCCCGACGATGCCGCGGTAGGTAAAGCCGGACGTAGGCTTGTCGCTGGTCATGTAGTCGATGCGCATCTCCGCCTTCGGCGTGGAGGAGTAGGAGAGATAATAAACGCCGTTCTTCTTCCATACCCAAGTGGCCTCGAAGAAATTCGGTGCATTCATTTTGATGACCTCCCCGTCGAGGGTGACCATGTCCTTTTTGAGCTTCGCCACGCGGACATTGTCGTCACCGTTGCCGCCGAAGTAAATGTAAGCTTGGCCGTCGTCGTCGATGAACACGCCGGGGTCGAAGAGCCACATGTTCTTCGCCGGTTGCACACCCGGCGTGCCATGCTCGATGAGCGGTTTCTTGAGCACGTCCAGAAACGGACCCGTCGGACTGTCCGCGGCGACCACCCCGATGTTGCCGCCGCCGTTGCCGAAATAGAGGAAGTATTTCCCGTCCCTCTCGATCGCAGCCGGAGCCCAGGTTTTCTTCGCCCACGACGTATCCTTCTCCGCCCGGAACACGGACCCGTGGTCGGTCCAGTTTTTCATGTCGGCGCTGGAGATGCAGACCACATCGGGAATGTTGTAGCTTCCCTCAACCGGGCTCTCGTCGTCGTTGGAACAATAGACATAAACACGGTCCTTAGTGACCAGGGGCGAGGGATCCGCGAGATAGCGCTGCGAGACGATCGGATAGTCCGCCAGCAGGTGCGGGGCGGTGGCCGCGAAAAGCGCGATAGTTAGAATTGGCTTGGATCTCATTTCGGAAGATGTTTTGGTATTGAAGCGGCGGTTCAGCGGAAGATTTTCTGCGAGAAGTTATAGAGCGCGGCCGACCAGTGGGCCGGGTCGTGGCCGTGGTCGTCCACGTGCCACACATACGGCACCTCCTTTTCCTTGAGGTAGGTTTGGACGCCCTTGCTGATGCGGAACAGGCCGTCCTTGCTGCCGCAGGTGATCATCAGCAGCTTGAGCTTCTTCGCCTCAGCCGGATCCGGCACCAGTTCCGCAGGCGGCTTGGTATTGGGAGCTGCGGAAAACGCGCCGAGCCATGCGAAGGTGTCGAGATGCCCGAGGCCGAAATTCAGCGTCTGCCCGCCACCCATTGAAAGACCGGCCAGCGCGCGGCCCTCGCGATCGGCGCGGGTGCTGTAGCGTTTCTCGATGGTCGGGATCACGTCGTCCAACAGGTCACGCTCGAACACAGCGAAGGCGGGAGCCGCGCCCATCCCGGCGTCCGCGCGGTCCTCCTTCTGTGCGCGGCCGTTCGGCATCACCACGATCATCGGCTCGGCCTTCTTGTCGGCGATGAGGTTGTCCATCAGCGCATCCACGTGGGCGAAACGCTGCCACTCGGTCTCGTCGCCACCAATGCCATGGAGAATGATGAGGACGGGATATTCCTCGTCTGCGGAATAGCCGGGCGGCGTGTAAACCTGCATCTTGCGGGTGGTGCCGACGGTTTTTGAATCATACTCGATCATCTCAAGCCTGCCGTGGGGAATGCCGTCCCGCTTTGCATTGAAACCGGCGGGCGGAGCCTCGTAGGCGGGCTTGTCGTCCGGGCCTAACTGCAATTGGGAGGGACTTGCGGGGATCGAGGGTTCGGCGGGACCGGCAGGCAAGGGTCCGCGTGCGGCCTTGAAATCGGACGAGCCGAAGTCGCCCACCTTGCGGGTGAAGGCGATGCCGTCCTCGCCGGCTTTTCCGCTGTATTCGATGCGCATCTCGTTGCCTTGGAAATTCATGACCTGCACGAAGCTGAGGCTCTCGCCCGCGACCTTGCCGTCCTGAATATCCGTCTCGCGCGAGTTTCCGCCGAACTGCGAGAGCGTCTTGCCGGTCAGCTTCCCGCCTTCCGTTTTGAACTCGAACTGGATCTTCTGTGATCCGCGCGGGCCTTCGAATTCGGCGTGCCAGGGGCCGGCGATCTCGGCCGCGCCGAGCAACGGGGAAAGGACGGCTAACAGGCCATGAATCAGGTGGATGGATTTTCTTTTCATGATGGATGGGTTATGGAGATTTATTGGATGTCGTTCACTTGCCGTCCCAGCGGAACTCCCCGCTTTTGGCCAGCTTGATCGTGCGGGCGGTGGACCCAAGTAACAGTTTCGCGGAACCGCCGTTGGTCGAGCGGATGACGGCTTCCGATAGTTTGCCGTCCTTCCACGCAACATCGATCTCGAAACCTCCGCGGGCGCGCAGACCCTTCACGCTGCCCGTCGGCCATGCGGCGGGAAGCGAGGGCAGCAGCTCGATCTCGGGCGTCATGGTCGGACTTTCCGCGGTGGCCACGGTGCCGAGGCGGCTCTGCATCAGCATCTCCGCGATGCTGGCCGCCCCGCCGAAGTTGCCGTCGATCTGGAACGGCGGGTGCGCGTCGAACATGTTCGGGTAGGTGAGTTCGGGACCGAGCAGGTATTTCAATATCTGATAGGCATGATCGCCGTCGCCTAGGTGGGTCCACAGGCCGATGCGCCAGGCAGTGGCCCAGCCCGTCGCCTTGTCGCCGCGCAGCTCCAGCGATTTTTTCGCTGCGCCGGCCAGGTCCGGCGTGTCGCGGCGGTCGATCTCGCGGCCCGGATAGAGGCCATAGAGGTGGGAAACGTGGCGGTGGTGCTTGTCGCCGGCCTGCATGTCCCAGTCTTCCTGCCACTCCTGGAGCTGGCCCGCGCCGCCGACCTGGTCGGGAGCGAGGCGCTTGCGGGTGGCGGTGAGTTTCTGTTGGAAATCCTTGTCCACGCCGAGGATGGCGGCGGCCTTGATGGTGTTCGCGAAAAGGTCGCGTAGGATCTGCTGGTCCATCGCCGGACCAGCGCAAACCGCGGAGCCTTTCGGATGGCCGTTCTCCGGCGAGATCGACGGATTGGTGACCAGCCATTTGCCGTCGGGCGACTCCTGCAGGGTGTCGAGGAAGAACTCCGCCGATCCCTTCATCGTCGGATAGATCCGCCTCAGCACCGCCTTGTCGCCGCTGAACTCGTAGCGGTCCCACAGATGCAGGCAAAGCCAGGCGCCGCCGGTCGGCCACATGCCCCAGTTCGGTCCGTCGATCGGTGCGGTGGCGCGCCAAAGGTCGGTGTTGTGATGGACCACCCAGCCGCGCGCGCCGTAGATCTTTTCCGCGGTCTTCGCACCGGTGACGGTGAGGTCCTCGACCATCTTGATCAACGGCTCGACGCACTCCGCCAGATTGCCGGACTCGGCCGGCCAGTAGTTCATCTCGGTGTTGATGTTGATGGTGTATTTGCTCTGCCACGGCGGATTCAGACTCTCGTTCCAAATCCCCTGCAAGTTCGCGGGCTGGCCGCCGGGACGGGAGCAACTGATAAGCAAATAACGCGCGAACTGATAGTAAAGCGCGGCGAGCTGCGGATCGCCACCCTCGGCGAAACGGCGGATGCGCTCGTCAGTCGGCAGCTTCATCGCCTCGGTCTGGCCGAGGTCCAGGCTGACGCGGCGGAACATCGGCTGATAGTCGGCGAGGTGGGAGGAGCGCAATTTCGCGTATCCTTTTCCGGATGCGTCCGCGATGCGCTTCTGTGAGATGCCTTCCGGATCACCGCTCACGTCATCGTATTTCTTGTAACTCGTGGCCGCGGTGACGAGCAGCAGCGCCTGGTCGGCATTTGAAACGGTCACGCGGTTGTTCTCCGCACTCACTTTGCCTCCGGAGGTCATCACCTTCACCCGCGCCTGATAGCGAACCTGTCCTTTGATTCCGCCGGAGTCGCCGCCGGTGCCGCTCATGACCAGCGTGTCCTTTCCGTCCGTCTCCACGGCACCTTTCATCGGCGTTTTCATACCAGCGGAGAACGAAAGCGCTCCGGGTTTGTCGGCGGAGAGCCGCACCACGATGACATTGTCCGGGGCGCTGGAAAAAATCTCGCGGGTGAAGCGCACGCCGTCGCTCGTATAGCTCACGCTCGCTGTCGCCGTGTCGAGATTGAGTTCCCGGCGGTAGTTCTCCGCCTTGGTGGATGCGGGAAACTCCAGCGCCAGGTCGCCAACCGTCTGATAGGGCATCTGGCCGAGCGGCTTGGCCATCACCTTCGCGCTGATGAGTCCTGCGGCCTCGCTGAATTTGCCCTCGTTGACGAGCTTGCGGACCTCGGGCAGCGCGGCCTTCGCGTCCGGGTTGACCGGGTCATAGGGACCGCCCGCCCACAGCGTGCATTCGTTGAGCTGGATGCGCTCGTTCACCGGTTGGCCGAAGATCATGCCGCCAAGCTTGCCGTTGCCTACCGGAACCGCCTCCTCCCACTTCACAGCGGGCTTGTCCCACCAGAGAAGGTGCGTTTCATCGATCTCCGCCGCAGTGGCGGAGGCAGCTAACATAAAGAGGGCGGTTTTTGGAATGAAGCGGATCATGGTTGGTTGGGGTGGATCCATTACATCACGGCTTGAAGAGCTTCGGCGCGAACTCGTGGAGACTACGCCGCCAGGTGTGCCATTCGTGCGCGGTGCCGGGAGATTCGTAGTAGTCCGTCCTGATGCCGGCGGCTTCGAGCGCGTCGCGATAACCCTTGATGCTGTTATAGAAGCGTTCGCCCTCGGCGGTGCCGATGCTCAGGTAGAGCAGCCGGACCTTGTCGTTGAAGGCCTTCGCGTCCGCCATCACGCCGCCGTGGGCGGTCTTCGGATCGAAAGTGCCGCCTCCGAAACCACCACCGCCGCCGCTGAACCCGCCCAAATAGGCGAACGTGTCCAGATTGGCCAAGCCGATGGTGAACGTCTGCATGCCACCCATCGACAGTCCGGCCATCGCACGGTGCTCGCGGTCGGCCTTGGTCCGGTAGGTGCGGTCGATCATCGGGATGAGATCCTTGATGAAGACTTCCTCCAACGCCGCGAACATGCGGCTGAAATCCGGCGGCATCGCACCGCCGCCCGACGGTGGTTGCAGCGGGACTTCAGGTTCACCAGCCTTCCGAGCGTAGCCCTTTTCCATCACAACGATCATCGGCACGGCCTTTTTCTCCGCGATGAGGTTGTCCATGATGTGGCTCAAGTGGCCCTGGTTCGGCCAACCGCGCTCGTCCTCGCCGCCGCCGTGCTGGAGGTAGAGGACCGGATAGCGGACCAGCGTGTCCTCGTCGTAACCCGGCGGCGTGTAAACGAAAATGCGGCGCGGCGCGCCTGTGGTCTTGGAGTCATACCAACGCTCGCGGATCTCGCCGCGGGGCACATCCTTGATTTGATAGAAATCCTCGCCGGCGGTGGGGATCTCGATGCCGCTGGCCATGCGGCCCATGCCGTAGAAGGTTTCGCTGGCCGGATCGCACACGGCCACGCCGTCGATGAGGATCGAGTAGTAATGGAAGCCCGGCACCAGCGGTTCGGTGGTGGCGGACCAGACGCCGTCGGCATCCTTGGTCATCGGATACTTTTTCATCAGGTCCAGTTCCATCTTCTGAGCTTCCGGAGCCTTGATTCTAACGACAGCGCGGAGGTCGGGATGGATGCGCGGATAGGCCTGGCCGAGGATGTTGGTCGCGGCGGGCTTCGAGTCGTCGGCGGGTTCCTGGGCGTGGGAAGGCAGCGCGAGCAAGAAGCTGGTGGCGAGGAGGGCGATTCGGGTTATCATGGATGGTTTTTGTGAGACTCTCGGACGGTTAGTCATGCGGTACCTTTTCGCTCAGCCGGAACCAGTCGAAGTCAGCGGATCCGCCCGCGGATCGGGTGGCGAAGTTAAAAAGCCCGAAGCGGTAGCCCATGAAATGAGGGAGGGTGTAGTTCATCTTCCACGTTTTCCCGATCTTGTTCCACTTGATGCCGTCGAGGCTGTATTGGAAATCCGCCATGTCGGTCTTGTCCCTGAAGTCGCAGTGGACTCTCAGATGAACGGCTTTTCCCGAAAACGGCACGCTTTCCTCTTCCGCTCCAATTCCGTTACCAGCACCTGTCATCACGAGGGTTTTTTCATCTCCGGTCACCTTGACGCCGACGAAACCGTAGTTCTTCTGCAAGGCCACGAGGCCGGCACAGTCGCCATCCTGCATCAACGACGTGTCGAGCACGGTGGTCGCCCAGCTTTCCGGGCCGAAGGTGCGCTGGGTGAGCGTGTTCCTGGCGGTGAGAAGATCGGAAACGACCGCGCCTGCGGTCAGGCGCAGGGCACCGGGGCGTTTTGTTAGCGACCAGAGAGCGTTGTCGGGATTGTGGTTCCACTGCCAGGCGAGCGGCAGCTTGCGGTCGTTGAACTCGTCCGAGGCGACGATGCCGGAGACACCGAGCTTGGCATCCGGGAGATCGAGGGCTTCAGGAACCTTGCCGTTCACGCCGAGCACCGGCCAGCCGTCCTCCCATTTCACCGGTACCAGATAGGGAATGCGTCCGACCGCGCCGTGGTCCTGGAAAAGATAGGCCCACCACTTTCCGTCCGGCGTGTCGATCAGGCCGCCCTGCGCCACACCCTGGTCCTGCAAGGCGATCCTGCCCTCGTAGGGCCCGGTGATCTTATCGGCACGGTGGATCAGCACGGTGCGCATGCCCCCCTTCGGCCACGTGATATTGAAAACGTAGTATTTCCCGTTCACCTTGAAGAGCTGCGAACCCTCGGCCGGCAAACCTTTGTTAGGACCGGCGACCGCGGTGGCGTCGTGGATGACCACCCCGTTGAACCCGCCGGTCTTGATTCCCGAGACATCGTCCGCCAGCTCGGTCAGCGTCAGGTCGCCGCTGCCGTGAAGCATGTAAACTTTCCCGTCATCGTCGAAGAACATTGAGTGGTCGTGCAACGCGGGCGAGAACGAATTTTCCTTCCACTGCCCCTTCTCGATATCCTTGGTCGAGTAAACGTGCGTCCTGCCACTGCTGGCGGAAAAGGTGGAGACGTAGTAGGTGCCCTTGTGGAAACGCAAGCTGCTGGCCCACGAGCCCCTGCCGTAGGCGTTCCTGCCGTTTTGAAGGTTCAACGCGTCATTGTCCGCCAGCGTCTGATAGGCGTAGCCGGTGAGCCTCCAGTTCACGAGATCCTCCGACTTCATGATCGGCAGGCCGCGGCTCATGTGCATCGTGGTGCTGCTCATGTAGTACGAGCCGCCCACGCGGATCATCGAGAGATCGGGCACATCGGCGTAGAGGATCGGATTGCACGCCGGTTCCGCGAGGACGAACCCGGCGGCAACCAAAGAGGCTGATAGAAAGGCGGAAATTCTCATGGCTCTGCTAACGGTGCATCGGTGCGAAACGGAACCGCAGGCAGGCCGGCGGTGTTGTAGAGCGTTGCCCTCGGATTGGACTGCCAGGCGTAGCGCGCGGCGGCTGGACCGGGCACATCAGGCGAGGAAACCACGACGGAATCTCCTTCGATCGTAGCGTCCGCCGAATGCCACTTGTGGTCGTCTCCGGCGATGGCGAATTCCTCAAGCCTGTCGCCCTTCACCACCAGACTCTGGTCGAAGCGGAGTTTCAGCGCGCCGGGGATTTTCTCAGCCGCCACAAATCTCGGACCGGAAGAAGTGACGTTTTTCCCGTAATGTCCCGCCAGAGCTAACAGCGCAAGCCGGTCGCCCACCTCCTTCTTGTCCTTCGGATGGATGTCATTCGCGTCGCCGAGATCGATGGCCAGCGCCAGTCCCGAATTTTTCACAGACCGCGCGGTGAAATCCTGCGCTTCACGGAGTTCCGCCCACCCGCCATCGCCGGGCACGTCGCGGTGCGGCATGAAGGACGCGAGGCTGACGATGTAGAACGGGAAATCACCCTGCCCGAACGCTTTCCGCCAGTCACCGATCATGGCGGGCAGCAGCTTGCGGTATTGCGCGGCGCGGTCCGCATTCGCCTCGCCCTGATACCAGAGCGCTCCCGAGATCGCAAACGGCGCGACCGGTGCGATCATGCCATTGTGGAGCACACCCGGCATCGTCGGCCAGTTTTCAAATCCGAGCGGCAGCGGATGCGGCGGTTTGGCGTCCACGCTCAGCCTGCCTTTCCAGTCGCCGGCGAGCGGGATTTCGGTTTTGTCGCCGAGCACGAGCTTGAGCTGTCCAGCCTCTGATAGAAATCCGCCGGCCGGTTTGGTTTTGAAAACACGCACGGTGATCACGTTCGGCCCGACCTTGAGAACACCCCCGCCGATGTCGTAGGCGCGAGGATTCTCGGACCATGCGCTCGCCCCGATCCAGCGGCCGTTGATGAAGGTGGTGTCCATCTTTTCGATCGCGCCCAGCAGGATTTTCGCACCGCCCGCGGGGAGCGGATCCGGCAGGACCACGGTTTTGCGGAAATAACAGAGCGCCGGAGTCGAGGGCACTCCCAGTTCGGCAAACCCTCCGGGGATGACGACCTTTTTCCACTCACCCTCGTCGAGATCCACCGCAGCCCAGGCGTTGTTCTTCTGCGCGGCATCGTATTCGTCGTACCAGTGCGAAACGAAGTTGCCGTATTCCTCGCCACCCTTGGCATGCAGCCGCGCGACCTCGTCCAGCGTGGAGCCGAAGTCCTTGAGCAGGCGGAGCGATTCCGCGCTCGCCCATGATTCCGCCGGCGTGCCACCCCAGCAGTCCTTGATCAGTCCGATGGGCACTTTCGTTTCCGTCTGGATTTTCCGCGCGAAAAAATAGCCCACCGCGGAGACGCCTCCGTCTTCGGTAACGGTTTCCGGTGAACACACCTTCCAAGTTCCGGAAACGGCCGCTGACGGAACATAGGAAACCTGTTTGGCGACATTGAACAGCCGGATGTTCGGACAATCGGCCGCATTGACCTCGGCCTCCCCGCCCCGCGCCTTGGCGAGCTCGAACTCCATATTCGACTGACCGCCACAGATCCAGACGTCACCGACGAGGACATCCGTTAGCGAAGCAATTTGCGGGCCCGAAATTTTCAACGTGTACGGGCCGCCCGCCGGAGGAGGCACAACCGCAGCCTGCCAGCGCCCGTCAGCCCCCGCAGTGGCAGCGGCGGTTTTGCCCTCGATCTCCACCCGGATATTCTCCCCCGGTTTCGCCCAACCCCAGACCGGGTTCGTCTTGCCGCGCTGGAGAACCATATGGTCGCTGAACAGCGGGCTCACGAAAGGGAGCGCTGCTGCGGCAGCCGACACGACGCAAAACGGCAATACGATCCAAATAAAAATCAATCTGCGGGCGGCGGAATTCATGCGTGGAGGGTTTGAACTACAAAAACTGCTCAGCCTTTGCCTATCCCGCAAGCGAAAAATTAAACGTTTAATTTTCTCTTCATGTTTAACGGGAACACCACGAAGCAGGCTCGACATCGCGCATTCGCTTCCCTCTGATTCGAGTGCATGAACGAACCATCGCCCTACCAGCCGCCGCTTCCGCAGGGAGCGCCCTCGATGCCGTATTTCATCACGGAAGCGCCGCCGGTGGTGAAAGTGATGGGAATCCTGCATCTGGTCTTCGCCGGCTTTGGCATTTTGGGTGCGGTGTGGGGCTTGTTCATCGCCATCGTCGGAAATCCATTTTTGAAACTGATGCCATCCAGCCCACAACTGACCGCCCAGTTGGAGGCGCAGATGGCAATGCAGGAAAAGATCAAACCGATGACGCTGACGTCCTCAACCCTGTCGCTGCTGGTCGCCATTCCAATGATCATCGCGGGCATCAAGATGCTGAGAAACCACAAGGACGGCCTGAAATGGTCGAACATCTACGCGGGTTCCTCGCTGACAGCGAAGGCGGTGAACATGATTCTTGCCGTCACCATTCTGATTCCCGCGATGCGGGAAATGACCGACGGAATCACGGGCGGCTCGCACATGCCGGGTGCCGCGAAAACCATGATGGGTGGATTCATGGCCGGAGGAGCCATCGGCGGCGCGCTCATCGCCTGCGCCTATCCCCTGCTCACCCTCATTCTTCTCAACCGTGCTGCGCCGAAAGCGTGGTTCGCCAGCCTCGCCAAGTGAGACTCACCGGACGGATTCACCCAAAATAATTGTGTGAATCCTGCCAAGTTGCGCTAGAAACCGCCCAAGTCCTTCGTTTCTAAAGCCATGCCACGCGTCACGATCACCGTTCCTGAGAAAAATGCCCAGCCCTACCGCTTCCAACTGGATCGCCAGGTGGTCACCCTCGGTCGCGGCAGCGAAAACGATATCGCAATCGAATGCGGCTCGGTCTCCGTCAACCACGCGGAAATGCACCGGATCAAGGGCGGCTACGAGCTGCGCGACGCTGGTTCCACCAACGGCATCAAGCTCGACGGCGTGCGCAAGGACGTGATCCCGCTCCGCAATGGCGCGACGGTGAAACTCGGCGATGTGGCGTTCGATTTCGTGCTCAACGAAGAGGAACTCGCCGCCCTCGCCCGCGAGAAGCCTGATCTGGAATCACCGATCACCCGCGAACCCGAGGAAAGCCCGAAAAGCAGCGCTGCGGACAAGGTCGCGAAACAACGCGAGGCCTACGCCACCACCACTACCAGCGGCATCGGCTTCGGCGCGATCGTCATGTTCCTCATCCTCGCGGCAGCGGCGTTTTTCGCCGGAATGGCCGTCCGCCATCAAAAGGAAACCGGCCGCTCGCTGATCCAGGACATGCAGAACAAGTTCGCCATCCGGCAAACCATCGAAGTGCCTGCTCCGGCCGGCGCGACGCCACCGGCGGAAGCTCCCGTTCCACCGGCGAAGTAAGGTCTTCTAAGGTCTTCTCTTCCGTTCGTAGTCCCGGCTTCAGCCCAATGCCTTTAAGGATTGGATCGCGGACAGTCCGTTTCTTGATCCCGGCAGGGATCGCGGCAATTAGCCCGGGGTCGAGGAGCAATCGCGACGACCACCCCGGGAAAAGGATTCTTCTTCGATGGGCACCCTGAAAGGTGTGCTGGAAACGCCCGCATGGCCACGGACCGCGCAAGCTTCCATGACCCGCTGCCGGGGTCGAATTGCATTTGGCCGTGAAACCCGGGGTGGTCGCTGACGCTCGACCCCGGGCTACCCTCTGTAATCCCTCGCGGGATCAAGAAATCAGGCGGAATTCCCGCCAATCCTTAAGGGCATTGGTCTTCAGCCGGTCTTCCTTTTTAACGAAGACCGGCTGAAGCCGGGACCACGAACGAAAGACCTGTCATTTCTTCGAAAGCGATTCGAGATAGTCCAACAGACTGGCGAATTCGCGGGTGGTCAGATTGCCGACGAGCCCGGGCGGCATGAGTGAGGTGGGAAGTTTGTCGCGCTTGGCGATGTCGCCGGTTTTCAGGACGAATTCCTGCGCGGCGATGGTGCGGATTTTCACCACATCCGGGCTTTCCAATGTGACGAACCCCATCTGCGAGGTGCCGTCCTTCATGGTGAAAATCTCGGTGGCGAATCCCTGGGCGATGGTCTTGCCAGGGTCCATGATGTTTTCCGCCAGAACGCCGCGGGTATAGGTCTGCGCGATGGTGCCGAGGTAGGGCCCCTTCTGCGGCTCCTCCAAACTAACGGCATGACAGGTCACGCAGCTCTGGCGGGTGAAAAGCTGTTTGCCGAGATCGACGTCGCCCTTCGTTTCCATCACGGCGGCGATCACCTGCTCCGGTTTCAGCGTGCCGACGACCGGCGATTTGTCCTCACCCTTTTTCTCAAGCTTCAGGCTCTTCGCCGTCGTAGTGGCAGCGGCGGCAATCTCGGAATTCGCGTCGCCAACAGAAGCCAGCACCTGCGTGTCGAGACCGTGGAAACCGGTCAGTTCGATCGCCTGGAGGATCTGGACGCGGCGTTTCGCATCGGCCCAGCCGTGGTCGAGGGCGACCTGAGAGAGTTCCCGGGATTCAGGGCTGCCGCCTTTTCGGGCGCTGAGCGCGAGCAGGGCGGCATCCGCCCAGCGGGAATTCGCACCATCGAGCTTCGCGGCGATCCCCTCCAACAACTGGTGGTGGTTTTCCAGTTTCGGAGCTTCGAGAAACATCTTGCCGGCGATTTCCGCGAGTTTGTCCGCGCCTTTTGTTTGATTGAGCTTTTCGAGCGCGGCGAGCGAAGCCACACATCCGTCGGCGGAATCTGTTTTTGATAGAACGGAGATCGCCTTGGCAATCATCTCCGGCGGCCCGTCGCTTTTCACCGCCTGGATGAGGAAAGGAATCCCCGAATCGGGAATCACCTGCGCCTGGGAAAGCTGCTCCACCACTTCCGGCAGCATCTCCGTCTTGTCCTTCGCGAGGGCGAGGATGCGGTCGCGCGCCTCATCGAATTCGATACGATTGCGCTGGAGTTCGCGCACCAGGAACGACGCCTCCAGTGCCGGTGCCTTGGCCAGCGTGCTTTTCAACACCGAAACGATCTTCGGAGTCTCGCTCCACGCTTCCGGCTGATAGTAAGGTCCGCGGGTGTCAGGACGGGTTCCCCAGGAATCGCCCTTCCACGCGCCTTCCACGAAATGCAGACGGCACAAGGCGGATAGAATCCCCTCGCGAGCGGCGGGTTCCGACGTCCGGCCGAGGCGGCTGATGAGCCCGTCCACCACTTCCGGCTGGTGCATCCTCATGAGCGCGCGGACCGCGCCGAGCCGCTGTTCCTGCGGGGCTTTCGGATTGTCGAGAATCGCAAAACACGGTGCGGGAGTTTCCAGCATCGAAACGCTGCGGAACGCGGTATGGGCGACGACCGGATCAGAATCCCCCAGCAGCGTCGCCATTTGCGGCACGAGTTTTTTCATATTCTGGCGGGTGGCGCCGACCAGCGCTTCAAGGCGCGTGCGGGGTTCGCCGCTCTTGAAACCCGCAGTGTAAAGATCTTCCGGAGCGGTGGTTTTTCCTTTGGAAAATCCATCGAGTCCCGCATCGCCGAGGGCGCGGAGGACAAATCGACCCAGCTTCTCGTCCGCAGCCAGCGGACGCACGATGCTGATGATGGCGGCAGCCGAATCGCTTTTCGTGGCACGCTGGGTGAGCGCATACAAAGCGGCGACGCGGGCAGGCAGTGGCTTTTTCGCATCGCCGGCAAGTGCCACGAGCGCATCCCTCATGCTGGAGGTTCCCGGGCGGCGGAGCAGGGCGCGCTGGGCTTCGAGCGTGCGGACCTGACTGGGAGATTCGAGCAGACGGATCAGTTCGGCTTCGGTCGCTTTTTCAAAATCCGGCAGCGGCTCGGGCGTGTAACCTTTCGGCGAAACGCGCACGATGTAGCCGACATCCGGGCCTTCCCATTTGAAGGTCGCGCCCTTCCAGCTCGCCTGATAGATATTACTCATGCCGTCCACGTCGGCATCGGTGGGACGGGTCATCCTGATCAACGGCTCGGGTTTGGTCGCTTCCACGAAGGTCGCGCCGTTCGGCTTCACGCTGTGGTGCCAGAGCGCGCCGGTGCCCCAGTCGCACGTCAGCGGCGCGTCGTTCCATTTCGCCGGAAACCCCGGCTCCGACAGATAGACCGAGCCACAGCCGGAACCGCCGCCATAGTCAGCGAGCGGCTTGATGATCTCGTCGCTGAAGTTCATGTACATCCGAGGATAGCCGTGATCCTCGAGGCCGGTGAAATGATGAAAGCGCACGTCCCAGCCGCCGCCGTCGTTGGTGTTGTCCCGGGCGAAAAGATCGAGCAGCGGACTGATCGGCGTGCCGAGGATGTTGCGGGTGCCGTAGCTGAACATTTCCAGTCCTGAACCGTCCGGTCGGAAACGGATCACGCCACCGCCGCGGTTTTGCAGGTGTTTGCCATCCGTGCCGACCGCATCCAGGATTCCGAAATCGCCACCGGCGATGTAGAGCCAGCCATCGATGCCGAGACTCAGGCCGTTTGTCGTATGGTCGGCCGGGCGGTCCTTGAAACCAAACGCGATGCCCTTGATCAGCGTTTTTTCCTCATCGAAAACACCGTCGCCGTTCTTGTCGATATAAACGCTGACATCCGGCGGATGAATCAGATAGAGACGGTCGTTGTCCCACACCAGCCCGCGCGGCGAAGCCACGTCGCTCACGAATTCGGTCACCTGGTCGGCGCGTCCGTCCTTGTCGGTATCCCTCAGACGGACAATCCGTCCGCGGCTGGGATCGCGTCCGAGCGAACCATTTCCATCCGAGGAAACATAGAGATCCCCGTTCGGGGCGGCCGCCACGTAAACCGGATAGTTTGCGGCGGAAGGCGTGGCGAACAGGCTCAGATCGAAGCCGTCCGCCACCTTGACGTCCTTGAGGATGTCAGCTTCCTGTTGAGGCGTGAGCTTCTCGATGACGGGAGTTGAGTTCCCCGACTTGCTCAGATCAGCCGTTACTTTTTTTTTACCGGATCCGCTTCGGCTCCGGGTGCTGGCTCGGCGGCCTTCGCGGGGATGGTTTCAAACTTCCCGTTCGCACCGGCGTAGGGCTTCAAATAAGTCGGGTTCAGCTTGTCGCAGCTCCACAGAGCGCCGCGGACGACGAAGTTCAGATAGCGGTCGTCACTGACAGTCGTGTTCTGGTGGCCGAGGGTCGTGCTGAAAATGCGGGTGCCGTGATAGTCGTTCGTCCAGGCGACGACGTTGGTGTCCTTGTTCCCCTTCTGCTGGATCTGGCTGCCCATCACGACCGCCTTCGCGGTGTCGAAGATCTTGATGTTGTTATAAAGCTCCTCGTCGACGGTGGTCCAGTTGGCAAAACCCTTGGTGATCGGATGTTCGGCGGCGGTGAAATCAATGTCGATCGGCTTCTGCCAACCGTGGCCGCTGGATTGCAGGCCGAGATAGGCGAACCAGATGTCGGTGCCGGTCCGATAGCAGTGCATCGCGCAGTGGAGGTTCACCGCAGGCACGCCGTTCTTGTGGGCGTCCACGATGTTCTGGACGTAGGGCATTTCCTTGATGTCGGCCGCGCACTCGTCGTGGATGACCACGTCGTAGCCCTTCGCCCAGTCCGCTTTTTCATACATCGGGAAATACGGCTTGGTCGAGCTGTCCGAGCTGAGGACCACGTCCACCTGGATGTTTGCCCGCGCCTGGATGCCGTCGCGAAGGATCACCGACTGCTTGGCGTAATCGTGACAGCAGCCGCCGCAGATGAGAAGGGCGCGGAGAGGCGCATCGGCGGCGTTTGACAGGGAAACACCGAGAAGGAGGAGGGCGAAGATCGGACGCATGAAGGTGAAGGATTGATTTGTAATACCGGATTTCGTCAGCGGCCTCCCCGTTACGAAGGAGTTGCACCGTTTCATTCGCGAAATGTGAATTTTTCCTCATTTCGGCGCAACTAGGAAAGATGGTTGAAAGAGCCTATTTTGGGGGATAGTCATTTGATTTGAAAAAGCCCTTGGAATCACGGGCAGAAAACCGAATCCCGGAACCGATGACGAAAATCAATCTGATCGCCCGCCTCACCGCCGTCACAGGGATGCTCCTGGCCGCCGGAACCGCCTTGGCCGCTCCCCCGGCACCGCTTCTCAACGAACCTGTCGACGTGAGCGCGGATTTCAAGGACCTTTCCAACACCTACTTCCTCGCGGACAAGCTCGCCGAGTTCGATCCGGCCACCCGCTGCGGAAAACTCACGTATCTCCGCCACCTGCTCGGACCGAAACACGCGTTCGACAACACCCTCACCGCCCCCTCCCCCGCTCCGGGCAACGAATTTCCCACCACCGAATACGCGGCGAATCCCGAGCTGCCGTTTTCCATCGAATTCATCTCACCCAGGGTCGTCCGCATCCGGGCTTCCACCGGCGTGCAGTCCCACCAAGAGGAGTCGCTGATGCTCGCCGGTCCGCTCTCACGCGATGAGTCGTGGAAATTGTCAGAAACCCCTGCCGGCTACTGTTACACCAGCGAGTTCGGATCCGTCACCGTCACGAAGGACCCGTGGCACGTCGAATTCCGCGACGCCACCGGACGCCTGCTG
>JBDSNC010000009.1:0-63744 GCA_039915545.1 Luteolibacter sp.
GCCCGGCTCGCCGAGCTAACATCCCTCAGCACTGAGACGCAGCAGCAGCGCGAGCGTTCCATCGCCCTGCTCAACGAATCCACCGAAGGCCGGCTTTACAAGGATCTGGCCGACCGAATCCGCAAGCTGGAGATCGACATCGAACGGCTCCGCGCGCTCGCCAACAAGATCGACGGCGGCCTGGCTCATCGATTGAAGGCCGCGCGCAAGTGGATGCTGGAAGTGGGCAAAGCTCCGGTTCATCCGTTCGTGGATGTTTCCCGCATGGACGAGTCATTGCGGTTTCTCGACTCATGCGAACGTTCCGAGACCTCCAACAGCCTCGCGTTCCTCGCCACAGCGGCCGACCAGCTTTGCAAACAACTGCGTGATCGTTTCCGCAACGATGCCGAGGAACTCCGCCGCCTGCGTTCGGAAAAATCCGATCTCGATTCGCAGATCGATGCTCTCAAACGCGGCCTCCCGCCAGTGCCGCAACCGCTGCTCGCCGCGCTCCGCGAAAACCTTCCCACGCTGCCGGGCGAAGTGCCGCCACGCGCGTTGCGCGAGCTTTGCGAAGTGGAGGATGAAGCCTGGCGTGCCGCGGCTGAGGTCGCGTTCGAGGAGAAATTCGCCGTGCTTGTTGCTTCCGGTCATCACGCGCAGGCGCTCGACATCCTCTCGCGCTTGCCCGCCGCGGATCTGTTGAAAGCCGGACCACAGCGGTTGATTGATGCAGGGAAAATCCCCGCCACTAACAAATCACGCAGATTGAAAAACTCGCTCGCCGAAGTCATCCGCTGCAGTGACGAAACGGCGCAGGGATACGTCGATTCGCTGTTCGGCGAAACCATCCGGGTTTCCACACCTGCGGATTTTTCCCGCCATGATTCTGCCATTCTGCCGGATGGACTGCACAAGCGAGGCTCCGTCATCACGCGTCCTCAGCCTTATGACGGCCAGCCGTTCATCGGCGAGGGAGGGTTGAAACGTCAGCTCGAAATCAAGCTCACACGGCTTGGCGAGATTGATGCCGCGCTGCGTCGGCTTGAGCCAATCGAGCGTGAAATCGAGCGGCTCATCACCGCACGGCAGCAGGAGATTCCCGATCATGCGGACATTTCCCGGGAACTGGTGCGGGTGGAAGAACTCCCTAACAAACAAGCGGAGCACGAGGACCTCATGTCCCAGCTCAATGCCATCGCCACCGATGAGATCGCCACGTTGGAAGGACGCATCGAGGAATTCAAGGAGCAGCTCGCCGCGTGGGATCGCGAGAAAAACGCGATCCTCCGCAAAGGCGGCCACAAGGACATCGAGCAGGCGGAGAAGATGTTGGAATCGCGCCAAAAGGAATCTTCTGGCCGCGAGGACGATTTCTCACGAGCGAAGCTCCGCATCGACATCAGCGCCCATCTTGAGCGCTACCGTTCGTGGAAACAGGAGGCCGCCGAATACACTCCGGCGCTTGACGTGCGCGCCCGTGAATTTACCAAAGCCGCAGCAGCAGCGGAGATTCTGGCCGCAAACACGATCGGCGATCTCAAGGTGGCGATGCTGGATTTCAAGAAGACCTTCCAACCGAAGTTCGACGATCTTCCGGACGACGGACGCGACGCGCAGCCTTACGAACGCGTGCTGGGTCTCATTGAGGACGCTAACATTCCGGAGTATGAGAAAAAATCCGCGACCGAGCGGAAGCGTTGGGAATCGCTCTTCCGAACGCAGGTGCTCAGCCGCATGCAGCAGGCGATCAAGAACGTGGAGAACATCATCTCGCTGCTCAACCACCAGCTCAAGCGGCCCATCGGCCACGACCGCTACAAGATCGAACGCAAGTTGAACCCGGAGTTCCGGATCTATCGGGAGTTGATCGATCTGAATGCGCTGCATCACGAGGATGAGCTGTTCTTCGCCAGCATGGGCGAAGATCTCAAGGAAGCGCTGAAAACATTCCTAACGACATTGGTGAAGAACGCAAACAGCCCGGACGCCGCGCGGCTTCTGGATTACCGCCAGTATTTCGACTACGACCTGCTCGTCACCGACATCCGCGATCCGGACGGCAAACCGGTGAGCGTGGACAAACAAAGCGGCAAGATGAGTGGTGGCGAAAACCAGAGTCCGTATTTCGTCGCCATACTCGCCAGCTATCTGCACGCCTACAACCGCCATGAAACGAGGAGGAAGGAGCCGTCACTAGCGCTGGTTCCCATCGACGAGGCGTTTTCCAAACTCTCCGGCGAGCGCATCCAGAACTGTCTCCAAGCGATGGCCGAGCTCGATCTGCAAGGCATGTTTTCCATGTCGAGCGGCAACATTCCCTACGCGTTCAGCCAGTGCGACGAGCTGATCGTCATCACGCGGAAAGAGGAGCGCCGTGGCTCGCGCGTGGGTGTGCGCAATGTGCCGTCGGTTTTGTTCCGCGACACGCCGGAAGGCAGGAAATGGATGGATGACCATGCCTCATGAAGTTCCAAGGATTTTGCGGGCGCTGGCGGATCTCTATCGAAAGTCCGCCGCCGGCAGCCATGGCGGTGCCCGGGATTTCATCTGTGATTACGAACAATTGTTACGTCACGCAAATTGCCACGATGGCGACGAGCGCGAAAAGGCCGAGGAAGATCTGAAACGGGCGGAGCTGGAATCGGGCAAGCGGCTTTCGCTCGACCGCGCGGCGAGATCCGGAATCTATCAGCGAGTCCGCCTGTCCAAGGAGGGCGGCGAGTCGTGGCTTTTCCAACGATTGCGTGAAAGTCCGCCAAGCGGCCAAAGATCGGAGCTGGCCTCGTTTTTCAAATCGATGACAGATCAGCCGGTGCCGGAAAGCTGGCGAGAACAGTGGCGGGCTTGGTGCGAATCAATGGAGGACAAAGCTGTCATTCAAGGTAGCGTGCAACCGTTCAGGCGCGATGATCCTGCTGGAAATGAAGAGTTTCTCAAGGCGCTGCTAGGTGTGATCCATTGGCAGGATGAGTCGCTCATCCGCTTCGCCAGCAGCGTGATCTGCGGGGATTCGAAGCGGCTGGAAAAACTGGAGAGCAGGCTGGTTTCCGCGCTCCAGGCGATCCGCGGCGATGACGTGTGCGCTTTGGAGGATTGTGGAATTTTGAAGAAACCCAGGGCACTGACATTCCACGGTCCGTTGGTTTTGAAATTCGGAAACGAACGGGTGGACTTCGGCCTGCTACCGGGGCCGTGCCGTATTTCCGAGATCAACCTGGCTCAGGCCGACGAGGTGACCACGGATGCCGCGCTTTGCCTAACGGTGGAGAACGAGGAGGTGTTCCTCGAACTGGCGAAACGAAATCGCGGTTGGCTGCTGGTTCACACCAGTTTTCCCGGGGCGGCAGTCAGACGTTTGTTCAACATGCTGCGGCCCGATTTGAATTGCAGCCATTTCGGCGACAGCGATCCGGCGGGTTTCGACATCCTGCGTGATCTGCGCGAGAAAACCGGTTGGGCGTTCCAACCCGTATGCATGGAGTTCCGTCCCGATCCCGAGGGACTTCCGCTGACGAAGGACGAGCGGAAGACGATTGACCGGCTCCTCGCCACCCCACTGATGACGGACGTGCATGCCGCGCTGCGGAAGATGTTGGAAGCCGGATCGAAGGGCGCGTTCGAGCAGGAATCCGTGCCGATCGCTGATGTGGTTACATGTATCGGAGCGCGGACTTCAACGGGCCCGGACGCCCCTACGGACTGAAGCCTGCGCTTTGCCTGCTCCAAACGGGGGATGTTGGATCGGTCGGAATGCTGTCATCGTCCGCGTGTGAAAACTCTGCAAGCCCTTCTGATTCCTTTTCTCCTATCCGGTTTGGCGCAAGGCGATGCGGCCAAGCCGGTGAAATTCGATTTCGGCACAGCGGAAACCAGTCCCGGTTTCATCGCAGTGACGCCGGAGGACGTTTACACTTCTGAAAAAGGATATGGCTTCGATCTGGGCTTCCCCGTGAAGGCAGAAATCCGCGGAGGCAACGCGGTGAAGGGCGATTTCGTGACGGGCGAGGGCGGTTTCTATTTCTCCGTGGCGCTGCCGCAGGGAAATTACGATGTCACGGTTCTCTTGGGTGACCCGGCCGGGAAATCCGACAACACGGTGAAGGCGGAATCGCGCCGTCTGATGCTGGAAAACGTGGTGACCGCAGAGAAGGAGCAGGTCAGCAAAAAATTCACCGTCAACATCCGCCAGCCGGAATATCCCGGAGGACGCGTCGGACTGAAGGATCGCGAGAAACCCTATCTTCACTGGGACAACAAGCTCACCCTCGAATTCAACGGTCCACATCCGTGTGTGGCGGCTGTTGAAATCACACCCGCGCCCACCGCCACTACGGTCTATCTGCTGGGTGACTCCACGGTGACGGACCAACCCTACGAACCCTGGAACTCCTGGGGACAGATGTTCACAAGGTTTTTCAAACGCGGCGTCGCCATCTCCAACAACGCGGAGTCCGGCGAATCGTTAGGCAGTTCGCTTTCCGCCCGTCGGGTGGCGAAGGTGGAGGCGGAGATGAAAAAAGGCGATTATGTTTTCATCCAGTTCGGCCACAACGACATGAAGAGCAAGGCTCCCGACGCACTTCAGAAGTATGAGGAGAATCTCGGGAAAGTCGTTCGGCAAATCCAGCAGAAGGGCGTCACTCCGGTGCTGGTCACTTCGATGGAACGCAAGGGAGGCGTGGAGAAAGACACGCTGGCTGGCTATCCGGACGCGGTGAAACACGTGGCGGAAAAGGAAAAGGCAACGTTGATCGATCTACACGCGATGAGCCGCCAGCTCTACGTCGGACTCGGGAAAGATCTGAACTCCGCCTTCCAGGATGGCACCCACCATAACAATTTCGGTAGCTACGAGATCGCGAAGTGCGTGGTCGAAGGCCTACGGAAGGAGAAGCTGCCACTCGCCGCGATGCTCGCGGATGATGTGAAACCTTTCGATCCGTCGAAACCGGATCCCGTCTCCGGCTTCGTCTACGCGGTCAGCCCGTTGAAGGACCTGACAAAGCCGGACGGAAACTGAATCAGCGGATTCCAGAAAAAGTGTTCATCCGACCATCTTTCTGCTTGAGCTTCTCGAAATAAGTGTTCAAATGCTTATCACCAAGCAAGCACATCCCCATGAAAGACAGCGTCATTGAACCCTACCCCTCCACTCCCCCCAACGGCACGCGCAATGAAGGTTTCGCTCCCGAGCGCACTCAGGATTACGCCATCTACAAGCCGAACTCCCGCGGCAGCGGAGGAGTCGTTCGTTTCGGCCTGAACCGTTCCAAAGCCGCAGTCTTCGTCGATGCGGCGGCGCAGTCCGGTGAAAAGCAATTCGACTGGGATCAGAAGATCACCATGAAGTGGGGGCTCTCGGACATCGGCGCCGCACTCGCCGTGCTTCAGGGCCGCATGCCGCAGGCCAAACTTTTCCATCAGGCGGAGAAGGCCAGCAGCGCCTTCGAACTCGTCGTCCGCGACGATCCGGAACGCGCGCCCTACATGATTTCCATCTCCCGCCAGGACGCTTCGGACAAATCCTTGCGCAAAGTCACCATTCCCCTGACCCACGCCGAAGCTGCCGTGTTGGAAACCGCGCTACGAACCGCAGTCGCGAGCCTACTCGGGTGGTGACGCTCTCCCCCCATTTCCACGTGTGTGGATTGCAAAGACAGCTTGCTCCCGCCCCGCTGACGGTGGGAGCAAGCTCGTCCGATACTTTTCAGATGATTTTTCATTGAGCGGCTGGTTACAGGTCTGCTGGAGCTCGCCATCATTCATCAGCGCGGTAGCCCATCTCGCGGAAAGCAACCATTCGCTTGCGGTGCATATGAGCTGTGAGCGGATGATCCGGCTCGACGTAATCGTAGATACGAACCTCCGATTTTCCTTCGCAGGCCCGATGGAGGCGACCGGCATACTGGATCACCCGGCCTTTGAAGGAAACCGGCAGCGTCAGGAACAAGGTGTCGAGCTGCGGGAGATCGAAACCTTCACCGAGGAGTGACGAGGTAGCGAGGAACGCGAACCCGTTTCCAGCGGCAACGAGGAGATCCAGCTCTGCCAAAATCGCAGCACGTGCCTTTTTGCCCATCACGCCGTCCATGCGGTGGATGCGGTTTACGATTTCAGGAACTGCCGCGTGAAGGAATTTTTCCAAAGCAACGAGGTGCTCTTTCCGATCACTGAGGACGGCACAGTAACGGCCATGCTTCAATGCATCCACGATGTCCTCGACGATGACACGGTTTCGTTCTTCGTGGCCGGCAAGGAGTTCCCACAATTGATGAAGGGGTATTCGTATTTCCTCGGGGGGCAATCCGAGAGGCATGTCCCGGATCACCAGCCTGCGTGCAATGGTAGGATCCACCGCCGCGTCCAGGCGATGTCGGATCGGCCCGCACTGGAGGAACAGGATTTTCTGCAAACCGTCTTTTCGGTTAGGAGTCGCTGTCAGACCGAGGAAATGGCGTGCGGTGCAGGTTTTCATCACCGCTTCGAACGAAGCTGCCGGGAGGTGATGGCATTCGTCGATGATCACTTGGGTGAATGGAGCGAAAAGCGCCTCGGGATTCGCTGCTTTGACGAGAGTTTGGATCATGCCGATCACGATACCTGGATTTCCTTCCGCCCCATCTGCGGAGAGAACTCCAATCTGTTTCTTCTCCAACCCGAGAAACTCCCCGACCCGGGAAACCCATTGATCAAGCAGGGTTTTCCTGTGAACGAGGATGAGTGTGGGAACTTTTCTAGAAGCTATCACCGCACAACCCATGACCGTCTTCCCCGCTCCCGGCGGCGCTAACAAGATGCCGTCCTCATGAAGCAGCATCGCATCGACCGCAGTTTGCTGATCCGCCGTGAGTTCGCCTTTGAATTCGAAATCGCATCGCCCGGCATCGGGACGCTTGTCCACGATTTCCAACCGGCCGCCGGCTTTGCGAAACAGCTCTTCCGCTGCGGAAGCGACTCCGCGTGGAAGGATCAGACGGTCGGCGTGGATCTCCCCACAGAAGATGAAGCGCGGGATATTGTAGGTGCCGAACCTCAACCGCTGCTTCTCGAAAAACACCGGATTCGCCAGCGTGGCCAGTCGTTTCAAAGCGGCGACCAAGGAGCCCGGCAGATTCAAAAGCGGAATCTTCAACTGCGCGCGACGCACGGCTTTCACCGAGCCAGTGAAATCACCCCGTTTCACCGTGGCAGGAATCACGTCGAGCACGCGATCCTCGTATCGAGGAGTAAGTTGCGGGTCATCATCCACCCCGGCCGGAACGTTACGATCTAGCAAGTCCCCCAAACGATCTCGATCGATCCTTGGAACCCGCGAGAGAAAAGCCCACTGATCGGGATGCGGCGCGAAGTCCTCGTCAAGAAACACGGAATGGCCCAAGTCGCGCGCCTTCGCCTGGAGTGGCAGCGCAATCAGATTGCCGAAGCCACCGGCAGGCAGCGTATCCTGATTCGGGAAAAAGCGATCATAGGAGCCGAGCGACATCGCCGGATGGAGTGCCGAGGCTTTTGCGACTATCAGGGTTCCCATCCGCCGGGCCATCAGTGCCGGGACGGGTTCGCTGAAGAAGACCCACGCGTGCCCGCCGTTTCCCGAGCGGGATCTTTCCACCGCAACCTCCACGCCCAGCTCTCGGGCCGCATCGCGATACGCCCGGATGTCCTCCCGCCAACCGTCGCCATCGAAATCCGCCGCGAGAAAAACGCAGGTGTTGTTCTCACGGATCGCATAGGTGCCGATGACAGCTTTACCCGTCAGGTGATCCCGCGCGGCCGATTCATCGAGCGGAGGAAACGCCTGATGCGGGCAATCCGAGCATTTCACCTTGGGCTTCTCACAAATCCCGCGCAGCCACTCGTTCCGGCAAACCGGAGAGTAGCCTTTGCGACCGAATTTTTCATTCTCCCACAGCTTAGGATAGACATCGACTCGACAACGGAAGAGCGAGAGGAAGAGGTCGATTTTCTCCGCAGGGGTGAAACCCGCAGTGACGACGGTATCTTTTTCCAATTGCTCTTCCAACAGCAAACAGCCGCGCTCCCGGATCAGCGCCTCCCGTCGCAAATCAAGTTCGCGGAGCTCAACCTCGATCTGTTCCAGCCGTTTCAATGCACGTCATTTTAGCGAAGGAACGGCTGCGGGCGATTCCAATGATTTTCATTGGCCCGGAAACCACATCATGTCAATTTCGTGCCGAAAAATTCAGCTCTCATTCCGGCACCAAATCGACCACATCATCCGCCATCAAGGTCCAGGATAATTTTGATTTCATCATCGCTGCGGATGAGTTGGTGGCGGGGTGAGAAGTAGTTCGCTCCAGCCCAGGACCGATCACGTGAATCCCGCATCCCGCAGAAGTTTCATGAACGATGACTTGCGGCAGCGCAGTTCGATGAAACCTTCGAGTTTCTCGAGAAACACAGCGCTGTCACTTCGGATGGAAGCCAGCTCGCGAAGATCCTTGAGAGTGCGGATGGCCGTCTCCTGATAGCGCGATGATGACGAATCGGAGAGCTTGATCACAGATTGCCACAAGCCGACCTCCTGCCCGGCAAGGGCCATGATACGGGCATGCTCCTGCCGGGCGATTTCCTGCCGTTGTTTCTCCATGCGCTCCGCTTCCAGATTGTCCGCCTCCGAGAGCAGGCTCTCAACTGTCCGCGTGGACTTGCCACGGCTTTGCATGGAGTCGGACGTTTGATGGAGGCGATTGAGAACCTCGCCCCGCATGCCCGGATCATCAGCTAACAGCAGTCGTGAAAGCCACTGATCTTTCTCCTTCCCATCGACCTCAGCCAGCCACGTTGCGATTTCTCCAGTGGTGGGGGGCGGACTCGCTTCCGGACTGTTCCGCGCCGCTGCAACCACCAGGTCCTCGCGAAGATTGAGAAAACCGATGAGCGCATCCAACGAGCCTCCATCGGAGCCAAGTCCGGGCGGAACCGCAGGCTCGACGGCATCCGGATCGACAAGCCCGTTCTGCGCCCCACCAAGCCAGCCGATGTAAAGCGCGCGCCGGTCTCCCGCCGCCAGAGCGGACCGGATGGGTAACAGATCTGCGAGCAACCCGTCGTTGCCCTCTTCCTCGTCATACTCGCCCGGTTCGGTATCGAGCAGAAATGAAAGGATCAGATGGGATTTTGTCTTGGAAACCTCCACCGCACCTTCCACCTGATAGGGATGAATGGTTTTCGGATCCATCCACGCGATCGGGAAACGAAGGGAAAACACCCGGGAGCCGAAGTTGCTGGTATAGAGATGCGCGTCGAAATACCGCTTCATCCATTCTGTAGAATTCCCCTTGAAATCGCCCCAGTGGTATTCGTTGGTGAACCGGGTGGAACTGATGCGCGCCCGGGAGGAGCACGACCGCAGTTCGGCCATTTCCTCGCGGGTCAGCGGTCGGTCGATCGCCTGGAATTCGTAGTATTGATACTCGCTCATGAAGGTTGGCGGAATTGGAAAGCATCCCCCGCCTCATGGCAAGATCGCGACTGTTCCGGCGATCCGATACCCGATCATTCCCTCCGCAGCTTTGACAACCCGGTCTGCCTTTTGCACCCTCCCTTGATGTCGCGCGTTCAACAGCACGACCTAAATCTTGGCCGCTAGCCGATGCCTGAACCCGACAATCCCTCCGTTGCCAACTACCGCGAGTTTAAGGAATACCCGCGGATCATGGTGGCTGTCTCGCGCATCCTCGCCCGCAAGCGTTTCGTCGCACCCGTCGAACTCTTCGTCGAAATGAGCCTGCTGATGCCCGCCGATCTCGAACGCTGGAAACAAGGCCAGGTTCCCCATCTCGAACGCGTGATCCGCTGCAACCTCACTCGTGCCGGCCGCATTCTGCGCCTGCTTCGTTTCCACGCCCACGACCTGAATCTTAAGCCATCGCAAACCGTCTATAAGCATCGAAGTCACCGCCTGCGCTTTTCCCGCAGCGGAGAACATTTGATCGAAGAAGCCTGGTCGCGGCATTTCGTCGTCGTCGGCAAGCGCAACCCCTTCGCCGCGCGTGAAACGGAGGTGGAGTAGAGGGCTCGTGCGGTGAACCTGGTCCCCGGTTTCCAGAGGAGGGGAAATCAAGCAAGTCCGCGTCCGCCGCCCTCCCACCATCGACGGCATGCCCGTGAATCAGGATCAGGAAGACGCGGGTTGAATCTTGGTAAGCCCCGACTTCCCTCAGGGCGATGGCAGATATCCCTCGTAATTTTATTTCGGATTCATTAATTAATATCCGTGCCTGCACCCAAACAATCTTTCGGAGGAAGCTGGACCGCCGAAAAACTCGAGCGGCTTCGCAAATACCTCGCGGCTTATGTGCAGATTATGAAGAGGCAGTCCTGGTGCGATGCCTACTGCTACTTGGATGCTTTTGCGGGCACTGGCTACAACACGGCCAAGAACACATCCTTGATTGAGGACTCCCCAGCGGAACTACTGCCTGATATCACATCCGAAGATACCCAGAGGTTTCTCGACAGTTCCGTTCGGTTGGCCTTGGGAATTGATCCGCCTTTTTCGCAGTATGTCTTTATCGAAAAAAGCGCCCAGAAAGCTCGGGAACTTGAGAAACTACGGGAGGAGTTCCCCTCACTCGCTGACCGGATTCTCCCCCTCGCCGGCGATGCGAACGAGAAGATCCAAGCCATCTGCAAAGACTGGAACTGGAAGAAGCGCCGCGCGGTCCTTTTTCTCGACCCTTTCGGCATGCAGGTTTCATGGAAAACCATCGAACTCGTGGCCAAGACGGAAGCGATCGACATGTTTCTGCTCTTTCCGGCAGGAATAGGAGTCAACCGGATGCTACCGGGCCACGGTAATATCCCGGAATCGTGGCGGCGGCGGCTCGACGACATCCTCGGCGTGCCCGAAAGTGTCTGGTATCCGGAGTTCTTCAAACCGCAGGAACGTGATCTTTTCGGAGAAACGCCGATCCAAAAGACGGCAACGATCACTTCTATAGGAAATTACTTCAATCAGCGTCTCGGCACGGTTTTTGACTGCGTTGCTCCAAGCCCGCTTGAACTCCGCAACGATGCGGGAACGGTGCTATACTTGCTTTGCTTCGCCGCGAAAAACAAAACCGCTCTCAAGATTGCCAGCCATCTGTTGCAATCTGGCAAATAGTCCAATCAAATCATGATCACGCCTGCCCACCTCGAATTTCCCGGCCATTTGTCAGGGGAGGATTCCGCGCTCCTACAGCGTGAACCTGTGGATTTCTGGGATGTCCCGGCCACGATCCAGCCGAACAATTTCGTCCACAAAAGTCTCTCCAATTGGTCGTTCAATACCGCGATCGGTTGCTCCCATGCCTGCCGCTTCTGCTACGTTCCCAGCGCCGCCACCATCAAGATGGGAGCCTTGCTGGAAAAGCACAGGATTACCGACCCAGATGCCGAATGGGGTGACTATGTTCTCCTCCGACGTTGGGATGAAAAAAAATTCCTCGCCTCCCTCCGAGCAGCAGAGCGCACTCCTCTCGCCGAACTCAAGCCGGACGGAAACCGCGCAATCATCTACTGCTCCACCACCGATCCCTATCAAGCCATCCGCCATCCCGATGCCGCCCGCCGCCGGGAACTCGCCGATGCGGCCCGTTTTGTCGTCCGCCGCTCATTGGAACTCATTAGAGACCACTCCACGTTGCGAGTCCGGATTCTCACCCGTAGTCCGCTGGCAAAGCAAGACTTCGATCTCTTTCGTTCCTTTGGTCCACGCCTCCTCTTCGGTATGAGCTTGCCCACTCTCCGCAACGATCTGGCAAAGATTTACGAACCCCGCGCACCGGCACCGTCCCAACGTCTTGCTACTCTTCAAGCCGCCCGAGATGCCGGACTTCATGTTTATGTCGCCATCGCTCCCACTTATCCGGAATGCGATGCCGATGACTTCCGAGCTACCCTCGAAGCCATCCGTCCGCTAGATCCTGTCACCATTTTCCACGAACCCATCAACATCCGGGCAGACAATGTCCAGCGCATTGCCGCACATGCCACCCGACTTGGAGTGAGCCTCCGGACCGATGTTTTCGCCACACGCGAGGCTTGGCAGGATTATGCCCTAACCGCTCTCTCCAACATGCGCTCTACCGCTCAGGATCTTGGTCTTGCATCCCGCCTTCACTTATGGCCGGACAAATCTCTCGGCTCCACCAGCGCTCTGCAGCGACAGCCTGATCCAGTCGCCTACCTGCGGACATTGAACAAGGAGTGGAAGCGGATTAGTGAGTGGCCATAGAAAGTAGAGCGCCATCGTGAGAGGAACAGTGTTCTGAACCGATAATGGCAGGAGTCAGTTCGGCCAGAAAATGCCCCGACTTGGAGGGCGGGTGCGGACACCTGATCAAAAAACGAGCTGCCTACTGCGCAAATAGGGGCCTCCGGGCGATTGCTGCGAGACTATGCAATCACATTCACCCCACGCAGTCCGAACAGCGGTGCGGCAGCGAGGAAGTGGCGGTCGTTGGAGTGGACTTCGGTGAAACCATGTTCCGCAGCGCAAGCGAGATGCAGGGCGTCCGCGGCGCGGATGTTGGTGGAGGCGGGAGCGGCGGCGAGGACATTCTCGAGACGTTCCATCACCTGCTCGGTCAACGGCAGAAAGTGGATGAGGAGTTGCTGGCAATCATCCTGGAACTGCTTCGCAAGACTGGACAGGTGTTCCTGCGTATCCGCCCCTTCGCGGCGTTTGCGCAGGAGAACCGAGGCGATTTCGGCACGCCCGTGCCAAGCGATGGCAACCGGCTGGTTGGTTTGAGCGAGAAGTCTTTTGACCGCTTCGTGACCCGGTTCCACGGAATAGATCCGGAACAGATAAGTGCTGTCAAAGTAGAGCATCTTCGCGGGAGGACCGGTCTTCGGAAATCATGACAGCGGAATCGGTGCCACCGGAGAAGGCTCCGGCATGGATCGCCGCCTCGAAATCCGACCGCAATTTCCGATTGGCCCACGTGGCAGGGGTTTGCGGTAATGTCGTCGGATCGAGTTCTTTCTCCAAGGAACTCAGCACGAGATCCTTCAGTGTCCGACCGGTCTCCACCGCGCGGATCTTGGCCCGTTTATAAAGCACGTCCGGGATGTCGATGGTCGTCTTCATAGCGAACAGGATACGGGAATATGGTTTCCCGTCAAGCTGTGGGATCTCCCATGGTCCAATCAAACGCTCAGTAAACGTCCCTGCGGTGGCCAATTTTCACGACCATGATCACGAGTTCACCGTCTTCGATGAGATAGAGGATGCGGTAGTCACCTTGGCGAAGCCGGTATTTTTCCTGGCCTGAGAGTTTTTTGCTTCCCGGGGGCCGTGGGTCGGAGGCGAGGGAACGGATCTTCTCGATGATTCTCTTGCGGTCCTGAAGGGCGATCTTCTCCAGTTCCTTGGAAGCGGATCGCTTGATCGTGATCCTATAGCTTGCCATCTTGCTTGAGCTTGGAAACGAACTTCTCGAAGTCGATAGCCGGTTCGTCCGCTCTTTCCCTGAAGGAGGCAAGATCTTCCGCGTCCTCCTGGAGCGCAATGCGTACGGCATCATTGACCAATTCCGAAACAGGAGTGGAAATTTCCGCAGATTTCATCTTCAGCGCCCTGTGGAGGTCGTCCTCGAAATAGACTGTAGCTCGTTTCATGGAAGGAATGTGACGTTAAGACGTTTTGATGTCAATTTGAATGGCTTTCTCGGGAGATGAGAGTGGAAAAAGGATCAGGATTTTTTCACCGCCTGGACGCGAGGGACGCCAAGGGAAAAGAGGGTGACTTTGCGGGCGATTTCGGTGGGTTCGATTTTGTCGCGGTAGCATCGATGCTTTTCATCTTGTCGTTGCGGCATGGCGAGGTGGTTCTCGTTTCCAATGGAGGGAGCGGGACGCTCCTTCAACGGTCTGAGGCGAAACGCCACAGCCACTTTGCCGGAGCCACTTTCAGCCTGTTGCTGGCTCGGGGAGGTGGTTCTCGATGGCAGTGGCTTGGGAGAGGGCTTTTTCAGCGGCTTTCTGATGCAGCTCGGCTTCTTCGGCGAGGTCGCTGTCGATGAGGAGCTTGGCGACTTTTTGTTTCTTGGCGGCGAAGGTGCGAAGGTCGTTGATACGTTGGAGTTGCTCGGGGGTCAGGGCGGGTTTTTGTGGCGGCGGAGCGTCGCCGATGAGGGGGCGGGTGGCGCGGGTGTTGAGCGTGATGAGCCCGCTGGCGGCGAGTTGTTGGATGGCGAGCCAGGTGGATTCGTCGAGGACTTGGAGGTTGGGCGGGTTGCCGCGCCAGTCGGTTTCGTGGAAGAGGGCGGAGACGGCGGCGGCCCGGGTGGGATCGCGCAGGACGGTGAGGAGGACGGGAGAATTTTGGCCTGGGAGGATGGCTTCCTGGCAGTGGAGGAGGGCGGAGCCGAGGGTGGTGGCGGCTCTTTCCGCGAAGGCGAGGGCGGGATCGGCTGGCGGGGATTTTTCGACGGGTTTGCCGTCAGGGGCGATCGATAGAATCTGTTGGAGGCGGGCGATGTTGGCGTCGCGGCCACGTTTGAGTTTTGCTTCGCTGAGGGATTTTTCGGTGCCGTCGAGCACGCCCTCGGCGAGGGTCATCTTGTTGGCGAGGGTTTCGAGCATGGCGTGCTCGAGGGTGCCTTCGGCGATGAGGTTGACGACGGTGACGGGGCGCTTCTGGTGTTTCCGCCAGGCGCGGGCGATGCGTTGTTCGAGGCGGGCGGGGTTCCAGGGGAGGTCGCAGTTGATGACGACGCTTGCGTTCTGGAGGTTGAGGCCGACGCCGCCGGAATCGGTACTGAGGAAGAGGCGGCAGTTCGGATCGTTGCGGAAGGCGAGGATTTCGCCGCGGCGTTTCTGCTGGGGGACGCTGCCGGTGTGCCAGGCGTAACCGGTGCCGTTCGCGTCCGCCCAGGTGCGGACTTTTTTCAGCATGCCTTCCCACTCGGAGAAGATGATGACTTTCACGTCGGGATCGGAGAGGCATTCGTCGAGCACGCGGGCGAGTTCGTCGAGCTTGGGGCAGTCCTGGCAATCGTGACCCTTGATGATGGAGGGCGAGTCGCAGATCATGCGCATGATGGCTAACAGGATCATCATCCGGTCGGATTCCTGTTTGGTCAGCGGGCGTTTGAGGGAACGCAGGACGAGCTGGGAGACTTGCTGTTTGTATTCCTCGTATTCCACCCGCATGGCTGGGGTGAGCTGGATGAAGTGCTGCCGGTCGGTGCGGTCGGGGAGTTCGGTTTCGACGTGATGCTTGCGGCGGCGGAGCAGGACGGGGCGGATGCGCTCGCGGAGGCCGGCGAGGTTTTTGTAATCGGCCGGGCGGCCCTTTTCGTCGAGCTGATAGAAGTCGCGATTGAAGCGGAACAGCGGACCGAGAAGCGTTGGGTCGAGGAAATCGACGATGGAGTAAAGTTCGTCGATGCGGTTCTCGATCGGGGTGCCGGTGAGGACGAAGGCGTAGCGGCTTTCGAGGCGCTTCACGGCCTGGGCGGTCTTGGTGGCCCAGTTCTTGATGCGCTGGGCCTCGTCGAGCACGATGATGTCGGGCTTGAGGTGGGTGTTGATGTCGAGGCTGTCGGTGACGACCTGCTCGTAGTTGACGATGGTGAAAACGGGCGGGCTGGCGTCGGCATAACAGGCGGTGCGGATCGAGCGGTGGCCGTAAACGAGGCGCTTCCCGAGAGTGGTGAATTTCCCGATTTGCTCCTCCCACTCGGCTTTGAGCGAGGCGGGGGTGACGATGAGAACGCGCTTGGCTTTTCCGAGATGGTGGAGAAGCGCACAGGCGGCGATGGCCTGGATGGTTTTGCCGAGGCCCATTTCGTCGGCGAGCAGGGCGCGTTCGCCGAATGCGAGGTGGAGCATCCCCTCGCGCTGATAGGGATAGAGCGGGCTGAGGGTGACTTGCTCGGGATGGCGGCCCTGGACGACGCCGGTCTCGTAATCGCGGCGGAGGCTGCGGCGTTCTTCGGCGTGGCGGATAGCTGTTAGGAATGCCTCCACGTCTTGGGAGACGCGGACTTTCGGGTGCCTGTCGATTTTTCCGAACGCTTCTTCGCTATCGTTCCAGAGGACTCCTTCCGCATCGAAAAGCGGGCGGAGGGAGGTTGGGATCTTGGAGAAATTCCGCTCGATACGGAGGGTTTCGCCAGCGGGGACCAGGTCGATGCGTTTCGAGCCGGATTTCCCGGCGAGTTGGAAATCACCTTTCACGCGGCGTTTCAGCCAGATGAGGGTGGCCTCGATGTGCTTGCAGGTACCGAGGCCGTTGATGCGGAAGTCCGGGCAGGTGCAGGAGAACGCGCGTTCGTTAAGATCGCGGATTTCCGTCTGATAGATCATGCCGCTGGGAGAGACGACGCGGAAGTTCGAGAAAACGGGATGCTCCGGGTGGAGGTTGGTGATGCCGTGTTTCTCGTCGCGGGCGCGCTGGACGCGGCGGAGGATTTCATCCTGGTCCGTGGTGCGCCAGTCGGCGGCGGATGGGAGCGGGATGGCGGTGGATTTTTTCTTCGCGCGGGATTTCTTGGCGGGCATGGGGAGTTGAAGCTGGGCCTTTTTTGTCCGTCTCAGGGGCGGACGGCAAGGAAGCAATCGGGTGGCAATAGGGTCATCGCAATCGGATCATGGCTTTTCCCGCCAGATGCCTTTGATCAGCACGTCCTTCGGATGCCGCGGCAGGCCGAGGCGGTTGGTGTGGAGGCCTTCGACGACGAGATCGAAGGCGGCCGCGCCGACGGATTGCAGGTTTCCGTCGATGCCGGGGCCGGCCTTCATTTCGTCGTTGGTGCGGTAGAGGAATGCGAGTCCGATGTCTTCGGGGACGCGCAGGCCGGATTTGGCGAGCCAGGTTTTCACTGGAAGTTTGTAAACTAACAAGGAGTCCGGTTTTTCGCGTTTCATCCAGTCCTTGAACTGGGGTTCTTCCTTTCCCGTTTGGGGGACGAAAGGAGTGCAGCGGTCGGATTCATCGAGGCGGTTCTGCCAATCGAGCGCGCCGCCGGACCAGAGAAAGCCGGAGATGCGGTTGTTGAATTCGGGGACGACGAGGCCCGTCCGCCGGTAGCCGAGGGAGCGCATTTCATCGAGGGCGAGTTGGACGTTGAAGAAGCCGTGGAAGTTCGCACGGTCCACCGGCACTTCGCGGAAATAGGTGCTGAGGCCGGCAACGGTGAAGCCTCCGATGTTCAACTCCGCCCGCGACTCGCGCTCGCGGGAAAATCCTAACAACACTCCGCGGATGCCGCGGGTGGTGAGCGCGCGTTCCAACCTTGCGCCATCGTAGCCGTAGTCGCTCATTGCGAACTCCTCGACGCGGTAGCCGAGTTCGTTCGCGCGGCGGCAGATGCCTTCGTATTCCCACAGGCAGACATCCTTCGACCGCCAGCCGCCCTGGCCGTGGTAATCCGTCACCAGCGCGACCGTGCCAACTTCGTCGCCGCCGCGCTTTTTCCGGACGGACATGAGGGCGCTGACCATCGGGTTCGGCTGATAGCCGAGGCGCTCCGCTGTTTCGCAAACCCGCCGCCGCGTCTCCTCGCCAATCCTCCGGTCGCCCTTCAGCGCTCTGGAAATCGTTGAGCTGGAAAGCCCGAGCTCCTTCGCCAATGCGGACATGGTGACGCGTTCCTTCATCGATTCCCCCAAAGCAGATTCCGTGCGCAACGATGTGCACGAATAAGGATGCTCCATTTCATCGCCCGCACAGCGACTGGCCCGCCCGGTGCTACCTCGTCCCGTGTCCAGCGTCTGGGCGAACAACTCCAACCAATACGACCATGCCAAAAGTAGACAAAGAAATGCACAAGGACGGAGACTTCCTCGTCGATTATGAAGAGAAGGTTTTCGAGGACTTCAAGGCCGAGCCGGGCGAGAAAGCGCTCGTCACCTTCCATACCGTCGCGTTCGAAGGCTCGATCTCGATCGTCAACACGCTCTCCGCCACGCGGCTGCTGCGGAAAGGTTATGAAACGTCGATTCTGTTATATGGACCCGGCGTTACGATGGGCTTCCAGCGCGGTTTCCCCACACTCGGAGACGAGGCGTTTCCCGGGCATCTGTTCGTGAACCAGCGGCTCGCGAAATTCATGCAGGAAGGCGGCAAGGTCTATGCCTGCCGGTTTTCCACCCAAGCGCTCTACGGTCAGACCGAAAAGGCATTCATCCCGGGGATCATTCCGATCAACCCGTTGGATGTATTGGACTGCATCCTTCTGCATAAGAAGTGCAATGCGGTGATCATGGATTCGTGGACGGTCTAACTAACAACAACCATGAAAAAAATCCGAGCAGCGGCCATCCAGATCGCCCCCGACCTCAACGGCGCGGAAGGTACCATCGACCGCATGGTCCGTGCGATCTCCGAAGCCGCGGACGCGGGCGTGAAGCTGGCCGTTTTCCCGGAAACCTTCGTACCCTACTATCCCTATTTTTCCTTCATAGAACCGCCGTTCGCCACTGGAAAAGCCCATCAGAAACTGTATCGCGAGGCCGTGGTAGTCCCCGGCCCGCTTGCCCAACGGCTCTCCCGCGCTGCCGCGAGCCACCACATGGTGCTCGTGGTCGGCGTGAACGAGCTGGACGGCGGATCGCTATATAACACGCAGCTCGTCTATGACTCCACGGGTGATCTGCTTTTGAAACGCCGGAAAATCACCCCCACGTTTCACGAGCGGATGGTCTGGGGCCAGGGCGACGGCTCCGGCCTTCGAGCGGTGGATTCCGCTGTGGGAAGGATCGGCGCGCTGGCCTGTTGGGAACATTACAATCCGCTTGCGAGATATACCTTGATGGCCGACCGCGAGGAAATCCATTGCGCGCAGTTTCCCGGATCGATGGTCGGGCAGATTTTCGCCGACCAGATCGAAGTCACCATCCGCCACCACGCGCTGGAAGCCGGATGCTTCGTGGTGAACTCCACCGGCTGGCTCACCGACGAACAAATCGCAGAAATCACGCCGGATCCGCAGAAGCAGAAAGCTCTGCGCGGCGGATGTTTCTCCGCGATTATCGCTCCCGACGGTTCGCACCTTTGCGAACCAATCACCGAAGGCGAGGGAATGGCGATCGCCGATCTCGACTTCGACCTCATCACCAAACGCAAACGCATGATGGACTCCGTCGGCCACTACAGCCGGCCCGATCTCTTCGAGCTTTACGTCGATAAAACACCCCGCCCCGCCCTTACGGAAATTTCCGACGACTCCCACGGCCATGCAGACACTCGACTTTCCCAACGCCCTGTTCTCGAAAAAACAATGGTTGCTCTCTGAGCTCCAGTCCGCAGGACTGCGGATCGGCGAGGCACCCTCCACCGCCCCCTCGCGGAGCGGCGGCGCGGGACCCACCGATCATAAAGCGGTCACCGTGATGGGCACGACTATCATGGTGCCGATCCACACCCGCGGTGCGGCTTCATCGCCGTTTTCCGTCGGAAATGTTAGCGGAGATGGCATCGCGCCGCTGTTCCGGGACGGCGAGCAGATCGCCAGCATCCAGTTTCCACCGGAGCCGAAATTCTACGGACTCGCGACGGCGGACGGCGTCCCGTATTGGAAAATCGCCCAGCTCCACTCGCAGCGCGTGCTCGCTACCACGCTCCTGCAAACGTGCATCCGCTATGGAAATTCCGAAACGCGCTGCCAGTTCTGCGCCATCGGCGAGTCACTCAAGGCCGGCCGCACCATCCGGGAAAAATCCCCCGCGCAGCTCGCCGAAGTCGCCGCCGCCGCGCAACGGCTCGACGGCATCGACAACGTCGTCATGACCACCGGCACCCCGCCGACTCCGGATCGCGGAGCCGCCGTGCTCGCGGCCGCTGCCTACGCCATCAAGCAGGCCACCAACCTTCCGATCCAAGCCCAGTGCGAGCCGCCCGACGATTTCCACTGGTTTGTGAAACTCCGCGCCAACGGAGTCGACACCCTCGGCATGCACCTCGAAGCCTGGGACGAATCCGTCCGCCACACAATCATGCCCGGAAAAGCCGAAGTCCCGATGTCCTACTACATGGAAGCCTTCGCCGCCGCCGTGAAAGTTTTCGGCCGCGGCCAGGTCAGCACCTATCTGCTCGCCGGCCTCGGCGACACGGTGGAAAGCCTGCTCGAAGGCAGCCGCCAGCTCATTTCGCTCGGCGTTTATCCCTTCGTCGTTCCCTTCGTGCCGGTCACCGGGACGCCGCTCGCCGGACATGCCCCGCCGACGCCGGATTTCATGAAGGCCGTGCTCGCCCCGCTCGGCGCAATGCTTACCGAAGCTGGCATGACTTCTGATACAGTGAAAGCCGGCTGCGCCAAATGCGGCGCATGCAGCTCGCTGTCATCATTCGAAAAAACCACCCAAACCCCTTGCTCCCATGCCTGAAACCACCTTCATCGCGGAGCTGCCCGACGGCAGTTTCCAACCTTGCTACTCGCCTTCCTCGGTGGTGAAAAAGTATTTCACCCCGGGCCAGCAACTGCCAGCGGACGAGTTCATCCGGATTTCCCGCATCGCCTTGGAAGAGGCCTCCGAGCGGGTCAGACAGAAATTCGGTTTCGCCTGCACCGCCGCCTCCGCCTCCATGTCAGACATCGAGCGCTGGGCCGGCGCGCTGCCTCCCGACACGCCGCTCACCATTCTCCACATCCACTGAAATTTTCCGACCATGCCCTTCACCGATCCTCAATACATTTCCGTCGTCATCATCGGCGGCGGTCAGGCCGGGCTTTCCGCGAGCTACTGCCTGAGGCAGCGCGGCATCGATGATCACATCATTTTTGAGAAAAACCGCGTCGCCCACTCGTGGCGCAACGAGCGCTGGGACACCTTCTGCCTCGTCACGCCGAACCACCAGTGCCGCCTTCCCGGCCATCATTATGACGGCAACGATCCCGAGGGTTTCATGCTCAAGGACGAGATCGTCGACTATATCGACGGCTATGCGAAAAAATTCCGCCTGCCCGTTCTCGAAGGCGTCACCGTCACGTCCGTTAGCAAGAGCGACGGCTATTTCCGCGTCACCACCAACCAGGGCACCTGGTATTGCGACGACGTCATCGTCGCGATAGGCGGCTTCCACATTCCCTTCGTGCCGACCGGAGCCGAGCGCATTCCTGCGCACATCAAACAGATCCACTCGGTCGATTACAAACGCCCCTCGCAGATTCCCGAGGGCGAAACATTGATCGTCGGCTCCGGCCAATCCGGCGTCCAGATCATGGAGGATCTGCATCTCGAAGGTCGCAAAGTCCACCTCTGCCTTGGCAACGCGCCGCGCTCGCCGCGCCGCTACCGGGGCAAGGACGCCGTTACCTGGCTGGAGGAAATGGGTTATTATAAAACCACTTTCGCCGAACACCCGGATCAGGCGAAGGCGCTTTCCAGCACCAACCACTATCTCACCGGACGCGACGGCGGCCACGAGATCGACCTGCGGAAATTCGCGCTCGAAGGCGTGAAACTCTACGGTTTCGTCGAGGACATCGATTTCGAAAAATTCACCGTCCGCCAGGATGTCGCGGCGAAACTCGACAGCGCGGACAAGTCCTACAACGGCATCTGCCAGCGCATCGACGACTATATCTCCGCCAACGATATCGATGCTCCGGAAGAACCGCACTACACGCCGGTTTGGGAACCCGAGGACGAGTCCACCGAACTGAACTTCGCAGGAAACAACATCACCTCCATCGTCTGGTGCATCGGCTTCCATCCGAATTTCAAATTCATCAAACTGCCCGTCCTCAACATGCGGGGCTTTCCCGAAACAGATAGGGGCGTCACCTGCATTCCCGGGCTCTATTTCCTCGGCCTGCCGTGGCTGCACACCTGGGGCTCCGCGCGTTTCTCCGGCATCGCCGAGGACGCGGACCACATCGCCGTCCAAATCGCGAAAGGTGTCGAACTGGATACGAATCCACCCGGCGGAGAAGTCATCCAATCACGAACCGCAGACGTCGTTTCATAACAACTCAAACCAAACGAGCCATGATCCTCGAACGCTTCCCGTCCTACAGTCCGCATGACTTCGTTTTCAAAATCGCGAAAACACAGGAGGATCTCGACGGTTTCTTTGCGGTGAGGCGTGCGATTTTCTGCGAGGAGCAGGGCATCTTCAGCGGCGACGACCGGGATCTGGTGGACGGGTCGATGATCGCCATTGTCTGCAAAACCCTGATTGCCGGGATGGAGGACAACGTCGCCGGCGTCGTGCGGATCGACGAGCGGAAACCCGGCGTCTGGCACGGTTCGCGGCTCGGTGTGGCGATGGACTACCGCCGCATACGCCACTTCAGCCCCGGCGTGGCGGTCCGCAACTTGCAGCCGTGCTATCACGGTCTCGGCGCTCTTGGCGCGGGTTTGATTTATAAAGCGGTTTCGACCGCGAACGCCATCGGCTGCCACGAATTTCTAGCAACCGTGCAGCATCAGAACGCCCGGTTTTTCCAACGCCTGCACTGGGAGCCGCTTGAGGAAATCCTGCTGCACGGCATCCCCCACGTGAGGATGCGCGCCGACCTGAACTACTATCAGGCCGCGGCGCGGGTGGCTTGATTCATCCGGCCAGTCCGCTGAGAATCCTCTCGATCTGCACACGGTGGATTCCCAAATGATGGGCGGCTGTCGCGTGCCAACCGGATGCATCCATCGAACCAAACCAAGGATGATTGTAGCGCGCTTTCGTTTTCAAATTGGGTTTCACAGCGGCTGTGCTGGCTTTTCCGGGAGGAGTTTTGCCTTTTGAGAGAGCCCCAATCAGTCCGGTGATCGATTGGTTCACGATCCGCTGATGGTCCAGCGTCATCAGCACCGACCAGTAGCGACTGCTGTCTTCGAAGCTCCGGACCCGCTGGATCAACACGCGTTTTGCCCGCGATTGCGGTTCGCATGATTCCACCAGGCTTCCAATGGTGGAGCGCTCGCTGGAGAAAAGTTTGTTGAATGTCTCACGGTTTCCGGTCAGGCGGCGCAATCTGTAGAACACCCGCACGATCATCAACTCGGGCAGCGGAAGACCCGCGCCGGGCGGGGCGTTGGGTTCGGGAATTTCGTCCATACTCGCGCAACCCATCGCATCACTGGCAATACGCAAGTATTGCCTGGTGGTTTCACTGACGCCGAACGAGCCATCATCCAACCCTAGGAAAAACCCCTACGAAAATGCGCATCACTCTCCATACCCGGTAGCCTTGCCTGCCGACTCATCGAAGAGGTCTCGCTCCGCCCCACGCCCATTGCAATCCGCAATCGAGGGTCTCGCATGGGACCTGGCACGGTCGCCGGAATAAAAACATATGATTCCTCGGCAAGCATTCGCTCTATTTGAGGTATAATTTCAATTTGGTCTAACTTTGTCCTGGATTTGGCATGGTTTGATCTATCGCAAGCGTTGATGAATGACCTCGCAGAACTGGCTGACTTCCTCGTATCGCACCCTGCGGTCGCGGAGAAGGCATGCATTCATCGGGCGTTCGAGCCGGCCTTCGAGATCTCGGGAAACATCCGTCTGGGCGACGACTGTGCCGCGATCCCGAACCCGGCGGGGCACGGGCACCTTCTCTTCGCCGCCGAAGGAATGTTAGAATCCTTCGTCGAGGATGATCCCTGGTTCGCCGGCTACTCGGCCGTGATGGTGAACCTCTCGGACATCGCGGCGATGGGAGGGCGGCCGATCGCCATCACCGACGTGCTGTGGACGCCGTCGGACGAAATTTCCTCCAAAATCTGGCAAGGTATCCAGGCCGCGTCGCACTCCTACGGCGTGCCGATCGTCGGCGGCCACACGACCCACACGAATTCGGGAAAAGCCACGCTCGCCGCCGCCGTACTTGGCCATGCAGGAGAGCGGCTGATCACCAGCTTCGATGCGAAACCGGGCGATCACCTCGTCATCGCCATCGACATGCACGGTGCCTACCACGACGGAAAACCGTTCTGGAACTCCAGCACCACCACCCCGCCCGAGCGGCTGCGGTCCGATCTCGAACTACTTCCCTCGCTCGTGGAAAAAGGCCTCTGCCACGCCGGCAAGGACATCAGCAACGGTGGCATCATCGGCACGCTCGCGATGCTGTGCAACTGCTCGGAAGTCGGCGCCTATCTCGATCTCGAACGCCTGCCCTGCCCGATGGACACCGAGATCGAGCGTTGGCTCATCACCTTTCCCAGCTACGGATATTTGTTAGCGATCGCGGAGGAGGACTTGGAAAGCACACTCATGCATTTCACCGCGACGAAGGTCACCTGTCGGGAAATCGGGGTCTTCCGCGCCGAGCCCGGCATCACCATCACCGCGGATGGCGAGAGCGCGGATTTAGTTTTCAGCAAGCCAGGCGTCCATGCCTCCAGCAACGTTTTTCACTCGGGTGAATCCATGATCGAGGAGAAACTGGACGGCTTTGGCGGAACGGCCGCCGGCCTTGCAATGGACGAGGATCTCCCGGTCCGCCGGCAGGCTGGCTAACTGATCGGGAAGGGTTTTCAGCGGGATCAGCCGCGAGCTTTCGATGTGGGCGACGGCGTATTCGTCGGGCTCGCGGACGTCGATGAGCAGGCCTTGGAAATCCCCGGCGAGGATTTCACGAAGTTCGGAGGTGGTGATGGATTCCATTTGATCGTTGGGGATTTCGCAAGTGGCGGAGGCGGTGGTTTCTGGATTGGAGACGGAGGAAATTTCAGGGTGACCGCCGCAAAGCCGGCAGGCGGGATCGCGGCGGAGCGTGAGGGAGCGGAAGCTGCTGTTGAGCGCGTCGTAGATCGTCAGCTTGCCGAGCGGCACGTGGCCGATGCCTAGAATCAGTTTGAGCGCCTCCATCGCCTGCAACGATCCGATGATGCCAGGCAGCACGCCTAACACCCCAGCCTCTTGGCAAGACGGCACGCTGCCCGGTGGCGGCATGTTCGGCAGCAGGCACCGGTAGCAAGGCCCGCCGAGATGCGGGGCGAAGACCGCGCCCTGCCCTTCGAAGCGGTGGATCGCGCCGTAAACAAGCGGTTTTTTCAGGAAAAACGCCGCATCATTCGTTAGGAATCGTGTGGGAAAATTATCCGAGCCATCGACGATGATGTCATAGGATGCGGCAATCTCCATCGCGTTGTCCGGAGTGAAACGCACCGGATGAAGCTCCACCGTGATGTGCGGATTCACCTCGCGCAGACGGGCGGCGGCGCTTTCGAGTTTCGGTTTCCCGATCCACGATTCGCCATGAAGGATCTGGCGCTGGAGATTCGACGCGTCCACCACATCCGCATCAACGAGGCCGATCCTGCCGACGCCGGCCGCAGCCAGATAGAGAGCGGACGGTGAACCCAACGCACCGGTCCCGATGAGCAGGACCGAGGCGTTTTTCAAACGAAGCTGACCCTCCATCCCGATGTCCGGGATGATAAGATGACGCGAGTAGCGGAGCAGTTCCGCCGATGAAAGTCCGTCTGCCATGGCGGCGGCACCATGCAACGGAATTGCCCGACGTCCAAGGTGGAAAACTGTTTCGCGCCGGCGGAAATTGTGATAGCGTGATTCCATGTCAGAAGTTCTTTCCTCATTCCAACTGAGCCCGGGCGATGCCGCTCCAGCCTTCTCGCTGCCGGATGCCGATAGCAGGCTCGTCGACCGGTCCGATGTTGCCGGAGACCGTGGCTTGCTGGTTGTTTTCGCCTGCAACCACTGCCCTTTCGTCGTCCATCTCGCCGATGCGCTGGGGGAACTGGCCGACGAAATCGCGACCCAAGGCGTTCACACGGTGGTCATCAATCCGAACGACCTCCAGCGCTATCCGCAGGACGGGCCCGAGCATATGAAGGCCTTCGCCGCCGACCACCACTGGGATTTCCCCTACCTTCTGGACGAATCCCAGGAAGTCGCCAAAGCCCACGGCGCCGCCTGTACCCCGGACTTCTTCCTCTTCACCGCGGACAACCAACTCTTCTACGCCGGCCAGTTCGACGACTCCCGCCCGCGCAGCGGCACACAGCCCCACGGCGGCGACCTCCGCGAAGCCGTCCGCCGCATGCTCGAAGGCGAGCAACCTCTCGCCCGCCCCTACCCCAGCAGCGGCTGCAACATCAAGTGGAAGCCGGGGAACGAGCCGGTGTTTGCCTAGCACCTGACATGGATGCATGCCACCGGTGATCGGAGCAGCGTGGAAAGATATCGCCCTGCATCGATCCAATTTAGCTCTTTATCGAGCAAGGAATAGGAACCTCCCCGATCGCCGCCAAATACCGGCTCATTCAAGTTGTCGAGCGCGATCAGGATCTGGTAAACGGCATCGACGTCTCGTTGCTGCTCGATCCGCAGCTGATCCCTGAAAAACGGAATAAGCGAAGCATCAAATCGCTTCCCTAGAGCCCAGTAGGCCGATCTCCGATCGTCAGCGTCTGTTTTGTCCTCTGAGCAAATCAGGTGAATCAACTCTTTCTGTAGTAGGCTGGGGGCAATTCCCGTGAATTCATGGCGCTCAATTTCTTCCAATTCGGCCTCAGAAAGCACGCGATCATTTGCCAATTCGAAAATTAGCACGGCGGCATAGATGGTATCATGATGAATTCGCATTTTCCGAAAAGTCATTCACCGCGCCAGTGTTTCCTATTTTCGTAAACCTCGGCGAGATAAGCATCCGCCTTCTCAAGTTCGAGCCCTCCCCTTGCATGAAACGCCCGGAGTAATGCCGCGGGATTCGGTTTCTTTGCGAGAATCGCTTTGTCCACCTCGGCGACGGCACGGCGCACAACTTCGGCCTGGGAAACCCGCCAAGTGGCGGCCAGTCGTCTCAGCCGTTCCGCAGTGGCTTCGTCCAACGAAACTATCACCCGTCTGTCCATTTTCCGCACACCACTGCTCATAGCAACCCTTATCGACCACGACAAGGGTCGTCTTGACCACGGCTTGGCGCTGAACCATCCTTCCCCGTGCGTTCGATTCTAATCACCGGAGGAAATGGAGGGCTTGGCCTCGGCATCGCGCGATATTTCCTCAAGCATGATGCCGAATCCAAAGTCTGGCTGGGCGTCCGAAAAAACCGGGACCATGCGGAAATCCTCGCGAACGAATCGGCCGGGCGCTGCCACCTGATCGATCTTGAAGTGACCGATCCCGCCGCCTGGCTTATGGCGGTAGAGAAAATCACGACCGCCGACGGCCGGCTCGACGTGCTGGTGAACAACGCGGGCATACACCGCGATTGCCTGCTCGCCGCCATGCCGCCGGAAACCTGGCACTCGGTGATTGCCGCCAATCTCGATGCCGTTTTCCACGGCTGCCACGCGGTCGTCACGCCGATGATGCGCCAACGCTTCGGGCGGATTGTGAACATCGCCTCGCTCAGCGCCGTGCTGCCACCACTCGGACAGACGAATTATGCCGCCGCCAAGGCTGGCGTGGTCGCTTTCAGCCAGACGCTCGCCAAGGAAGTCGCCCGCTCAGGCATCACGGTGAACTCCGTGCTTCCCGGTTTCATCGAAACCGAAGCCCTCGGTGGATTGGACGACGAAGCGCGGAAAAACGCCCGGCGTGGCATCCCGATGCGCCGCTTTGGAAAGCCCGAGGAAGTTGCCGCCGCTGTTTATTTTCTGGCCAGCGCGGACGCGGCCTATATCACGGGCTCGGCGCTGAAAATCGACGGCGGCATTCTGTAATTTTTCCCAATCAATCATGCAAGGCGACGAACTTCGGCAGAAAATCAAGGAAGTGATGGTGGACGAGCTCATGCTTGAGCAGGACCCGTCGGAAATCGGCGACACCACCTCCATTTTCGGAGCCGGCGGACTGGGCCTCGATTCGGTGGACGCGCTGCAGTTGGTCGTCGGACTGGAGAAGCATTTCGGCCTGAAAATCGGCAACTCGGATGCGGCAAAAAGCATCTTGGAAAGCGTGGAAACCATCGCGAAGGAAATCGAAAAATCCGCATGAATGGTGGAGGTTCCGTAGCACCGTGGCTGTGGCGTCCCGCCGCAGACCGTTGTGCGGGCGTCTCGCGCGGACTCGAAACTGCGGGAGGCGAGACGCCTCCGCAACGGCCCGGTGCGAGGCGCACCAGCCACCTTCGTGCCCTCGTCGCCCAGCCATAATTGGCCGTCCTCCAACTATCTGGCATGAAGGCGTTTTTCATTTTCCTGCTGAAGCTGGTCCTGACCGCGCTCTGCCTCTGGTGGGCCTTCTCACAGGTGAAAATCGACCGCTCGGTTTTCACCAAACCCGATGCCGTCGATTACCGCTGGCTCGCCGCCGGAGCCGCGCTCGCAGGTGCTTCTGTCTGCCTCCACGGCACGCGCTGGTGGTTTTTCCTGCGCGGCCAATCGCTGCCCGTCAGCCTCGGCCGCGCGGTGGAGCTGACGATGATCGACGGACTTTTCAGCCTCGCCTCCGTCAGCGGCCTCGGCGGCGATGCGGCGCGGATCATTCTTCTGATGCGCGATCATCCTGGGAAAAAACTCGTCATCGCCATGGCCGTGATGGCGGATCACCTGGCCGGTATGGTGTCTCTCGCGCTGGTGTTTTTCATCATCAGCGCCGCGCGGTTCGACTCGCTTGCCAGCCAAAGCATGTTAGGCCGGGGCGTGATCCACTTCGCCTGGTTCTATCTGGGCGGCGGACTGGCGATGGTCGCGCTCATCTTCATCTGCGCCTCTCCGCCCGTCCACCGGCGGATCCACGGTAACGACCGATTCGCCCGCTGGCCGATGATGAAACGCATTCCGGAAATCTACGATGTCTACCGGCGGAACTGGAAACACGCGCTCGCAGGTCTGGGCGTTTCCTTTCTCATGCTCACCGCGTATTTCTCCTCCTACTATTGCGGCATGCGCGCTGTCGGCGGCACCTCCAGCTATGGTGCGGTGGTCTCGGCGATGCCGGTGATCGACTCCATCAGTGGCATGCCGATCTCGATCGCCGGCGTTGGCGTTAGAGAAAAGCTCTTCGAAGTCCTGATGAAGGACCTCGCCGGCGTGAAACCGGAAACCGCCGTCGCCGCCTCACTCGCGGGATTCTTCTGCAACGCACTGTGGGCACTCCTCGGCGCGTTCTTCTTTCTGAAAAAACGCGACCGGGTCACCGTGGCAGAACTCAAGGCGAACCAGGACGACTGATTTCTGGATTTTCGCGGAAATCCGGCCTCAATTGTCCCGACGCATCCGCGCGGTTCGTCGTTTTTCCGAACCATCGAATCCATGAGCGAATCCATCACCGTCGAAACCCGCGTCAAAGCCCCTTTAGGAAAAGTCTGGGAATGCTGGACTGAACCCCGCCACATCACGAAGTGGAACGCCGCATCTGATGACTGGCACACACCGCGGGCGGAAAACGACGCCTGCACCGGAGGAAAATTCACCGCCCGGATGGAGGCGAAGGACGGCAGCTTCGGCTTCGATTTCGAGGGTATCTATGACGCGGTGGTTCCCGAAAAATTGCTGGAGTATGCCATGGCGGACGGACGCAAGGTGAAGGTCGTCTTCACCGCCGATGGCGAGGAAACCACCGTGACGGAAACCTTCGACGCCGAAACCGAAAACCCGGTGGAGATGCAGCGCGCCGGCTGGCAGGCGATTCTGGACAGTTTCAAAACCTACGCCGAATGGACATCGCAACCGCAGCGCGAACTCGTCGGCAGCCGCGTGATCGGCGCTCCCCTCGCCCTCGTCTGGCAAGCGTGGACAGATCCCCAACATCTGGCAAAGTGGTGGGGCCCGAACGGATTTTCCAACACGGTTTACGATTTCGAGCTGCGGGAAGGCGGTCCCTGGCACCTGGTGATGCACGGGCCCGATGGCGCGAATTATGACAACGAGCTGGTCTATGAGGAGATCGAGCATCACCGCAGAATCGTGCTGGATCACGTCTCCCATCCCCACTTCAAGGCCATCATCACCTTCACGGAACACAGCCCGCGGACCGAGGTGAAATTCCAACAGATTTTCGACACCATCGAAATCTGCAACGCGCTCCGGCCGGTCTGCGAGCCGGCGAACGAACAGAATTTCGACCGCATCACGGAGGAGTTGAAGGCGATGACCGCCGCCGGGGCGAGCGACTGCGAGTTTGTGATCATGCGCACGTTCGATACGCCGCAGGCCGCTGTCCACAAGGCGTGGACGGATCCCGCGCTGGTGTCGCAATGGTGGGGGCCGGAAATTTTCTCCTGCCCCATCTGTGAGATGGATGTCCGGCCCGGCGGGGCCTATCATATCGTGATGCGCGCGCCGGAGAACGGCACCCCGATGAGGGGGGATTTTTCGATCCGCGGCGAGTTCGGGGAAACCACACCGGACCGCATCGTCATGATCCACGATGCCACCGGGCATCCTCCCGAGTGGCATGACATAGTGGATCCGGACCGTGGCGACAATCCGAACCCGGCGGGGAAGATGCACCAGACCGCGATGTTTTCCGAGGCCGGCGGGCGCACCACTCTCACTATCCGAACGCGTTTCGAATCTCCCGCCATCCGCCATGCGATGCAACGAATGGGTATGTCCGCCGGCTGGTCAGGCAGCCTCGATCGGCTGGAATGCCTGCTAGACCGCTGATGCCACGCAAACCTCAGTAAGCCGGATCCGCGGGGAAGATGAGCCGCCTCACGGTTTTCCTGAAACTTCCTGAGCCGAAGCTCCGTCGTCCGGGGCGAGGATCTCGTTGATGATGCGTTTGGTGCCGGCATCGGCAAGATTGCTCTGCGGATAGATATTGCGGGCCTTGAGATACCAGGAGAGGGCGGAGCCTGTTTGCTTCGGCGTGCGGTGTTCGAATTGTTTCGCCTTGTCGAGGGCGAGCGTGAAATCGGCGACCTTCGGGGCTAACAACTCCAGCTCACGACCGAGTTTCGGATCATCGGGAAATTGTTCGCGCAGTTCGGCGAGTTGTTCCCAAGCCGCGTAGTTCTGGCCGACTTTGCTGAATTCCGAAGCCTTGCCGAGCGCTGCCTCGATCTTCATGAGGTTGGTCATGATCTGTTTGAAAGCATCCTCGCGCTTGGCATCGCCCTGGATGGTGGGGGCGATCTCATACTGGCGTTTGGCGATCTCGCGGAAATTTCCCTCGCTCAACAGGCGGTCGAAATCGTTGCGGACGGTGACGAGCCCGCTGGCGTTGTTGATCATGCTGCGGAACTCGGTGAGCTTCGGATTGGTCGGCCAGATCTCGGTGGCGGCCTTGATTTTCTCAGCGGCCTTGTCGTTTTCCTTGGCCATCAAATGAGCCTTGGCTTCTTCGATCGCGAGATCGGAGGCGAGCGTATAGGCGGCGATGGCACTGTCCACTTTGGATGATGGGAAATCCTTGGCGGCGGCTTTGAGGCGGTCGGCGAGTTCCTTGGTCTTGGTATAATCGCGGGCCTGGAGCGTGCCGTAGAGTTCGTTCAGATCGCGGACGTATTGGGCCACGCGCTGTTTCTTGTCATAGGAAAGCGTGGCAACAGGACCGAGGTATTCACCGAGCGCATAGGCTTCCATCAGACGCTGCGAAGCGGAGTGGAGCTCGTTGCGGGAAAGCATGAGATCGAAAGCCTCGACGTATTTGCCGACCTCGCGGATGGCTTCGTTAGAGAGGGAGTCGAGCGAGGCGACGGTCGGGCTCACTCCAACCGATTCGGAGAAAAGTTTGGAAACATCGGAGTCCTTGTTGATGCGGAGCGTGGTATCGCCGTCCTTCCAGATCTGGTTGTAGAAGCGGGCGGCCATCAGCACGTGCTCGTAGCGGCGCTGGACGAACCACTGGACCATGCTGACCTGATACTGTGCCTTGGTCCGGATGGTCTCGGCCTCGGTGCGGACGATGTTGGCTTTCTTGAGCGCCTCGATTTCAGTGATGCGCCGGAGCGTGTTGGCGTATTTGAGAGAGTTGTTGCCGGTGCCGGGTGTCTGGGCAGGGGCGTTCTTTGGCTTGCCTTTGTCCTTCACGTCCTTTGATTCACCGAGATCCTTGTCCTTCTCGTGGCGCGCCGCCCAATCGCCGCCGGAGATGATGGAGAGTTTTTCCTGCTCGATGGAGTCGTTGAGTTTCGTGAGGCTTTTGACATCCTGCTTGGCGAGCATGGCCATGTAGATGGATTCCGCGAGAGAACCGCAGAGGTTGGCGTCACCCGGATAGGATGAGGCGCTGGGCAGCAGACGGAAGGCGGAGTAGAGGTCCGGACCGCCTGACTTGAAGGGGGAAATGGTGCCGAGAATCTCGGTGATGGTGGCGCGGTACTTGGCGGCGGCTTCGTCGCTTTCCGGCGGCTGGCTGAGGTATTTTTCGAAACGCGCCTTGAGCAGCCGGTTGTCCCCCAACGGGATGGCGACGCCGCCGACGCTGATCGTCTCGGCGGCGGGATCGAGCATCGGGATCTCGTTGCCGAGCGGGCTGGCGGCGGGCTTTTCCTTCGCGGGAGCCGGAGCGGTGTCGGTGGGAGTGGATTTCTCCGCAGGCTGCGAGGTCTGGGCCGGTGGGGTGTAAACCTGGCCGTGAGCGAAACCAACGAGGCAGAGCGGAATCAGAAAACGGATTTTCATGGAAAGTGGGGAAAAAGATTAGAGACGGTTGACTCCGGTGGCGACGGGGATGCCGCCCTGCTTGAATTTCACGCGGAAGGCGTATTTCTGTTTGGCGTCGATGTTGAGCTTGTTGAACTCCGGCGGAATTTCGACGCCGACGAACTTGTCACCGCCGGGCGATTCCACCCGCACGCTGACCAACTGCCCGCGGCTGGTGGTCCACTGGAGCTTCTCGTCGATCTGGCCCTCGACTACGTATTCGTTGCCGCGCAGGCTGTTGCCGTTTTCGAGCAACTCGTCCAACTGGAGCGTGGCGACGTTGCCGAAGCCCGCGGTTTTTTTCCCGATCATGGATTTCCCGGCGACCACCGCCACGACGATGGCGGCGATCGCGCCGATGATGATTCCCGGATGAAGACTGGAGCTAGCGCGGCGTGCCATGAGTGAGAATGGGTGAGGGTTTGAGAATAATGGAGGAAATCCGTGAAATCGAGGGGGAAAATCAGGTCAGTCCCACTGCGGCCGGCGTGCCCCGGCCCAAGTGGCGATGAAGGCGACGGCGATGTGCGCGCCGAGCGTGTAGAGGCAGGCGTTCTGGGCGGAGAGGCTGGTATCGATCACGGATTTCACCGCGTCGTGGACTTGGGTTTGCAGCGCCTCCACCGAGCCGGACCACGCCCAGTAGGCGGAAATGAACGGGCGTGTGAACACCTCGACCCGTTCCGGAAGTGCGAGCACCGCGCCGGACAGAGGAAGCTGGAAACCAACGAGATAGATCGACAGCAACGACGCTTGCTCGGCGGTGCGCATGAGTGAGGAAACCGCCAGGCAGATCGACGTCATCGCCGCGTTCACCAGCAGCAGGAAGCCGGCGTGCTGGATGAAATCGCCGCGGAAGGCACCGAAGAAGTTCACGAAAAACGCCATCCACAGCGACTGCCCGATGACCAGACAGGCGAGGAACGCGATCTTCGACGCAAGGTAGGCGGACGGTCTGAGCCCTCCGAATTTCTCCTTCTCGTAGATCGGCCGCTCACCGGCGATTTCCCGCGCGGAGTTGTTCGAGCCCATCAGCGAGAGCAGCACCACCTGGAACATGATGATCCCGGAAACCGCCGAGCCCACCTTGGCCTGATCCGCGCGGACGCCCTGGATTTCCTGAACCTCTGCGACGAAATCCCCCGACCTCGTGTCCGAGTAGCGGCGGATGTTTCCAGAGGCCTTGTCGCTGAAAACGGTGACGAGGATCGGGAAAACAATGATGATCGCGAGTTGGAGAAACACCTGCCCGCGGTCGCGGAAAAAGATCCTCCAGCGGCGTGAAAGCAGCGTCGCGAACTGGCTGAAAAAGCCGGGCAATCGCAACGCATCCTCTTTAGCGTCAACCTCCTCCACGGCCGGAGCCGACGGCAGATGCAGCTCGCCGCTGGCGATGTGGAGCGCGCGGTTCTTGTCCATCATTTTCTGATAGGACTCGCGGTGCTTCTGCCACGACATGTGCCAGCGCTCGGACGGCTGCGTCGCCAGACGCGGATAAACCTCTTCGGTATCGCCGACGGAAAAGTAGTGCGTCAACTGCTCCGGCGGTCCGTGAAACGCCACACGGCCCTCGTGCAGCACGAGGATGGAATCATACAGCTCCAGATGCGCCAGCGAGTGCGTGACGGACAAAACGATCCGCCCGTCCTTGCGCGAAAGATCATGCAAAAGCCGGACAATCTCCCGCTCGGAGCGCGGGTCGAGACCGGACGTCACCTCGTCGCAGAGCAGCAGCTTCGGATCGGAAACAAGCTCCATCGCAAGACCGAGACGGCGCTTCTGACCACCCGACAGCACCTTCACCTGGCGATCGCTGATCGGGCTCAAGCCGGTTTCCTCCAACACCCGGTCGATCCGGTGATCCAGGTCCGCCGTGCTGTCCGAGCGGACGCGCAGGCGGGTGGCGGCTTCGACGGATTCGTCAACCGTGAGCGGATCGTAGGCGATTGAAAACTGAGGCACGTAGCCGATTTCCGAAGGCGAAAAGTCCCCCTCTTTCGACAGATCCCGTCCGTCCCAGAAAAGCACGCCGCCGGACTCGGGATTCAAGCCGGCGATGGTCTTGAGGAGCGTGGTCTTTCCGCACCCGGACGGGCCGACGATGGCCATGAAATGTCCCTTGGGGACGCGGATGGAAACCCGGTCAACGAGCGGGATATCCTCGCCCTCTTTGCGGATGGTGAAGCTGACTTCCTGGAGTTCTAACACGGAGATGAATTGGGGATTCCCTTCAAACGGCGCGGAAACCTGTTCTCTATCGCCGCTCGGAAAATAAATGACCCAGCACGTTGACGCTCAATCAAGCGGCACGATGCGGAGTTTGCCGGCGGGCTTGTCATGCAGGCTGGATGCCAGTGTCGGGGCCATCGTCCCGGACCCAGCCAGCGGCGGAGCGGGTGCGGCGTCGTTGTCGAGGGCGTTTCGCAACGCGCCTTCCACGAGTTGGCCGCAGTGGATCTTCATCGGCGGCAGCGGGCCGAGATCTCCCGTGAGGTCCTGGGCGCTGAGATGTTTTGCCTCGTCCGCCGTTTTCCCCTTCAGCAGCTCGGTAGCCATCGAGGCCACGGCGATCGCCGTCTGGCAGCCGAATGCCTGGAACGACGCCCGGTCGATCACGCGCTTGCCGTCCTTTTCGGTGAATTTCAGCCACATCCGCAGCATGTCCCCGCACTCCGGCGAGCCGACGGTGCCGACGGCATCCGCGTCCTGGATTTCTCCCTGGTTCTGCGGATTCGCGAGGGCTTCCTTCACTTTGTTTTCGAACGAACTCATGGAAATAAGTAAAATCTCCGGCCGCTTGGGCGGCGGAGTCCGTGAAACTAAAGCCCGGAGCCCGTCAGTTCAAGCGCCGGTCTTGGTCAAGTCCTTCACTTCGTTGCCGTCGCGAATTTGCGGCCCTTGCCGGTTTCCCAAGCGTTCGAGACGCTTTTGTAGAGGCTCGTCAGGTCGGACTCGGACAACAGCCGGTATTCCACGATCTTGGCGTGGGTCGTTTCCGGATATTTTTTCACCACCATGTTCTTGATCTCGGTGCCTCCGTGCGCGGCGGCCTTGTCGATGAGTTCCTTGCCGCGGTCCGCGAGCTCGGTGATGGCGTTGGACTTCATCTCATCCGTGATCGGGCTGATGAAATAGAAGCGGACGAGCGCTTGGCCGGTGGTGTCCACGTTCACCTCATCCACGATCACCGCACCATCGAGCACGTACTTGTGGCGGCTGACGGAGACAATCCGGTCCAGCGCCACCATGTAGTGGCCGCCGGCGAGGGTGGCCTGCCAGAAACGGTTGGGGCCCACGACGTCGCCGGTCTTGGTGGGGTCCGTTGCGGTCTGGCCGGTGTTCGTCGGATCCGCATCCGTGGCGGCCTGGGCGTGAAGTGCCGCAGTGGTGACGGAAAAAACGCAGCAGAGGGCGAGCAAAGGTTTTTTGAACATGCGCGGAACATGGCACTTCCCTTTCCGTTTGGCCAGTGCCGCCAAGCAGGCGACGTGAAATTCTGCGGATTGGGAAAAACCAGCGCTCGGAATTTTTCTACCCTGCCAGCACCGTGAACAACGCCCGCATTTCATCCTCCACCGCTTCCGGCGATGAAAGCGTGCGGGCGATCTCCTGGTTGAGCAGAGCCCGATAGCGCTTGCGGAGACGGTGGATGGCCACCCGCGTCGCGCCTTCCGTCATGCCGAGAGCCGCCGCGAGTTCGGCGTAGCGGATGCTTCCGGAATCGGTGGTCAGGCAGGGTTTCAGCAGCGTGAACTGCGCGGCGTTTCCATCCGCCCTGCACGCGGCTTCGAGCTCGCCGAGCACCTTCGCCAACAAAGCCAGCGCCCACTCGCGGTCGAACAAACGGTCGGGACTGCGGTCATCGGGAATCTCCAGTTTCAGCCCCGTTTCCGCGCTCTCCCAGTCGAACGAGATCAGCGAAACTCCGCCGCCGCGTTTCAGCCGCGCGGAATGCCTCCACTCGTTGACGATCCAGTTCCCGAACGAGGCTAACAAAAACGAGCGGAAGCGGCCTTTCTCACGCGTCGTGTCCCGCAGTCCATTCGCCTCCAGCAGGTGGGCGAGGAATCCCTGGACCAGATCCTCCGCGTCCTCTTTGGATTTCCCCTTCCGCCGCGCGTAGCGGTAAAGTGGCTGCCAGTAGGTGGCGAACAAATCCCCCAGCGCCTCCGTCGCCCCGGTGTCGCCGCCGCGAGCCGCCTCACAGACGAGCGTCCAGCGTGTGGTGGCGAAAAACGACGGCGGCGAAGTACGGAGGCTCATGGACTGGATGTTTTCTACCACAAAGCGCTGGAATCGTTACAAGGATTCCTGGAGCGCCATAAAGATTCGGAAAAGTTAAAGATTGTCAGCGCGCGGCTGAGAATACACGCTGCCGCCATGGTCCGATACCGACCCAACGTCGCCGCCTTGGTGGTGAACTCGGTAGGCAACCTGCTGATTTGCGAGCGCGCGACCATTCCGGGCGCGTGGCAATTTCCGCAGGGCGGAGTCGATGCGGGCGAATCCCTCGAAAAAGCGCTCTACCGCGAAGTCCGCGAGGAGATCGGCCTGGACGCGCAGCACTACGAAATCATCGGCCGTCGCGACGGCTACCGCTACCTCTATCCGGTCGGAGCCCGCGGAAAAAAACTCCGCAAGCACGGCAGCCACGGCCAGGAGCAGACGTATTTCCTCTGCCAGCTCAAGCCGCACGCGCCGCAGGTGAACGTGCATCAAAAGCAGCCGGAATTCCGCGCCTACCGCTGGATCCTGCCCGAGGAATTCGAGCTCGACTGGCTGCCCGCCTTCAAGCGCGACGTCTACCGCGAGGTCATGCGGGATTTTTTCGGCGTGGAGGTGTGAGCTCCCGTCACTCCGGCAGCTTGTCGATCCGGATCACGGCACAAGGAAGGAATCCCGGATCCTGGCGTGCTTTCAGACCCGCCCCAATCGCGTCGCGGGTGCGCGGCACTGTTCCTTGAAACGCCTTCGCGCCATTCACCTTCACCGTGAGCGGAGAATCGAGCGTGAGCAACGAGTCAGATAGATAAAGCACGATTCCCGGCGGCACATCGCCTCCCAACAGGATTTCACGGTCCTTCACCGTGGCGGTCATCTTCTGGCCGGCCTTCGCAAATCCGGCGGGAAGCTCCAGCCAGTAAAACCGGTCGTGCAGCACGTCGTCCTGCACCCAGACGATTTTGTCCGGCCATGGATTGCGCGTGAACTTCGACATCCACGGCACGGCTTCCGCGTCCTTGAGGCCCATCCAGTGGGGCATGCCCGGATAGATTTTCACCAGATGGGTATAGCCCTTGGGATCCGCCGTTTGCAGCGAGTCCAGCTCCACACCTTTCGACGCGCCCAGCTTGTTCCGATCATACGCCGCGTCCTCGCCACCCACGAAGACGGCGAACGGCAGGTTCCGCAGCCCGAGCAGCGACGCGTCCCCCGGATGACCCGCCATCATCGAGGCCGCGGCAAAACGATCCGCCATGCGCGGCGCAAGCTGCCACACGCCGTCACCGCCGGCCGAGTATCCCATCAGATAGACACGGTCCGGATCGACTCCGCGGGTGGCGACCATGTCCTGGATCAACCGGTCGAAAAGCGGATCGATGTGCGGCTGGTGCCACATGTTCCAGGCGTCGTTCGGAGCACGGGGAGCGACGTAGATGCCCTCCTTCGGCTGATAGAGCGTGATCTGGTTCTGCCATTGCTGGTCGTTCACCTCCTTCGGCGCGCCTCCGCCGCCGTGCATGGAAATCCACAGGCTGCGCTTCCCATCGGGTGCCTTGCCGAATTCCTTTTCCAGCCAGCGCAGCGTCTTATCGCCATGGGTGATCGACTTCGCCTCCATTTCCGCCGCGCGTTCGGATTTCAAGCTCTCCAGCATTTTCGCCGCCAGCTCGCGGCCAGTGGATTCCGCCTGGTCGCGGGAGAGGGAGGTTTCCGCCGCTTGAGAAAACAGGGCGAGCGAGGCAAAAATTGGAAAAAACCGGCACGTCATCACGGCGCGATGCCATTCACGCCGCAGGAGTTTGACCAGACAAATTTATTGCGGAAGGTGCCCCCCGGAGTGCGCGATGCTCTGCTCGCGCCCACGGCAGCTCCAGCTCTGCTGGATGTGGTGCGGAGCTCTTTGGCCGTTGCGAAGAGGAAGAGCTCCGCGCCACATGGAGCAGAGCTTCCATCCACCACAGGCGGCAGCAGAGCGTGCCGCACTCCGGAGTGCGCGACGCTTTGCTCGCGCCCGTGGCAGTTCCGGCTCTGCCGGATGCGGTGCGGAGCTCTTCGGTGGCAGGACGGGCAATGTGAAAGAAGTAGAGCTCCGCACCACATGGAGCAGAGCTTCCATCCACCGCAGGCGGCAGCAGAGCGTGCCGCACTCCGGAGTGCGCGACGCTCTGCTCGCGCCGATGGTAGTTCCGGCTCTGCCGGATGCGGTGCGAAGCTCTTCGGCCGTTGCGAAGAGGAAGAGGCTCCGCGCCACATGGAGCAGAGCTTCCATCCACCGCCTGGCGGCAGTAGAACGTGCCGCACTCCGGGGCTCAGGGCTGCGGTCCGTAGACGCCGCCGGGATCGCAGCCGAGTCCGAGCAGAAGAGCAAGTGACCTCACAACTAAACCCACCCGCGATTTCCATGGCCGCTGGGGACGGACGATTTCCCAGCCAGCCTCCTCCGCCATTTCCTCAAGCGGCAGCGAGGGATTCACCACCGTCGCCTCTTGACAGAGTCCGAGCATCGGCAGATCCGCGCGGCTGTCGGTGTAGCCGTGGCAGCGGATGAGCCTGCCGTTTTGAAAATACGAAGGAGGCAGGGCCTGGTGCAGCCGCCGCACTTTCGCCGCGCCCTTGTGATTTTCCAGATCCGGGAAAAAATTCACGAACTCGACCGGCGTGCCCAGCGTGAGATCGAAGCCCAGTTCGCGCCCGATTTCCGCCACGTAAAACTCCGGACTCGCCGACGCGAGAATGAGCAGGTGACCGTGACGCCGGTGGCGCTCCAGCTTCGCGCGCAGTTCCGGATAGATCGCCGGCATCACCGCCGCAGCGAACTCACGCGAGTAACGCATGAGCCTCTCCGGGTCCATCCGGTAGAGATAGCAGAGGAAAATCCGCTTCATCCCACCCGCTCCGAGCAAGCCGGCCAAGGGCAGGAACGCGAAAAAGACCGGCAGAAAAATCCCCCGCCACCGCTCGCGCCGGACGATGAAATGCCGGAACAGCAATTGGCAGTCCCAAGCGATCAGCGTTCCATCGAGATCGAACAAGGCGATCCCCTTCGGCGGAGTTTCTGGAAACGCATCAGGCACACCGGCAGCATCCGGGCGGAAGCACGAAGTTTCAAGCCTTCGTCCGACCTAACGGGAAAGCGCGCCGATGAGCTGCTTCGCCTCGGCATAATCCGGGCGGAGCTGAAGCGCGCGGACTGCGGCCTGGATGGCATCTTGTTTCTGGCCGAGCTGCGCGTGGATCGTTGCGCGGGCATAGGGAATCTCCGCGTCGTTCGGATCGGCCTTTTCCGCCTGGCGGAGGGCGGCGATCGCGCGCTGCGGTTGTTTCCCGCCGCTGTAGGAAAGGCCGAGATTATACCAGGCACGGGCGTAGCCGGGATCGAGCTGCACGGTTTTTTCGAGCGCGGCGGTGGACTCGGCGGTGGAGCCGGTTTCGTTGAGGGCGAGGGCGAGTTTGTAGAAATACTCGGCGTTCTGAGGATCGAGGCGGATGGCGTCGCGCAGCGCTTTCACCGCTCCCGGCGCATCGCCGGTGGTGCTGAGGAGGATGGCGAGGTCGTGATAGAAAGGCGGTGAATTAGGATCCCATTCGATCGCCTTGCGGACCTGGCGCAGCGCGGAGGCGGAATCGCCACGGCGCAGGGCGAACTGGCTGAGCTGCATGCGGCCGGTGGGTTGGTCCGCATTCAGATCGAGCATGTGGACGAGTTCCTTGCCGGCTCGGGAATCAAGATCGAGTGTTTCGCAGAGCGCCCATGCGGCGGCGACACGGACGGAGCGGAAGGAATCTTCCAACAACGGCTGGAGCGCGGTGCGGACTTTCTCGTTTTTCCCGCGCGCCAGCCCGCCCAACGCCCTAACGGCCGCCTCGCGGACAAGCGGACTCTTGTCGGAGACTTGAACCAACAAACAACCAGCGGCTGCGGAATCATTCACCCAACGTTCCAACAAATGGCAGGCGGTGGCTTTCCACGCGGGCACTTCCGGACTCCCTAGCAGACCAATCAGCCCGACGCGTGCGGCAGGATCTCCCTGGCGCGCCGCGGCCACCAACAGCGCGCGCGATCGCGAAGGGCGGTCGGGCTTTTCCCCATAGAACTGTTTGTAGGAATTGATCGCCCAGTCCGTGTCCTTGTCGGTGTGGCAGCGGTTGCAGGCGTTGGGCGTGCCGGTTTCCTTGGTCAGCCGCGGATCGGGAATGCTGAAGCTGTGGTCGTGCCGCGGGTGGATCTGCATGTAGTTGGTGACCGGCATGTGGCAGGAGGTGCACTGGTTGCCGGTGCTGTCCACGCCGTGATGGCTGTGGGAAAGAGGATCGATAACAGGAGCTGTTGGAAAATCACCGCGCGGGGCGGTGTGGCAGTTCATGCAAAGCTGGTTACCCGGAGCGATGCGTTTTCCCGTGTGCGGATCATGACAATCGATGCAGCGGACGCCGGCGGCGTGCATGCGGCTGGATAGAAACGAGGTGAACTCGTAGTTCTCATCGCGCACCTGACCGTCGGGGTGATAGGTGTCTGTCTCGTCGGTGACGGTGAGGCTGAAATGATCGTAGAAAGACTCGCCGGGGATGAGATCGCCCGTGAGCTCGCCGCGCCGGGCGTGGCAGGCGGCGCAGGTTTCGAGCATCTGGTCGCGGGTGAGTTTTTTAACGGTCGGATCCTTGGTCGCGCCAACGGGTGGCTTTTCCTGCCAGACGACATGCTCCTTCATCGGGCCGTGGCATGACTCGCAGCCCACGCTCATTTCGGCCATCGACGTGTGATAGCTGTTGGTGGGCGGTTCGTAATTTTTCCGCAGGCGGGTGTTGTGGCAGGCGGCGCACATGGCGTTCCAGTTCATGCCTTGGCCGGTCCAGTGGCCCCAGTCACCGGGGTTGCGTTCGTCGTCGCCGTAAACATCGAACCACTCGTTTTTCGCGGGATCCAGGCTGACATCGCAGGTCTGCATCCGTCCGCCGGGCGCGGGGATGAGGAACTGCCGCAGCGGGTTGTTGCCGATGACGCGCACTGGCTGATAGGCATGGCGCTGCTTGTCGAGGCCCATGGTCAGGATCTTCGCGAGACCGGACGCATCGAGAAACATCTCGGACGTGTCCTTGCCGTGGACGAGCGTTTGTTTTGGAGAAAAGGCCTTGTTGTCCGCTTCCGCACCGACGTTGCGCTCGGCCTGGCTGTGGTTGGAGCCGTGCCATTTTTCAAACTCCGCGGCGTGGCACTTCCGGCAGCTTTCGGAACCGGCGTAGCCAGCGTGCACCTTGTCCTCGGGAGCAAGGATCGGCGCGTTCGGATCAACTGCGGCGGTGACGGGTTTCGCCAGCGGTGCGGGTTTTGTGAAATGCCAGACGCCGAGACCCGCGGTGGCCAATGCAAGACCACTTAGGACGAGGCGGGTGACGGACTTTTTTCCCATTGCCATTCTTGAATTCATGCTGGCTCAACGGCGGCAGGATGGAAGCCCTTTTGAGAGGGCTTCCATCGCGGCGCGCTGCCTGTCCGCAACGGCATGATGGCTCCCGCTCCTAACGAGGGGAGCCATCTCCGCAGGGATTTCCCGGAATGCGGTGCTCAGAACGAGGCGGGCGCGGGCTGGGACCAGTTGAACGCAGGACCGCTCTTGCGATTCAGCACGAAGGCGCTGCCCACCGGGATGGCTGCGTCCGCCGCTTCGCCGGGAGCGAGCGTGAAGCCCGAGTCATACCAGCCGGCGGGGTAGTCGGGATCGCCGCTGTAGTAGAAGTAACTCAGTTGTCCGGAGGGACGATAAATCGTCAGCTCGTCGCCGGTGGAGGGATCGTCCGAAGCGGTGATGCCGGTGAGGGCACTGCCGGTGAAAAGGCCGCTTTTCGCGAGAGTCAGGTTCCCGGCCGAAACCGTTCCGAGCACATTGATGCCTGGAACGACCGGCAGCAGGGTGTTTCTAACTTTCGCCACGCCGCTGAAGGCGAACGTGACGGGATTCGCGGCCTTGCGTTTGACGACCACGCCTTGGTTCGGCGCGATCACCACCTTCGCAGCTTCTCCGGGAGCGGCGCTGAATCCGGAATCATACCAACCTGCGGGAAAGGCGGGATCGCCCGTGTAGTAGAAATACGCGACCGCCGAGGCACCGCTGTAGATCAGGATTTCGTCTGCTGTCGATGGATCATCGGAGGCGAGCAAACCCGCTTCATTTGCGGCTCCGAAAAAGCCGCCGAGGGTGACGTGTTTGCGGATCTTGATGGTTTTCCCGACTCCGGCGAACGCGCTGAAATTGTCGAACGTGGTGATGGAGCTGTTTTCCGGACTCAGCCCCGCTGTGGTGGCGGTGATGTCTGATAGAGCTCCCGAGTTCACGCCGGAGATGACTTCGACGTAGTAGCTGCCGTTGGCTCCATTGAACTGATTGTCGGTCCACGGATTTCCGGTGACGGTGATGACACTGGGGCCGGTCGTATTGGTGGAAACCGTCAGCACGGTGCCCTCCCAAACCACTGGCTGGGTGAGTGCCGGAGTGATCACGGAGATCTTCGGAGAGGATGGTGATCCCCCGCCGGCGATGTTCTGGGTGATGAAACCGATCGGAGCGTTTGGCGCATCCAGGGCGAGGACCGTTTGTGAGATGCAGGCCATCCCGACAGCCGCCAGGGGAAGCGCGCGGCGACGCCTGAAGACGATTCCTAACATCGCCAGGGCACCCATCGCCGCGGTGGACGGTTCGGGAACGGCGGCTGCCAGTTGGAACGTGCTGGTGGTGGTGGAACCCGCTCCGCCGATGGCGGCGATGGTGGGTGCTCCGGCGGCGGTGGTGCTGTAGGTCACGCTGTCGCCGATTCCTCCGGCGTTGGTGGCGAAGTTCCAAGGAACGGTGGCGCTGCCCGCCCGGAAGATTCCCAACTCCGTCGAGTCCTCCGGCGTGCTACCGTTGAAGACCCACAGATAGAGTGCTTTTCCGTTGAAAAAATCCGCCTTGGCGGCACCGGAGTTGTTGTCGGTGATCGAGCCTCCGATGCGTCCGGCCGGTGACGTCCGGATGGACAGGGTGTTGGTCACGCCCAGATCCACCGTCGTGCCGAGGTTGGTGGTGGCTGACGCCGCATCGAGGCCGAACTGATACCAGCCTCCGACGGCGGCGATCGCGCTGACGTTTTGTGCGACCGTCAGCAACGGATCAAATGAGAACGTTTCGTTTCCGAAGGTTCCAACCCAGACAAGACCACTGGTCACGGTGGTGGTTCCGTTGGATCCGACAACGGAACGTGAGGTGGGGACGGCGCTCAGAACGACCGTGGAGGCGTGGGCGGCGGGCAGCAGGGCAAGCGCGATGCCTGCCAGGCCGATTAAGGAATGATTCATGAGTAAAATCTGTTTTTTGATTGGATTGGAAAAGATCACCAGCGGCTGGGAACGACTTGATAGAAATATTGTCCGCCGGCGGCATTCGGATCGGTGAAGCTGTCGGATACAGTGGCCAACGCTGTGCCGGTGGGGATGGCGGCGATGGTGCGTGAGGCGATGGGAACCCATGCCTCCGGATCGTTTAGATCCGTGGTGCGCCAGAGCGTGTGGACGGAGCTGGTCCTCAACTGGGCATAGTCGTAGGTGAGGGTGGCCGTGCCTCCGGACGTGCTGAAGGTGCGGTGGACCGGAAACGGAAACGGAAACGGGAACGGATCACGGGTCGTGGCGGCGTTAGGCAAGGCCAGGTAGTTTTGGAACTTCCGCTTCAGCGAATAATAATGCGCTTGGGCGTCCGGTGCGAGGGAGGCAATTGCCAAGGGAGTATTCTCGTAGGGATCGGCTTCCAAGTTGTAGAAACGCTCGTTCTTGGAGTCGAAACGGATCAGCTTGTACTTCTCATCACGCAGCGATGACGCATCCGCAGCCGTGCTTTGGTTGAAATGCTCGTTTTGCAAGTCTGCCGGAATCACGACGTTTTTTTCCAAGGCTGGGAGAATGCTCTTGGAATCAATGGTCACACCCGGGGGCAGGGTTGCCGCAACGTTGATACCTGCCAGCTCCTGGATGAGCTGGAAAATGTCCGTGCCATCGACAAGGGTTGAATTTCGACCGGCATATTTCACGTCGGGGCCAGTAATGACCAGAGGCACACGCACGCCGCCTTCGAAGATGGTGAACTTCGCGTGATTCTCGGGGGCGTATTTGAACGGAGGCTGGATGACCGAGTTGTCCGTGCCGTTGTCACCGATGTAGATGATGTCCGTATTGGTACGATCCACCACGGTGAGCAGGCGTCCGAGTTCCTTGTCCATGGCTTCCGTGAGCGCTTCGAAATAATCGCGCTGGCGGGCGTTGATATCCGCCGTGGTTCCCGTGAGGGAGGCGAAGCGGGGCGAGAGCAACTCGGCCGGCGGCTTGTGGTAGGGCACGTGCGGCGCGTTGAAGGCAACCCATGCGAGCCACGGCTTGTGAGCGTTTTCCTGATCCGTGATCCACGCCGAGGCCTCATTCACTTGGTCGGTGGTGACGTAGGTCGTCGAGGTGGTGGAGTTACCGTTTTTGATCTTGGTCCAGTTGGTGTAGCTGGTGGGTTGAGGCCCGTTCACGCCGGCCCAGAACGGCCAGCCGCCTTTGGTCCAGGGCGTGTTCGCTCCATATCCAAGATGCCATTTTCCGAAACCGGCCAAAGCGTATTGCGGGGCATTGGCGGCGAAGGCGCGGGGCAGCGTGTATTCGTTGTCACCGAGTTCCGGCTTCGTGCCTGACAAAGCGACGCCGACGCCGGTGCGGAAACCGGTGCGGCCGGTGAGCAGCGCGGCGCGGGCGGCGGAGCAACTCGGACGGCCGTAAGCACGGGTGAAGACCACGCCGTTCGTGGCCAGCGAGTCGATGTTCGGCGTTTCCGGCAGGCGGACGGTTGGTCCTGCGGTGTTGGTCAGTGAGGAACTGTCAGCTCCAAGGTCATCCACAACGATGAACAGGATGTTGCGAGCGGCCGACGCATCGCCGGCCATGAAACCGAACGCGCACAGCAATGCAATGCCAGTGCGGAGGCCGTGACCGAGGAGGTTGGAAGAGAGGTTCTCTTTTTGGGGTGAAGTTCCCGCATGACGCGGGGTTCCGGCTTTAGTTTTGAGCGATAGACGCATGTGTTCCAAGATGAGTGGTTCAAACAATTGACGACGACGGTGCCGCCAAGGTGGCTGCGACCGACTTTCCAAGTCCGCACGTGCAGTCCTTAACTGAAACCACCTTGCTCAGCTTACTAATGTATTGTCAAAACTATTTTGATTCGTAGAGATTTTTACACGGCAAAAGCGGGTAAAATATCCTGCTGATACATGGCGGAAGCTTTGCCAAAAATCATCATAACCCGTTCATTTCAAATAGATCGATTGATGCTGATTCACCAAAAATCCGGTGAATCTCTCCGAAATGGGAGGAGTCGCTGATCCTTTTCGATAAGCGCATGATCGATCATCCCGACACGCAAAACGACCACCTTTTGCGGGTGATCGTTTGGCAATTATCGGTGGGCGCTGATGGAAAAACCATCGTCGCCGGGCTATTTCAGGCGGATGTAGCGCTTTTCTCCCTGACTCAGCGGGGTGTTGTCGCGGACGCTCAGAGTGGTGGAGCTGTTCACCAACGTGGTGGTGTGATGATTGCCGCTGTACCAATCCAACAGGTTTGACGAAACCTCGACTGTGTGACTTTGCAGACTCCAATCCGCGGATTTGCGGACGGTGAGGACGAGGTATTTCGAACCATCCGCAGCGACGGTGGTGGTGGTGACGGCCGCGTCGGCTGACAGATCGGAGGAGGTTGCCGAAGGGAAAATGGACGAAGCCGCCGTGGCGAGATCCGATGGGCTCAAGCGGGCGGCCTTGATAACACCGGTGCCGCTCCATTTGAGGTCGAACGAACCCTCGTCCGCATCATTGCTCCTGATGAGGAGCTTGCCGGTGAACTTGCCCTTGTCGGAGGGCTTGAAAGTAACCGTGAAGTTCACGCTGGAACCCGCGTTGACGCTGGTGAGAGCGGGTTTTTTCAAAGTGAACATGGACGATCCGCTGGGGCTGAAGGAGAGGTTTTTCAACACGCCGGTTCCCACATTCCTGATGGTAAAGGACTTCTTGAGGCTGGACCTTTTTGGCAGGGAGCCGAACGAAATCGACGCACCATCCGACAACCCGGCGCCGTCGGTGATGGAGATCAAGATTTCAGGGGTCTGGACCTCGTTTCCGAATTCGTAGGGCCCGAGGTCCACGTAGGACTGCTGGACGCGGACGAAACCGACGGCATCCAAGGGAAGGAACTCGGCGAAATTGCCATCTTTATCGATGTCGAGGACGTCCTTTGGCAGGATGTTCGTGGCATCGGGGAGGCGAGGGTCCCTGGCCGTGATGATGGCCGGGCTGCCTGGTCCCGGGTGCAGGCCGTCATCGGAAGTTCCCCAAACATTGTCAGCACCATTGGGATCCGACACATTCACAAACAGCGGATCTCCGGTCAAAATCGTGTCCGAAAGATTGCCGAGGAAGATGTCCCCGCCGAAATCCGTGATCGAACCGGAAATCGGAAGGCCCCCCCCTTTCACGATGTTCGGGGCGATCGTCGCGGGAGTGGGATAATTGACGGCCGCGTTTCTCAGCACGCCGTAAAGAACGATGTCGATAAGGTTTTGCTGTTCGAATCCGCCGGGGCCGGGGCCGGTGTACCAGAAGATGTTGTTGAGGATCCTAACAACGCCACCGCAGGAAAGGGCCGCGCCTCTGGATCCTGTAGCCACGCCGTTGTCCAGGAAGGTGCTGTTGGAAACGACGAGAGAATCGCTGTATTTGGTGGTGCCGCCGTGGATGGCACCGCCGCGAAACAGGCTGGTATTTTTCACGAAGACGCAGTTCGCCAGAATGGACTTTCCCTTGGTGACGTAAACCGCACCGCCACCCCCGTCGCCGGTTCCATCATCCTTGATTTTTCCGGTGCCACCCGCGTTTGCCGTGAAATAACAGTTCGCCGCCGAAACGACGCCGCCGCAGACGGCACCGCCTGACGAAATCCCGGGAGCACCGGTCGCATTCGACGAATTGGAGGAGAAACTGCAGCGGGTCAGATTCACCACATCACCCGAGATCGCTCCGCCCAGAGCTACGGAGTCATCGCCAGACGCGATGGCCGAATTCCCATCAAACTTGCACTGGTCCGCGGTGACGTTTCCTGAAATGGCTCCACCCTTGGCCAATGAGGTGGTGGTCTTGACGACATTGATGGCAGTGACGTAATTGCCGATAAACTGACAGTTGCTCGCGCGGACATTGCCCTTGATCGCACCACCACCGGCGATGCTGAGGGTGATGTCATATAAGGGAATCGAGTTGTTTTCAAACCGGCAGTCGGTGGCGACCACCTTGCCGGCATCGTCCTCGACCATGATAGCACCGCCGTTTTCCAGCGCCCGGTTGCCCCGGAAGGTGCAGCGGTTGAGTGTAAGCGTTTTTCCGGCCCGGACATAGCAACCGCCGCCTTCATCGTAGAAACGATCACGGGGATAGGCCCAGGAATCGGCACCGCTCGCGTGACCCTTTTCGACGGTGAGTCCGTCGAGGGTGGAGCTTTGGTTCAGAACGACGACGTGGAGCGACCAATAGTCGTCCTCGCCCGGCTCGTCCCAGATCTCACCCGAGAGAATAGTGGGATTCGCTGTCGGATTGCGCTGGCCCAGGCTGGTTTCCGAGCCGGCGAATCCGCCGTAGATTTTCTGGCCTGTCAATTCGAAGGAAAACTCGCGATCGCCGAAATCACCGGTTTTACCTTCGTCGGGGTAATAGGTGCCCTTGGCCACATAGATCTGGTCGCCGGATGCGGAATTATCCAGTGCGTCGCGCAGGTATTTGTAAGCGCTTGACCATGAGGTTCCGTTGCCGGGATTAGCCACCGCCCTCTTGACGTAAACGACCTTCGCCTGAGCCACGCCCGAGCCGAGGATCAGGAAGACAGTCAGGAGCGGCTTGCAGATCTTTCCGACGGCGGAAAACACCCGCAGGGATCGGTCATTCGAACATTTCTTTCCGGCATCCTGAAATTCAAACATGGATGATTGTTAGCAGATGCCTTTTCAGGCGGCAAACAATATATGGGGCGGATTCGCCTCGAAAGCAGCGTGCAAATCGCCCGAACTAGCCGTGGACGACCAGTTTCGGGATCGAGGCGAGCAGGCGCTTGGTGTAGTCGGCTTCCGGATGGTGAAAAACTTTTCCCGCCTCGCCGGATTCAACGATTTTTCCCTGATACATCACGGCGATGCGGTCCGCGATGTAGTGGACGACGCCGAGATCGTGGGAAATGAAGATCATCGTGAGGCCGAGATCTTTTTGCAGGGATTTGATGAGATTGAGGATCTGCGACTGGATGGAAACGTCGAGCGCGGAAACGGGTTCGTCGGCGATGATGAGCTTCGGTTCAGGCGCGAGGGCACGGGCGATGGCGATGCGCTGGCGCTGGCCACCGGAGAATTCGTGGGGGTATTTGCGCATGACTTTCGCGTCGAGGCCGACGGTGGCCATCAGGGTTTCCACCCGGTGGAAGAGGGCGTCGCCCTTGAGTTTCGGATGACGTTGGCGGACGGCTTCGGCGAGGGTGGAGAAGATCGTCATCCGCGGATTGAGGGAGGCGTAGGGGTCTTGGAAGACCATTTGGAAATCGAGCCGACGACGGCGGACTTCGCTGCCGCTGAGTTTCGACAAATCCTCGCCGTTCAGGACAATCGAGCCGGACGTCGAGCGGACGAGCTGCATGATCGTGCGGGAAAGCGTCGATTTTCCACAGCCGGATTCGCCGACGAGGCCGAGGATTTCGCCTTTTTCGATCGAGAGCGACACTCCGTCCACAGCGCGGACGACGTGTTTTCCGGGCGAGAAGACCGACCCGGTGCGCTGGGTGAAATGGGTGTGGAGATTCTTGATTTCCAAATACGACACGCCCGTGAGGATGCATACTTCGGGCCGGATCGCACGAGTTTTGTTCAAGGCTGTTTCCCAATGCGCTCTGCAGCATGGACCTTCCATTTGGGAGTTTCTCATTAGCCTCGAATCTGAGTTATTTAGCCGCAAAACAGCGAAAAAAGCGCCCTGCGGTAGCAGCACTCAAGTTTCTTTCATCAAGGAATTCAAAAAATTCTGTTTTTTGGGCTCTTCTCGCGCCTCTTTGCGGCCGAATTCTGAAGTGTGTGATTCCTAGTGGAGGGACACTATGCTCCGCAGTCTTCCTACCAATTCTTGACCACCTGTGAGTGGTTGTCTAGAGGGGTGTCAGCGATGAAAAATAACGTGCTCTTGTTAGTTTCCTGGATTTTGATCATGCCAGTCGCGATGGCTGCGCCATCTGGAGGCAAGACCTACCGGGTGGACAAGATCGATGAAGCTGCGACGTTCGCGAAATCGGAGAAGCTGCCCTTGCTGTTCGTGAGCAGTACGTCCGAGGATTTTGCCAAAACAGCGACCAGGGAATTTAAGAATGATGCCGTCATCGTTCTGCTGGAACGAGGTGACTTCAAAACCAAAGGACTGACGCCTCGTCTATTGGGTGCCTTTGTTGAGGATGGCAAACAGGTGGTGACTCCCCACCTCGTGTTTTCGACTCCAGACCAAAGCAAGGTGATTGCGATTGTCCCGGGCAAGTTGCTCGGAGACGAAGAGACGGTGAAAAAGATCAAAGGTTCCCTTCCCGCAATTCTGGCGGGTTCTGAAGCGGCTGCAGTTCTTCCAGACACCAATTGGTGCTGGCAAAGCAGCAACCCTTCGGCCGGCGGATGGATTGGTGCGTTCTTCCAGCTAGGGCCCGGAGAGATGGTGGTTCTTCAAAATGCCATGGGAAAGAAGTTCCAGGTTCCGTTTTCCCAATTGGTGCCGCATCATGTGGCGTTTGCCAAGACGCTGGGTCCGGCTCCGGCTCCGGAACCATATGTCAGCAGGATTGCCGATGAATATGAAGAACCCGGAGTGGAATCGTGGACCAACTCGGAAGGGAAGGAGGTCCGCGGAATCTTTATGTCCGGAAATGATAACGTGCTCACACTCAAGCTTGAGAATGGCAAGGAAGCCAAGGTGCCTTTTGACAAGCTATCGTCGCAAAGCCGGGTCCGAGCCACGGCTTTGGCGATCCGCAAGGCATTGCGACCGAAGAATTAATCAGGCGGTCACCTCTGTTCCGATTTTGCGTGGCTTCGATGGCGGAAAGGCGATGCTCCCGTGAGCGATGATACTTTTAGCCAGTAAGGAAAGTTTTCGTATCAGTGGTGGACGGTTATTTGCCATGATTCGGGTGATTTGGACAAATTGAAGAGACAAGATTGCGCCCGGGGAGGTTTTAAGCGACAAGAAGTCGCCCCACATGACCCAGCTTTTGATTGAACCCGCTCGTCGCACCGGTTGTGACGACATCCCTGCTCTGACCGAAGTCCTGCGCTCCGCAGCCCAACGCCAGCGATCGCCGATCGACGACGTGCTCGACGCGGGCGTGGTGGACGAGGAGCGCTACATGCGGGAATTGGCGCATGACCTTGGTATTGAATGGCTTGATGTGATTCCGATGGCGGAGGTTCCGCTGCCGCTGCGCGAGGCCTGCGGGCCGCGGCTGGCGCTGAGGCACCGCTTGCTGCCGGTGGCCATCGAGGGCGAGGGCGACCACAAGCGCCTGAAACTCTGCACGTTCGATCCTTTCAACCTGATCGCCCGCCAGGCTGCGGCGCAGGAGCTGGCGCTGCCGATCGACTGGTGCATGGCATCCAGAAAACGCCTGCACGAAGCGCTCCGGCGTTTGTATGGTGTTGGTGCTGATACGTTTGAGCAGATTCTCGAGGGCCGCGATTTCGACTATGACCACCTCGAAGGCGGCGAGGATGAGGCAAACGTGATCGACCAGGACGACGACGAAGAGGCCTCCGTCGTCAAGTTCGTGAACCAGATCATCCGCGAAGCGCTCGACCAGCGCGCGACCGATATTCACGTCGAGCCGCTCAGCACCAATCTCCGCATCCGCTACCGGATCGACGGCCGTTTGATCGAAGTCGCCGTGCCGGAAAACATCAAGGCGCTGCAAAGCTCCGTGATCGCCCGTTTGAAAATCATGGCCCGCCTCGACATCGCCGAGCGCCGCGTGCCGCAGGACGGACGGATCAACCTCCAGTTTGAAGGCGCGACCATCGACGTCCGGGTCGCCACCGTGCCGACCGTCGAGGGCGAGAGCGTGTCCCTGCGTCTCCTCAACCAAGAGAAATTCAACCTCGCCAAGCTCGGCATGGAGTCGTTCGTCCAGAAAAAGATCGAGACGCTCCTCCACCTGCCCAACGGCATCATCCTGATCACCGGCCCGACCGGATCGGGTAAATCGACGAGCCTTTACTCCTTCCTCACGGAGGTAAACCACCCCGAGCGGCGCATCGTCACCGTTGAGGACCCGGTGGAAAACAAGCTCGTCGGCGTCATGCAGATCGCCGTGAAAAACGAGATCGGCCTGACCTTCGCCACCGCGCTACGCTCCATCCTCCGGGCGGACCCGAACATCGTGATGATCGGGGAAATCCGGGACCTTGAGACCGCGGAAATCGCCATCCGTGCGTCGCTCACCGGTCACTTGGTGTTCTCCACCCTCCACACCAACGACGCGATGGGCGGCATCAGCCGTCTCGTCGACATGGGCGTGGAACCGTTCCTGGTCTCCGCCGCCGTCCGTGCTTTCCTCGCCCAGCGTCTCGTTAGAAAACTCTGCCCGACCTGCAAGGTGCCGCGCGAGGTCAGCGATCAGGACCGCCGTGATCTGGGAATCCCGCTGCACATTCCCGGTCAGGCGTATTCGCCGAAAGGCTGCGACCGCTGCCGGAACACCGGCTTCTCCGGCCGTCTCGCGATTTACGAAATCATCCTCATCACCCAGCCGATGCAGGAACTCGTCGCCCACCGCGCCCAGGCCAACGACCTCCGCGCCCAAGCCGTGAAAGACGGCTATATCCCGATGCGGGAATACGGCTGGTATAAGGTGATGAAGGGTGAAACCACCATCGAGGAAGTCATTTCCGTCACCTCCTCCGACATCGGCGGCGGCGAGTGAGGAACATTGAACATCGAACGCCCAACATCGAACATTGAAGTGAAGACTCCGGATTTCAGCATTTCAGTTTTCTAGCATTTCAGTTTTACCCAAAGATGCCCCTTTTCGCCTACAAAGCCCTCTCTGCCAACGGTAGTGTCACCACCGGTGAAATCGATGCGACCGACCGCCCCGAAGCGCTGCGGATGCTCGACAAGAAGGGCCTGCAACCGGTCAATCTGAAGGAAACCTCCGGTGCGGTTTCGGCGAAAAAAACCAATGGCAATGCGAAAGCGAAAGCTGACGATGCCAAGGCAGCGAGAACAAAGGAGGAGACCAAGGAAACGGCGATTCCGGACGGCCCGATCAAGCTGAAGCGCGCGGAAGTCGTGCTCTTCACCGAGGAACTTTCCGACATGCTCAGCGCCGGCCTCCAGCTCGAGCCGGCGCTCAAGTCGATGGAAAACCGCCAGGAACTCGGCAACCTCAAGGCAGTGTCCTTCAAAATCCGCCAGATCGTGCGGGACGGCGTCAATTTCTCCGTCGCCCTGAAAAAAGTCAGCCCCAGCTTCGGCCCGCTCTATTGCTCGCTCGCCGCAGCCGGTGAGGCATCCGGGGCGCTCGACGACATCCTCAAACGCCAGGCGCACTACCTGAAAACCCTCGCAGAGCTTCAAGCGCGCCTGATCCTCGCGATGATCTATCCGGCCTTCCTCGTCGTGGCGGGCATCGGCGTTTCCATCGTTTTCGTCACCACCCTCATCCCGCAGCTCACCGCCCTGATCAAGAGCAGCGGCGGAGAAATCCCGTTAGGCGCTGCCATCCTCATCTGGACGTCCAATTTCCTCAGCAAATGGTGGATCGTCATCGTGCTCACGCTCGTCGCTTCCTTCATCTTCTTCAAGGCGTGGAAGGACAACGATGCTAACAAACCCGCATGGGACCGCATCAAGCTGCGGCTGCCGCTCATCGGCCCTGTGATCACCAGCCGCTTCTACGTCCAGTTCTTGGAAACTATGGCGAACCTCGTCGGCAACGGCCTGCCGCTGCTCCGCGCGCTCGAACTTTCCCGCGATGCCACGGACAACCGCTCGCTCCGCTCCGAGCTGAACAAGGTAATCGACCAGGTGGGCGACGGACGTTCGTTTTCCAAAGCACTCATCCGCAACGGCGCCTTCCCTCCCCTGCTTATCGACATGATTTCCGTCGGCGAGCAGACCGGAAAAATCGACCAGTCGCTGCGCCGCGCCGCCGAGCGCTACGACAAGGAGCTCGACAAAGACCTGCAGCGCATCATGGCGCTCGTCATGCCCGTCGTGCTCATCATCATGGCCGGCCTCATCGGCACCATGGCCTATCTGATGATCACCTCGATCTTCCAGACGATGTCGAAGATGAAATGACCATTGGCGGATCGGCCAATTGAAACAATCCGGCCCCGGAGCGAGTATCAGCTCACAAACCATGGAACCATCGCTCGACCGCCGCCGTTTTATGTGGACCACCGGAGCTGCGGGAATCGCACTCGCCACATCCGCCCGCTCCTCCGCCCAGGCACCCGCCGTTTCCCCCAACTCGAAACTCCGCGTGCTCTCCATCGGAGTCATCGGCACCATCGGCGGGGAGGACCGCCATCAGGTCGCGTCCCATCCGTCCGTGGAAATCGCCGGGCTCTGCGACGTGGATTCCGCATCCCTCGCCAAGGCGGCCTCCGAACATCCGGGCGCCTTCACCTGCAAGGACTACCGCGAGGCGTTTTCCAAATATGGCGACAAGTTCGATGCCGTCATCGTCTCCACGCCCGACCACAGCCACGCGCCGATCATGCTCACCGCGCTGGCTAACAACAAACACGTTTACGGTCAGAAGCCGCTCGTCCATCAGCTCGAGGAGCTGGTGATGATGGAAAAAGCCATCGCCGCGAAACCCCATCTCGTCACCCAGGTCGGCAACCAGCGCATGGTCTTTCCCGGCCGTCGCGCCGCCGTGGAAATCATGCGCAGCGGGGTGCTCGGAAAAGCCGTCGAAGCCCACGTCTGGGTGAACTCGCCCAACGACAGGTTCTATTTCAACCTCGACCGCATCGTCGAAGAGCCCACCCCGGCTCCCGCGAATCTCGATTGGGACCTCTGGCTCTGCGCCACCGAAAAAGTGCCCTACCGCCACGGCATCGCCCCCACCATCTGGCGCTCGTGGTGGGACTACGGCAGCAACGGCCTCGGCGACTGGGGCTGCCACGTGCTCGACGTCATTTTCTACGGCTATGATGAACTGATCACGCCCTTCGCCGTGCAGACCAACTGCGCGAAGGCGGAAAACCCGCTGTTCCACACCCATCCGTGCAACGCGACGGTCAGCTACGCGGTGAAATCCGATAAATTCGCCCGCAAGGTTTTCCCCATCCATTACAGCGATTCCGGCCAAGCCGTCTCGCGCGCGGCCATCGGCCTGCCTCCCGGAAATTTCGCTGATAACAACATGACCGTCGTCGTCTGCGAAGGCGGCGTGCTCACGCTGACCGCCGGCGGCTTCATCGAAGTCTGGCGGGACGGAAAACTAACGAAAGGCCTCGACATGCCCGGCCTTCCCGAGTTCGCCCCGCTCAACCACTGGCACGCCTGGGTGGACAACTGCCTCGGCAAAAAGACCGAACTGCGCAGCCCGTTCAAAGACGCCATCCGCATGACCGAAGCCGCCATCCTCGCCGTCAAAGCCACCCGCTTCCCTAACCGAGAGCTGCTCTGGGACAAGGCATCACTCAGTTTCACCAATCACACCGAGGCCACCAAAACCATCGTCCGCCGCCAATACCGCGAGGGCTTCGCACCGCCGTTGGTGGTGTGAGTCCTGTTAATCCATGGACTCAGACCCCATTCAGGGGTCAGTCCTTGAGAAGGGGGTGCGCCAGCTCTCTTATTCCCCCTTCCAATATCTTTTCCAGCCTTATTGAAGCGACCATTGTGTTGGTGGTTTCGTAGGATCTAGCAATTTCTACTTTAGCGGCGCGAAAAGGCTGCTCATTCGGAAGCGCCTGAATCCTGATAAGTAAACGATGTAGATCTTGAATCATTTCATATTCATTGCGCTCAAGACCTTTCCCTAGAGTAATACTCACTTTCGCCCCATCAAACAAAGTCCGCAAATTTCCATTCACTTCGGCAAATTCAGGATTTTTCCTTATGAAATCGCCATAGATCGCCATGAATTCATCATCTTTTGCTAGAATCATACTCTTTACCTCGCTTTCAACTTCATGGGTATAAAGTGATTCATATGGCTCGATGATCAAATGTTCGTAGTCGGTTGCGGGTTTTTGACTTACATGGGATTCCGTAGGCAATTTCTCGTTTTTTTCAATCTCCTTGAGTGCCTCACTTCTTTCACATGATACCATAACAATCGTTTGAAGTGACAACATCAATAGATATGAAAATAATGACCACTTTTTCATAAGGTAATATTTGAATCTAGTTTGTTGTTACAATTTTTTCTATATTCCATCCCCCAGAGGACTGAGTAATACCCCCCCCGGGAAAAGGAAAGTAACCAGGATAGATTTGTGTTCCCGACGTATCCTTAACGTTAACAGAGTGCCCCGAAGAGTCGACCACCCGCGTCACCCAAATCAGAGGGCTTTCATGACTAAATTGTATCTGATTGGCGTCATCTCCTCCGGTAATCTCAATAATCTTAGGTTGGGCGGTGTCTTTCCAAGTCCAATGCACGACACGATCATCCTCCGCATCCGTGGTTGATGTTCCATTTGGAACAAAACCTGCCACCGCCGCACCATAGGACGCTGCATTAACCATGGTCACGTCAATGATAAAATAATCATCGCTGAAACCCTCAATTTCGATGTCCATTTGCAAATCTGATCCGGTATTCAATATATGAGTAGGAAGATTCTTTTTGGTTCCATTCTCTGTAAATTTTGGATTACGCAACTTGCATATGTGCCCGTTATGGTCTTTTTGGTCCCATTCCAATTGGGCGGTATAACTCACCAAAGAAGTGCTGCCGGGAATGGCTACGTTTCCTGATTCGAACAATTTTGACTTTCTGGTCCAAGGTGCGCCACCGCAAGGATCCGGGGTGTTAGTCGTTTGCGCGTTGAGAATTTGAATCATGACTAAAACTACAAATCCAATTCGTTGTTTATTACCCTTCATTGATAAAAAATTAGTTATTAAGACAATTACCAGCGCATTTCCGATGCGAGGAATTTTTCCTGCTCGGTCACAAATTCCAACTTATATTGGCAAAAATCAGCAGCGCAGCCGAGCCGGCTTAAAATCAGCGCCGCACGGCAGTCCAATTTCCATTCGCTTAACAAGGCAGGGCGATTTCCAAAACATTTTCTGACAGAATATGCCGAAGCCTTGGCGCTATCTATCATTCCATTTTTGTAGGATCTCAATGCCAAAATGTAATGTGCATGTGCTGCTTTCCTGTGTCCAGGAACCTCAGCGGCAATCCATTGGAAATACTTGAGAGCTTCCGTGTGATTTCCCTGGATTTCCAACCATTCAGCGTATTCGTTTCCAATAATCACGTAACCTTCCGGAGTTGATTTGTCTCCGTTAACAATCGAAGCAGCCAACGAGGATGCCTCTCCTTCCAGCTCTTCGCTGACCAGTGATTTGAATACAAGTGCTAGATACTCAAACCATATTGATCCGCCGACCGCTTGATATTCTGATTTCTGCAAAACCGACAAGCCTTTCCAGCGTTTGACAACGTTTTTAGTATCTCCCAGATCCCAATATTGTTTTCGTGCCAAGTATTCTTGGATGACAATACCTTCGTAAGGAGTTGAATTGGCAATAGCGTAGTTGGCAATAGCCATCCCCTTGTCTACAGCCTCTTGTCGGAGTTGTGTGAAGCTGTCACCAGCCAAAGACAGGTGCCTGGCCGCATCCAATGCAACCCGGTAATCGTCAACCACAGTGATTAGCGAGTGAATCGAAACAGTGATGGCAGGCAAATCGACAGCGCCACCCGATGCTACCAAGTATTTGAAACCACGCACCATCGCCTGAACACGGAAACGACTGGGTATTTGTTGAGACGCGGCAATTTGAAAATAACCAGAAGCAGCTTCCGAGTTTCGGTTCAGAAGGCTCTCCATCCGCGCAAGCGCCCAAGTGGCTTTGCCCCATGCTTCTGTGCCCGGCGTGAGATCTCCCAAGAGTGAGATTAACCAAGAACGTGCGATATCATGTTGGTGGCTGAGCATCGCCGCCAAAGCCATAGCGTGGCGTATTGCGTAGGAATGGTCCGCGCCAAAACGGAATGCTGCACGATTGATGACTGCTGCCACGTTTGGAGTGTCCGATGCCAATAACGAATACTGGGTGTAAGCCTTCGCATGGGCAACTTGCTCTTGTGCTGAAACGCTCGGTGCGCGGAACAGCCGCAATGAGCGGGCTGCGATGGAACGAGGATCCTCAGAGCCCGTAAGTTTGGTATCAGACTGGATGATCTTTTCCAACTCGGTACCGATGATTTGGTCAAAGCTTGCCGAAGTGATGGCAGTTTGGGCGATCACCTTCCATAGCGGGTCTCCATGTCCACGGAGAACTCTCGTAATGGATTGAATCGAGGCACTGGCAATGCGGCCGGTTGCGTTGGCCTGAAATGAGGCGAAAACGTCTGGTTCGAGAATGGGCACCAGATTCTGGCGTGCGCGGGCATCAAGATAGAGCTGCCAGGCAGCAATGGTTTTCGCTTGGAAGCGCCCCATCAACAGTGCCTCGCGAGCGTAACGCTCGGCAAGTGCCGGATCATCAGAGGCGAGCGCAAGTTTTGCCAGGGATTGACGGGCGCGGGCTGCGCCATTGGGAGAGAGCACCAGAGCTTTCTGAAGGAAAACACGCGCATCATCCATGAGGCCGGATTCGATAAACGCATTGGCAATTTTGGAGAGAATTACGGTAGGGCGCGGCGGTTGGGCGGTTACCTGGACCACGCCATTGGCGGCCAACTGAGCTGGCGTGAGATTGAGGATTTTCTGGTAATCCTGCTGGGCCTTGTCCAGTTCGGCAAGGAGACCAGCTGCTGCCGTTTTCGCCTCGTCAGTTCGCAAGGACCGAAGAAGGGAGCGAATCTGGCCAGAGCTGGAACTAAGGAGAAGATCGAGGTCTGCTGCCTGTCTGGCGAAGTCGATTGCACGGGAGTATGCCGCAGCGGCTTCGGTGTGGCGGGAAAGCTTGGCTTGTGACTCGCCAACGAGCATAAGGATCTTTGCCCGCCGCTTGGGATTCTTGGTAGAGACGGCAAGCTGGTTTAAGGAAGCCAGCCCCTGATCGTTCTGGCCAAGCGATATCAGATTTCTCGCGTCCCACAGGGATTTTGAAAATCCGGCAGGTTGAATCGCGATCCCGTTCCTCCGCTTACGGTTCTTCGTGATAGACTTGGGCATGGCAGAGGTATCTCAGTGGGAATGTTTCGCCAGTGATTCGATCCGAGAGATGTCACAGGCTTTCTTTGTCACCATCAGGAAAATGTGCCGCCGTCCGGGTGTTCCCGGAACGACGGCTTTCGCAAACCACCGACCTAGACGCCCTTGGAAGGGGGCAATGAAGATCGTTTGCAATTGATATGCGCGACACTCACTGGAAGCGAGCGGTCACGGATGGATGCGAGGGCGTCCCTCACGGAGTCGAACTTCGCCCGCTCCATGAAGCGGGTGAATGACTCGGAGTAAACGACGCCTTCGACCGGCAATAAACGAATGCAACCGCGGGTGAGGCGTTTTGCTTTCGTTTCAATCAGGCCCCCGACGAGAACGACTCCAGCAGCACTCAGGCCGGTGGTGACAAACTTGCGGCGGTTCCAATTTCGTTGCACGGATGAGAGATAGTGATAGAGTCCGGACATGGCAAGAACCAAGCTATCTGATTGTGTGAATATTCTGTCACTTATTTCTACCATAACATGCGTGCTGTTCATGATGGGCGGCATTACCAGTGCCGGAACGGTCGCGTGGTTTTACGCGTTGGACTCCGATAAGGCTGAATTTGAGCAGGTTGCGGGAAAACCGCTGCGCACTGTTGTCGCCGGCGCATGCTCCATCCACGAATACAGGATCGGGCCACATCGGGTGGTGGCTGCGAGGATGGGTTCCGGCTGCGTGAATACGACCGCAACAGTTTCAACGGTTCTGGCTCTGAATGCGGTGGACCGGGTGATTTCCACGGGACCGGCCGGTGGGCTAACTGCCGAAGCCGAGCCCGGCACATGGCTGCGGGTGCGGGAGGTGATGGCATGGCAAAGTGGCAGGGCTGGCGACGACGGCCGGATTTTTCCTGGCGAGAAAGCACTATCCACATTGGCTTACAATCAGGCGGACTGGCCTGATGGAGAATGGCAGAAGGCCCAACCTGCCAAGCTGGTATCAGGTGAGGCCTTCATCGCATCAACGGAAATGCGCACCCGTCTGGCAGCGGAACATGCGGCCTCGGCAGTGGAGATGAATGCCTACGGTCTCCTCGCAGGAATCGAGGGGAGGACTGTGAAATTGCTGATTCTCAGAATCGTGAGCGATCATGCGGATGAAAAGGCGTCTGAGGATTTCGCCGCATTTCTGAAAAACTACGATGGGAATGGTGGCAAAATGGTTGCGGAGATCATTCAAAAACTCCCGGTGGAACAAAATGAACCAGCCGCACATGATGCCCTGCGTGAGTTACTGAAGTAACGCTTCTATGACCTCACTGTTCAGGCCACGTAAATGGGCGGTAAGTGGGACCCACTCGGACTAACATTTTCAACTTCAATTCCTCGGTTGATTCATTTGAAAAAGTGGTTCTGATAATTCATCGCACCTTTTTGTCTGGTTCCTGTCGGACCGGCCAACGGAAAGTGGACGGTTTGCGGTGATAGGAAGAACAGGCAGGAATGCCTGTGTCACGTCCGGGGCTTTTCAACCGAGGCCGTTGTAGGCGGTTTCCAGAGGATGCCAGTGGAGTAATGGGCTTTTGATGATAGATGGAGTGAGCCCTCGCGGGTCGAAAAAATCAGAATCCGAATCTCTGCCGGAACGCCTGCGACTGGCGTCTTGAAAACTCGATGGTGCCGTGGCCGTCGAGCTCGGCGGTGAAGGCACCGCCGTCGCGGCGGCGGATCTGTTTGAGGCAGTGGAGCTGGACGATCTGGCTGCGGTTGGCGCGGACGAAGAGGTTGTCGTTCAGAAGGTGCTCGATTTCCTTGAGACTGCGGGTGAGCAGGATGGGCTTGCGGTCTTTCAGATGGAGCATGACGTAGCTGCCCTCGGACTCGGCCATGATGATTTCCTCGGAATGGAGCGGCCAGCAGTTACTCTGGTCGCCGAGGACGATGAGGTTGCTATCGAGATTTTTGTCGGTCCGGCGGATCCTCGCCAGAGCGCGGGCGAGGCGGGATTTTTCGATAGGCTTGAGCAGGTAGTCGGTGGCGTCGCCATCGAAGGCATCGACGGCGAAATTCTCGTGCGCGGTGACCACCACGACGGGCACGCCCATGGCACGGATTTCCGGCAGGAAGGTCATGCCGTGGCCGCCGGGCATTTCGAGATCAAGGAACACGCCGTCGACACGGTGGCTGAGCAGCAGTTCCCTCGCCTGATTGGTGTTGCGCGCCTCGATGCCGATGAAGGAGGGAAGCAGTCCGCCGATCTGACGGCACAGCTCGGCGCGCGCGAGGTCCTCGTCATCAACAATGAGGAAACTGATCGAAGAGGAATTCGTGCTCATGGGTACAGTGGGTGGGGAAGCGGGAGATCGACCTCGGCGGCGACGGTTTTTTCATCCATCTGGGAAAGTGAGAACCTGGCCCGGCCGCCGAACAGCATTTCGAGCCGTTGCAACGCGTCCTGCGTGCCGACACCTCGCACGGCATATTCAGGAAGTGTCCCGGTGTTGCGGACGGAGATGCGGATCTGCTCTTCGGTGGCCTTGGCGGTAATGGTGATCATGCCCCCGTCCTCCAGATTTCCGATGCCGTGGGTGATGGCGTTTTCGACGAGATTGAGCAGCAGCATCGGCGGCACCGGCGTGTCCATGAGCTCGGCCGGGATGCGGATCCGGGTGAGAATGCGGTCGCCGAAGCGCAGCTTGGCGAGGTGGAGCAGCTCGCGGATGCGCTCGAGTTCCTCGCTGAGGGCGATGAGGGTGTTTTCCGTGGTCCGCAGGTTGCTGCGGAGGAGGCTGGCGAGGGAGGTGATGGCTTCGTCGGCGCTTTTCGGGTCGATGTGGACGAGCGCGTGGATGACGTTGAGCGAGTTGAACAGGAAATGTGGCGTCAGCTTCGCCTGCAGGCTGCGGAGCTTCGCCTTCTGATAGCCGAGGGCGACGAGCGCCTCCTCCGCCCGCTGGAGCGCGGAAATGTCCTGCAGCAGCCCGATCGCTTCGGTCGGCCGGCCATCAAGCCCGCGCCGCAGGATGCGGCCTGCGGATTCGAAAATCAGGGCGGGCGATTCCTCTTCCTGAAACGGATTTCCGCCTTGGATCCGTGAGCGCCAGGAATCGGCAATCAGGGCGTTGCCGTGCGGGGCGCCAGCCAGTTTTCCCAACATTTCCTCATCGCGCCACCCTGCCGGAGTCTCCCTCAGATAGTCGCTGGCGGGATTGCTCTGGACCCAGGAAAATCCGCTTTTCGCGTCCCACTCCCAAAGCTCGATGCCCGCCGCGGTCAACGCGATCTGATTGAGATTCAACTGCCTCAGCAGGTGGGAGGAACCGACGGAAACCAGATAGGCGACTGAGGCCATCACCACGTTGTAGAGCGCGATTTCCGCAGGATTCACGGATTGACCTCCGGGCGCTCCGACCACGAACGGCCCCTGCCCGTAGCAGACCAGCGCTGTGGAGAGCACGCACCACAAGGCCACCAGCAGCGAAATCGGCGCGGGTGGCAGCCAGACCGCCGCCATCACCAGCAACGGAAATGGCAGGAAAATCGAGGAACTCGGGCTGATGAACTGATCGAAAAAACCACCGAACGCCAACCCCATGACCACCAGCGCGGCGACTCCCGCGAGCACGCCGTTCCATGATTTTTTGAAGTCCGCGAGATTGAAATCTTGCTGCAGCATGTGGACGCCCAGCGTCCCGAAAGCAATGATGCCGTGCGCGTGTGCCATGACGATCAGAAAAAGTGTCGTCCCCACGCTGTCGGCAGGAAACCTTCCACTCGATGTGAATGTCCAGGTGGTGACCAGCGCAGTGGGCAGCGAGCAAATGATGGGCGCTCCCAGATAACTCCGTGCGACCGGCCACATCGCAGAACGGTTGATGGCCACCGTCCGTTGGTTTCGATGGGTCGCCAGACTCACCAGCCAGGCCCCGAAGGGATAGGTGAACGGAATCAGCAGGATCGGCCACGTCTGTCGGCTCGGAACGATGTAGGTCCACACCGACAGGTAGCCAAGCACCACCCACGGTGCGGCCCGCCATCCGAAGTGGAAGAAAATCGCCATCGAAATCCCTGCCGCCGGCCACATCGGGCTGATCGACCTGCCTCCCACCTTTAGAAACCAGAGCCCGAGAAAACACGCCGCGGCCGTCGCAAGCATCACGAAAACCCCTTGGCGGTGGGTGAACGGCGGATCTCCTGAATCCAATCTGTCAGGCAGGGTCATGGAGTTGGTTTATAACCAAATGCTAACAAGATATTCCGGCGGAAGTCGAAGTAAGAATTTATTATTTCCAACGGCGTCAGGAATTGCCGGAAATCCGCCAAAATCGACCGCTCAATTGGAAATTTGACCACAAATGCGCTCGTCAAGTCGATTTTCAAAAGCCGCGCGTCCGGTGCCTCCGTGAAATGGTCCCGCTCTCATGATTTTTCCGACGGACTGGCGGCGCGTCCGGCAGCCGTTCAATCGTCCTTGCCGACCGCTTACCAAGCCAGCCGACCATTATGGATACTGGCATTGCACAAGGCAGCGCTCCGTAGGTAACAATCCTGTTGTAACGTTATAGCCACAACGGAATGCGTCTCATCCCTCCCCAAGCCCACCCCTCCCACCCCGCTTTTTCCCGGTGCCGCCTCCCCACAAATGG
>JBDSNC010000017.1:0-3944 GCA_039915545.1 Luteolibacter sp.
GTGTCCATGTCGTCCACCGCGCCGAGATGCAGTTCGGCATCGCCGCCGTCCCAGTTTTCCGGCAGCTCGATGGTGCGCCGCAACCAGAAGACTCCGTCAAAGTCCGGATAACCCGCGCTTTCCAGAAACGCCGGGAGGGTCATGGATTTCCAATCGCCTTCGTCCAATGCCGCCGCGCTCCACGCCGCGCCGGGCTTCGAGCCGGGGTCCACTTTTTCGAACCACTCGGTCTGTTTGGCCTGCCCCCTGCGACGTGCCAGATCGGGATCGGAGACGAGCTGCTTCACGTCCGCAAGCGGTACGGCGAAGTCCGGCAGCTTTTGCAGCGCGGCTTCACTCGTCCACGCCTCCGCCGGGGTGCCGCCCCATGAGCTGTGAATGATTCCCACCGGCACCTTTCTTGAGGCAAAGAGATCGCGTGCGAAAAAGTAGCCGACGGCGGAGAAATCCCCGGCCGTTTGCGGAGAACAAACCGTCCATGCTCCCTTCACCGTGGTCTGGGGCGTGAGCGATTTGGTCTGAGTCACATAAAACTGGCGGATCTGCGGGTAATTCGCCGCCGCGACCTCCTGCTCCCAGTTTGTGATCGGCTTCTGCCCGGCGCGCAAGCCGAGCTGGCGTTCCATGTTAGACTGTCCGCTGGCGATCCAGACCTCGCCGACAAGGATGTCGGAAATCTCAAGTGTGTTGTCGCCATGGACGGTGAGGGTGCGCGAGGTGGCATCCGCCTTCATGGGCTGGAGCCAGGCATTCCACGCGCCGTTTTTCCCCTCCGCGATCACGGTCTGTCCGGCGTAGCTGACGGTGATTTTTTCCCCATCCCGCGCGGTGCCCCAGACCGGGACGCGGCAGTCGCTCTGGAGGACGGCGTGGTCGTGGAAGAGCGGGTGAAGCTCGGCGGCGGAGGCCTCCGCCGCGAGGCCGAGGAGAAGGCTGGCGGAAATCAGGGCTGGATTTTTCATGTTACGAATTGGGGAAATCAGGGGACGGATGGCTGCGGCGTGGCGGGTTGTGAATGCAAGACCGAGGTCGCCGGAGCGAGACCGGCGGAAGCGGCGGTCAGCTTGATCTCGCCGGGTTCGCCGGTGGTTTGCACGATGACTTGCGCGAGGCCGTTGAAGAGGCTGCGCCGCCAAACAGGCGACGGGGTCTCCTTCGTCGCGATGAACTGATCCGGCTCGTGCGAAGCAGGATCGCCATTACCCACGCCAATGATCTTTCCGGGACCGCTGAGATCGAAGCGAATCTCCTGCCCCGCCGTTGGCACACCCCTCCCATGCCCGTCGGTCACCCGCACGGCAATGACAGCGACGTCCGCGCCATCGGCGGCGAGCTTGGAGCGATTCGGGGCGAGTTGGATCGACGCCGCATTGCCCGTCGTCTCGACCTTGCTTGTTAGGATTTCCTTGCCGCCCTTGTAGCCCTTCGCGACCAGAGTGCCGGGCGCGTATTTCACCGGCCATTCGAGGTGGGAGTTTTTCGTCATCGTCTTGCGGCCAAGGCTTTGGCCGTTGAGGAAAAGCTCCACTTCTTCGCAGTTGGAGTGCGCCCAGACGCGGATTTCCTGGCCTTCCCTGCCCTGCCAGTTCCAATGCGGGAAAACGTGCAGCACCGGTTCGTCGGTCCACCAGGATTTCAGATAGAACATGCCATCCTTCGGAAACCCGCAGAGGTCGAGGATGCCGAACTGCGATGCGATGGCCGGCCAATTGAAGGGCGTCGGTTCGCCGCGATAGTCGAAGCCGGTCCAGATGCACATGCCCGAGAGGAACGGCCGCTCGGCGTAGTGCGACCACGCGGCCTCCAGATTCGACCCCCAATCGCTCGGATCCCAGTCATAGGCATTCAGGTGGCAGCGCTCGCGGTCGTCGAAATAAATCCCGCGGGTCTGGGTGAAGGCGCATTCCTCGGTGCCGACGATCGGTTGATCGGGATGGCGTTCATGCCATTGGTCGGTCGTGAAACCGCCCTTCTTCATGTTGTCGATATAGTTCAATCCGGCGACCTCAATGGCCTTCGAAAATCCCCCACCCCAGCCGCCGCTGATGGCGGCGGTGACCGGCCGTGTGGAGTCCAGTTGTTTCACCCAACGCTGCATAGTGGTGGCGATCCGCACTCCTTCCTCGCCCCCCTCGATTTTCCACTCTTCGTTGCCGATCGACCAAAGGACCACGCAGGGATGATTGCGGTCGCGGACGATGAGCCGCTTGAGATGATCGTAGTGGAAATCGGTCGTACCGGTGAGACGGTTCTCGTCGATGACCAACATGCCGAGGCGGTCGCAGGCGTCTAGCAGCTCAGGTGTCGGCGGGTTGTGCGAGGCCCGATAGAAATTGCAGCCGAACTCCTTGAGCCTGGCGATGCGGTAATCTTGCAAGGCATCGGGGATGGCTGCGCCGACGCCCGCATGGTCCTGGTGGTTGTCCGTGCCCTTGAGTTTCACATGCTTGCCGTTGAGGAAAAAGCCCTCCTTGGCATCGAAGCGGATCGAGCGGATGCCGAATTTTGTTTCATAGCGGTCCACCACCTTGCCTGCGGAAGTAATGGTGGTGACGAGCTGATGGAGGCTCGGCGTTTCGATGGACCACAGCTTGGGATTGGAAACGGGCAACACGTCGCTGAACTCGCCGCGCTCGCCGGCGCGGAGCGTGAGCGGCTTCGCCTTCGTGGAAGCGACAGTGGCACCCGCGGCATCGAGAATCGTTTCGCTGATCTCAAAACCGGCGTCGGCGTCGCCCTCGTTCACCACCGCCACGCGGGCGGTCACATAGGCGGCGTTTTCCTTCAGCTCGGAAGTGACGAACGTGCCTTCCTGCTCGACATGCAGCGGATCGGTTTTCACCAGCCACACGTGGCGATAGATGCCCGCGCCTTCGTAGAACCAGCCCTCCTCCAACGAGGCGTCGGCCCGCACGGCGATGACGTTTTCACCACCGTAGTTCAGATACTCCGTTAGGTTGCGCGAGAAGCCGCTGTATCCGCTCTCCTCCGTGCCGAGGTAGTGGCCGTTGATCCAGACAATGGAATCGCGGAACACGCCGTCGAACTCGACACTGACGCGCTTGCCGAGGTCTGACGCGGGAACGGTGAACTTCCTGCGGTACCAGCCGACGCTGTTTTCCGGAAAATTCCGGCCGATCGCCTTGTTGCCATGGCTGTTGCTGCCGCGTTCGTTGAAAGGAAGCTCCACCGCCCAGTCGTGTGGCAGATCGAGCTTGCGCCAGCCGCTGTCATCGAATTTGGCAGCGGACGCGCCCGATCCGAATCCGGTTTTCGCAAAGTAGGAAAACTGGCCGGTAGCGTGATCGAAGTCCTTCGCCACATCCGTGGCGTGGCCGAGGGAGAAGCGCCAGTTGGAGTCCATCAGCAGCCGCTCCCGGGGAGTTTCGGCGGCGGGCGAAGACACAGCGAGAAGGACCAGGGTAGTTAGACAGCAGATGATGCGCATCATGGATTTTGATAGAATTGTGCGGGAAATCAATAATCTCGGTCACCGCTGGTCTGGCACGTCAGGGAGCCGGACGACCCGGATGCGCGTGACAGGTCCTGCGGCTGACGAAACGTGGCGGATCAGGAGCGAAACAGAGAAGAGGTTTTCATTCGGTTTCCTGCACGATGGTCGGGGCGATCTTCAATCGTAGAGATCCACCGATCTCCCGCCAATCCCTCGTTATGGGGATTGTTGTTTCACCCCCTAGGAGTAACGAAAATCTCAAAAAGTGGGTGCCATTCCGGTCGGCGATGGTTTATGAATTTCGTCCATCTCAGCCTGACACATCAAACACAAGTCTCCATGAATGCCCGTCTCACCACCGCCTGCATTTTCCTAACATCCTTCACGGTCGATGCCGCACCCAAGTCCAAGTTGGAGCCCATCCTCACCATCGACTTCGAGACTACCCGCGAGGGTGAGATTCCGCGCGGCTTCGAAAAGGAAGGCGACG